>NZ_JBEXYS010000014.1:0-183908 GCF_040631045.1 Streptomyces sp. NPDC005706 | reverse complement strand
CAGCCCACCACGGCCAGACACCCCGACGGTCCGGCTGGTCGGGCCCACCAGAGCCACCTCGACCAGCCGGAAAACGACCTAAATCACCGGTATTGGCCCTAGCTCGTCCTTCAGCAGCGTCCAGTGCTCGACCAGGTCGTCCAGGTCCAAAGGGGTGCGGGCCACGGTCGTCGAGCGTCCTCTCGGGGCTTCACCCCGCGCAGGTGCACGACCCTGGACTCACCCACACGGGTGACACCCGCGCAAGATCACCGCCGTTTGCGGCTCGTGACAGTGTTCTTACCGGCACCCCGTCTGAGAGGCCGCTGACCGTGCGAGAGGTCCGAGGGATCGCGTCTGTGCCGCTTCACCGCGCCCGCCGCCTGCCGTGGCTCGGGAAGGTTGCGGGCGCAGGCAGTCAGAGGCGCCGACGGACGTCGCGGAAACCGCTGTGCCCCGCAGTTCACGCAGGCCGTCGTCCCGCGGGGCTCTGGAGCGGGAGACGCGGCGTGCCGTGGCCCCGTTACGTCAGGGTCTGGTGCTCACGACGACGCTGTTGGCCGCCTTGTCGTGCAGACACTGCTGGAACGGCTTGTCCCAGAGGCACCACAGCACGTTGACCAGCCCCAGGAACGGCACGAATCCCATCACGAAGCTGGTGAACCAGCGCAACCACGCGCGTCCGAAGGAGAGGTTCTGACTGTTATCGAGCCGGACGACACGCAATCCGCAGATTCGCTTCCCGTAGGTGGCACCGGACTTCCAGTTCATGACGGGCTCGTAGCAGAGCAGGACCAGGCCGATCCCGACATACCCGATCACCCCTGCAACCATCCCGATGACGTCGTTGTCCACCGTCAGGTTTTGGATCAAGACGATTAGGCCGGCCACGAGTAGCAGCGCCAGCACCATGAACACCGCGTCCAGAAAACGGCCGGCGAGCCGTGCGCCTTGGTTGCCGAGGGCCCCGGGAGGCGGGCCCACCACAGGGGGCGCGGCGGGCGGAGGGTACATCGGCTGCCAGTATCCGTAGGGCTGCTGCTGCGGGGACTGGTACATACTCATGTGCGGTCCAGAGGTCGTCAGAGGATTGGTGAGGGTGCGGCTGTGACACGAACCGTCTGCGATCCGAAGGGCAACCCGAACGAGTCACAGTGACTGGAGGGTTGCGGAGTCATGCCCCGTGCGTCAACGCCCCAGGCCATCTTCGCCGTTCCGCCGATCTCGTCAACGCGTTGGCCCCCGCTGACAATGAGTCCACTCACCGGATGACAATGCGCTGCCGTCACCAATTGCCTCGCCACTACAGCAGCGGCTGGCCTCGATGACACCGGCGGCCATCCAGCGTCCCCTACCTGCCTGCGGCTCGGCGGGACGTGAGGGCCACCGCCGCGGCAGCGGGTGCGCGGCAGAATACCGCCGCGTCGAACGCACCGGATCGCTAATACCTCGCCGCGGCACACCCACTCACGCTGCGCCGGCGGCCACAGGACGAATCAGAGAGCACTTGATGTGACTAGGTCAACCTGCAGTGATCCAGGCCAGAGAGCCGGCAGTTCAGAGAACCCGCACCGTCTGCTTCCACCGACGTGGTCCGCGTATTGCTCTGTGGCACTGAGACGGTGCCGCTTGCTGCACGGCCGTATGACCTCCGACACTCGGCGCTGGCGACCTTGCTCAACTCCGGGGTGGACCCTACCGAGGTCGCCGAGCGCGCAGGCAACAGCGTCGAGGTCCTGCTGAGCCGCTACGCCAAGTGCATCGACGGACGGCAGGAGGTCGCCAACCGCAAGACCGAAGAGCTGTTGCGCGAGTACGAGTGATCGGCCGGCGCGCTGTCGGTGCCGTCCTTTATGCTGCGCCTCGATTGAAGAGCTCAGGTGGGGAGGGACAGAGGTGGGCGGCAATGCATGGCAGGCCACTGGTCCGTATCAGCGTGATCTGGAGGCCGCATTCCGGCAGGCCCAGGAAGAGGAGCTGGCTCGGGACAACCACGGTTTCGAGGGCCGGTCTGTCGAGGAGCTGTGGCGCGACCCGGAGTGGCAGGAATACATTCTCACCGGCGGCACGGGCACCGTGCTGGATCTTCCCTGCATGATCGACGCCACGGACACCGACGACGGCCCGTTCATGCGGCTGCTGACCGATGATGAGGTGCGTGCGTGGGCTCCTCACGGCCGGCCCACCTACGCGGAGTGGGACGCCGCCCTCGAGTCCGAGCGGTTGGGCTTCCCGGGCCGCGCCCAGGGGAACTGCACGGTGCTCTACCGCTACGGCCGGCCTGTGCAGATCGGCTACTGGGGGGTCACCGCTGACTAGCGAGCCGGCCCCGTGACCAGGCTCAGTGGAGGAGGCACCTCGGTGGCCCCGGACTCGTCCGGGGCCACCGACGTTTCCGATGGCGACCAGGGCAAACGCCCCAAGATTCTGTCCACGAATAGTCCACAGACCCCGGCATACGGCCGCTCCGGGCGGCACACGCCTGCACGGACACAATGACCCCACACTCAGCGTTTCCGCTGGTGACGGGGTATTTGAGCACCTCATGGGTGCCCCCGGCAGGATTCGAACCTGCACACACGGCTCCACTGGCCCATACGGTGCCGGCGGAGCATCGGTCGATCGAGCTCTCCGACGGTCGGGTCACCGTCTACGGCGTGTGTCCGCCAGATCCCTTTCAACGGTGCCGTATCGAGCACCGGCTGGCCTGCTCGGCACAACGCTACCGGACCTTTGGCCGTGGTTGACGATGCTGCGAGGGGAGAACGGGCGGCACGCGGAGCGGCAGTTGCAGGCGGCCCGGAACCGCCAGAGTCTCCGGAGGAACGGCCAGTTGCGGGGTAACGGTGACTTGGGGGGACGTGCAGCTGGCGGGCATCGACTTCCAGGTGCCCACCAGCCTCTCGTCGTGTGACCACCTCAGGTCAAAACTGTCCGCGCTTCCGTAAAACAGCTCACCGAGCGGGGAAGGTGAGTCGCAGAACGATCTCGCCGTCGTCGATCTCCCCGGTGGGCTCGAACCCGAACTTCTGGTAGAAGGGCCACGGCTCGCCGTCGCCCGGCTCGTAGCTGGTCAGCAGCTCGGTGGCGCCGTCCGCGTGAACCAGGGTGGCGACCTGCGTGAGCGCCTCTCGGCCGATCCCTCGCCCCTGGTACCGCTTGTCGACGAGGAGTCGCCAGAGGAAGTGTCGCCCTTTGTAAGGACCGGCCGGCGGTTTCCACGACAGCATCACGAAGCCGACTGGCTCATCGCCGCGGTACACGGCGCGGTACCAGGGATTGGCCTCCGGTTTCTTCGCCGCCTCCTTGAGGGAATGGGACACGGAGGCGACGAATTGCTTCTGGTCACCTCGGACGCGGAGGGCACGCACGGCATCCCGGTCGTCGTCGGTGATCTCCCGTAGGTGCACGCTCGGGGATCTCATGCCACACCCCTTCCGTCCGGCAGCTGCGCCGTCCCGGCCGACGTGAAGAGCCGATACCGGGCGGCATTCCCGCGCATCCGCGTTGCCGAGGCCTCCAGGTCGGACATCTTCGCAGCGTATTCGACACAGGCGATCTGGAGCGGGACTGGCACGCCGGGCTGTGACCGCGTCCCAGGCAGCTCCCAGGAGAGCGACCCGGCCTGACGCGGCGATGCGCATGCGCAGCCCCCTTCGTCAGTTAGATGGGCTGACCTGGGTAATCGCTCGGCCGCGACCGGCTCCCCGTCGACCCGCGGACGAGCCGGATGCCGCAGTCGAAAAGGTGATCGCGGGAGGTTTGCGGCGCGCTGTCCACGGACGGTCCCTCTCCACCATGATCAACCCGAAGATCATCCCACCACCCGGTCAGTCAACGGACAGTGCCCTCACACCCCATCTCGAGAGACCGCAAGGCCGTATTCGACTCCCAGCAAAGGTCGGGAGTCGAGTACGGCCTTGTGCAGATGCACAATCGGGTGAGCCGATCCGGCTTCACCGCTCCATCGACCCCGCCGTAACGGCTCGCGCACACTGCCGGGAAACCGGGCCGAGCAAGGAGCACAGCCATGAAGACATACAGCGGGCACTTCATCAACGGGGAATGGACGAAGGCGCCGAACACCGAAGTGATCGAAATCGTCAACCCCGCGGACGAACGTGTGATCGGCTCGGTCCCGGCCGGTACGCCCGAGGATGTCGACCGGGCGGTGCGTGCCGCCGCCCGGGCATTCGAGGAGTGGTCCCAGGCCTCCCAAGAGGTTCGTGCGGACTATCTGCGCCGTATCCACCGTGCGTTGGAGGAGCGCGCGGAGGACATCGCACGCCTGGTGGCGAGCGAGGTCGGTACTCCTGTCCAGGAGAGTCGGGTCCTGCAGTCGGGGCTGCCCGTGTTCACCTTCGGCCAGGCCGCCGAACTGGCGGCCGGTTTCGACTTCGGGCCGGAGGAGGTCGGCAACTCGCATGTCGTCCGTGAGCCCGTCGGAGTCGTCGGCTGCATCACGCCGTGGAACTTTCCGCTGCACCAGGTCTCGCTGAAGGTGGCGCTGGCGCTGGCCGCGGGGTGCACCGTCGTGCTCAAGCCCTCCGAGGTCGCTCCTCTGTCCGCCATGCTCCTGGCGGAGATCGCCGAGTCCGTGGGGCTGCCCGCCGGAGTGCTCAACGTGGTGACCGGTTACGGGCCGGTGGTGGGTGAGGCGCTGGTGAGTCACGCCGACGTGGCGATGGTCTCGTTCACCGGATCGACCCGGGCAGGCCGGCGGGTGGCGGCGCTGGCGGCGGAGACCGTCAAGAAGGTGGCGCTGGAACTCGGCGGCAAGTCTCCCAACATCATTCTGGACGACGCCGACCTGAAGGCCGCGGTCACCGACGGAGTGGCCAAGTGCTACCTCAACGCCGGCCAGACCTGCATCGCTCTCACCCGCATGCTCGTCCCCCGTGACAAGCTCGAGGAGGCTGGCCGGATCGCCGCCGAGACGGCGCGCGGCTACCGCGTCGGCGACCCGCAGGACGAGGAGACGCGGATCGGTCCCTTGGTCTCCGACATCCAACTCAAGCGCGTGCGCGACTACATCGCGGCCGGCATCGCCGAGGGCGCCACCCTGCTCACCGGCGGTCCCGACGCGCCGCAGGACGGGCCCGGCTACTTCGTCGCTCCTACCGTCTTCACCGACGTCACCAACGACATGGCCATCGCCCGCGAGGAGATCTTCGGACCCGTCCTGTCGATCCTGCCCTACGACACCGAGGAGGAGGCCGTGGCCATCGCCAACGACACGCCCTACGGCCTCGCCGGGGCCGTGTGGTCGGGCGATCCCGAACGGGCGCGCTCGGTTGCCGGCCGGATCCGGGCCGGGATGGTCGACGTGAACGGTGGCGCATTCAACCCCCTTGCCCCGTTCGGGGGTTACAAGCAGTCTGGCGTGGGCCGGGAGGCCGGGCGTCTGGGCTTCGAGGAGTTCCTGGAGACCAAGGCCATCCAGTACTGACCGCGTGGCCGGCCGCCGAGAGAGAGGGCACACCATGTACGACTACATCATCGTGGGTGCGGGATCCGCGGGCTGTGTGCTCGCCGCCCGGCTCAGCGAGGACCCCGACGTACGCGTCCTGCTCCTGGAGGCCGGCCCGGCCGACGACGCCCAGGAGATCCACGTTCCGGCCGCGTTCTCGAAGCTGTTCCGGACCAAGTACGACTGGGACTACCTCAGCGAGCCCGAGCCCGGCCTCGAGGGCCGACGGCGCTATCTGCCGCGCGGCCGCATGCTCGGCGGCTCCTCTTCGATGAACGCCATGATCTACATCCGCGGCCACCGCCGCGACTACGACTCATGGGCCGCCGTCAGCGCCAAGGGCTGGGGCTGGAACGACGTACTGCCGTACTTCCTGCGGTCGGAGGACCACCACGCCGGCGCCTCCGAATGGCACGGCGCCGGCGGCCCGCTCCCGGTCAACCCCGGGCGCTCCCGCAACCCCCTCATCGACGCCTTCCTGGCAGCGGCTCAGCAGGCGGGACATCCGGTCAACCCCGACTTCAACGGCCCTGAGCAGGACGGCGTCGGGTATTACGAGCTCACCCAGCGCGGCGGCCTGCGGTGCAGCACGGCCGACGCCTACCTGCGACCCGCCGTCGAACGGCCCAACCTGTCCGTGCTCACCGGGGTGCAGTGCACCCGCGTCCTCCTCGACGGGGAACGGGCCGTCGGTGTCGAGGTGGACCGGGACGGGGCGACGCAGGAACTTCGGTGCGAACGGGAGGTCGTCCTCTCAGCGGGCGCCTACAACTCACCCCAGCTGCTCATGCTCTCGGGCATCGGCGTCGCCGACGAGCTCGCGGCCCTCGGCATCACCCCCAAGGTGAACCTGCCGGTCGGCGAGAATCTCCAGGACCACCCGCATCTGGCCGTCGTCCATCTCACCGACACCGAATCCCTGCTCACCGCTGAGACCTCCGAGAACCTCCGGCTGCTGGAAGCCGAAGGCCGCGGGCCCCTCACCTCGAACGTCGGTGAGGGCGGCGGGTTCTTCCGCACCACCGGCGGTCTCGACGCCCCGGACGTGCAGATCCACGCCGTACCGGCCATGTTCCACCAGGAGGGGCTGGGAGCCGCCACCGACCACGCCTTCCACATCGGCGCGGTGCTGCTCGCACCCACCAGCCGCGGAAAGGTCACGCTGCGCTCGACGCTGCCCAGCGCCAAGCCGCGCATCCTGCACAACTACCTGTCCACCGCGGAGGACCGGGCCACAGCGATCCGGGCGCTGCGGCTGGTACTGGACATCGTCGGACAGCCCGCCCTGCGCCTGCACCGCCGGTCGGACTTCCTGACGCCGCCGTCCGACAGCGACGCCGACCTACTGGCTTACGCGCGGCGCGAGCTGCAGACCCTGTACCACCCGACGAGCACCTGCGCGATCGGCCTGGTGGTCGACCACGAGCTGCGCGTGCACGGTGTGGCGGGGCTACGGGTGGTCGATGCCTCGGTCATGCCGACCGTGGTCAGGGGCAACACCAACGCACCGACGATCATGATCGCGGAACGGGCTGCGGACCTCATCCGCGGCACGGTGTCCGCCGACGTCTGACGCGGGCGGATTGTCGACGTGGGCGGACTGTCGCCACAACTACGTCGTGTGGTTACTCTGCCAGTGGCCCGGCCGGCTCCGGGCCACTGGCACGTCGTGGTGGGACAGCCGGCGCGGCGGTCCCGCCGACCTCGCTGCGGGAGCCCGAATGACTGTCACCCCTCATGACAACGGCGCACGCGACAGCGGCGTGGACGACGGCCTGCGCGGGTTGGTCGACGTGCTGCTGCCCGGGATCGACCGTTTCGCCGACCTGCTCACGGACCGGATCACGGAGGGGGAGGACGCCTATGGCGACCACGGCCACGTGACACACGACCAGCTGCGCACTTCCTGCGCGGACAACCTGCACTCCATGATCACCCAGCTGGGCCGGGACAGTCTTGACCTGCGCGTGCCGCACGACACCGGCCGTTTCAAGGCCGAGCACGGGGTGCCGCTGTCCGCGGTGACACACGCCTACCGGGTCGCCGGACGGTTCATGTGGGAGTGCATCCTGAACGAGGCGGGGGACACCGTCACCAAGGAGATGCCGCACGTCGCCGCCGCGGTCTGGTCGGTCAGTGACACCTTCACCGACGCGGTGGCCGTGGCCTACCGCGAGACCATGTCCGAAAGAGCCCACCGTGACCGGCAGGTCAAGAGCCTGCTGCTGGCCGCGCTACTCGACGGCAGGCTGGATGAGGGCGCCCACCTGTGGGAGTGCGCCGACGCGCTGCGGCTGCCGCAGCGGGGAGTCTTCGCCGTGGTCAGCGCCGAGACCGCCGCCGTGGGCCGTCCGGCAGACGAGGACGCCCTGCACGACGTGGAGGGCGCACTGCGAGCCCTCGGCGTCTGGTCGGTCTGGCGCCAGGAGGGCGACGCGCAGGTGGGACTGCTCTCGCTCCGGTCGCCCGGGAGCCTTGCGCAGGCCGTGGACCTCCTTCGCGGGCGGAGCATCGGGCGGGCGGGCGTGAGCACGCTCTTCCACGGTCTGGAGCAGGTGCCCGGTGCCTTCCGCCAGGCGCGGCTCGCCTGCGCCTGCGTCGAGTCGGGCGCCCGCGAGGTGGCCTCCTACGGTGACTCACCAGTCCGCCTGATGGTGGTGAGCGCCCCCGACTCGGCCCAGCACGCGGTGCGCAAGGTGCTCCGCCCTGTTCTCGAACTCCCGCAGCACGAAAGGGAGCTGCTGCTGGAGACGCTTAGCCGGTGGTTCGCATCGGGCGGATCCGCCACCGAGACCGCTGCCCGGATGTACTGCCACCGCAACACTGTGACGTACCGTCTGCGGCGCGTGCAGGAACTCACGGGGCGCTCACCCACCGACCCGGTGGGGGCGAGCGAGATCCACCTCGCTCTGGAGGCGCACCGCCTCCTGACGGGCCCCTCGCCCTCCGGCCCCGCCGGTTCCTGAGACAGGTGTCGTCTCCCCTCCGTCAGGAACTGGGTGGCGACTACGGTCCGTTCAGCGACTGAGTGCTTTCCCTGTCACCGGCCGTTCCGCTGGACGGAGTCGGTGCCGCCCCGGCAGGATGCGGGTCCGCAGTCCCGCGTACTCCGCCCCGCCCCGTTCCCTCGAGCGGGAAGACGGCGAAGTCCGCGAGGGGCTCGGGGGCCAGGAACCTGTCCGGCTACCCCACCGTGATCCATCACCCGTGATCGTCGAAGCCGGACCTACAGCAGGATGCGGAGGTCGAGCACGGGCCCGGTGACGTCGAGCGGCGTCGCATCCAGTTTCCCCAGGACCTGAAGCATCGGCTTGTTGCTCGCCACCACCGCGGCGGTCAGCGTGTGATGTCCCTCGCGGCGGGCTAAGGTCGCCGCATGTTCGGCCAGCGCGGTGCCGAGCCCCCTGGCCTGCCACGCGTCCTCGACCAGGATCGCGAGTTCCCCCACCCCTTGCTGATGTGTGCGCATGACGTTGGTCATGGCGATGATGTGGTCCGTACGCTCGGCCGGAGCGGTCACCAGCGTGGTGCCGCGCTCCGGGCTGGACAACTGACGCCATTGGGCAGGTGACAGTCCGGACTTGCCCGCGTGGTACCGCAGGGCTCGGCTGCCCGGCGAGCAGCGGCGGTGCAGTTCCTGGACCGGCACCAGGTCGACGGGGCCCGCCTCACGGGTCCGCGTGGCGGTGCCGTCGGTCAGCGTGATCGAGTGTGCGGCGTCTCGACGGCTGGCGTCGGGCATCGGCGTTCTCCTCCATTGCGATCGTGACTGCTGTGCCGCGGCTCCCGGAATGCAGGCGCGGCCTTGCTACCGCAGCAGTCTTTTGCCGCCCGCAGGCCGTCTCAAGAGGACTTCGCGCCAGGTTGACTGCTCTGCGCATATGTTCAACTACGCAGCGAAGCGAGAACATTGAGGAGTCGTGGTCCTCGTCGACGCCGATGCTGGGCATTGCTCGCGTCATCACTCAAGGATTTACACGGCGGGCCGCCCGACCCTCGCCATCAGGACAGGCCGATGAACGTCCACACTTCGCATAAGTGACCCACTGCCAAGTGGCTGTGCACCACTCAACCCGCTGGTGCAGTGAACGCGGGTGCCGACAAGCGGCCAGCACCACTGCCGGTGGCGTCCCGCGTTCTGTGCCTGGCGCAAGGCCGCGAGCCACTGGGCCCGCTCGGCCTCCAGCCACGCGCGGGCCTCGTCACGGTCGGCGGGCGCACCGGCGGGATGGGGGTCGTCGTACGGGGTGTTCCGGTGACGGTCGGCGTCGAAGCGCAGCGCGGCGGCGGTGGCCCGGCGCAGCATCCACTGCGCCGTACGTTCCAGCGCGGCTCGGGACACCGCGGTACCGTCCTCGGCGGCCAGCTGCTCGGTGGCGAAGAGCCTGACGAGATCGTGGAAGCGGTAGCGCTCGGCCGCTGCGTCGGGCTGTAGCAGGCCGGCATCCGTCAGCTCCTCGGCGTGCTGGGCCACGCGGCCGACCGGCAGGTCGGCCGGCAGGGCGGCGCTCTCGGGGCTGAACTCGCCTCCAGCGGCCGGCGAGGCCCGGCGCAGGACCGTCCGGGCGGCCGGTGTCAACTGCCGGCAGGACAGGGCGAAAGCCGCCCGCACCTGGAGATCGCCGACCTGGAGGGTGTCCAGACGCCGTCCCTCCTGGGCCAGTTGGGCGGCCAGCTTGCCGATGCGCTCGTGAGGCCGTCCGGCGAGACGCTGTCCGGCGATCCGTACGGCCAGGGGCAGAAAGCCGCACAGTTCGACGAGATCGCGGGCGGCCTGGGCCTCCTGCCGTACCCGGTCCCGGCCGACGATACGGCTCAGCAACTCGACCGCTTCCTCCCGGCGCAGCAGCGCGAGGTCGATCCGGTGGACCGCTTCGAGACCGGCCAGGGCACGACGGCTGGTGACGACCGTCAGGCAGCGTCCGGCGCCGGGCAGCAGGGGGCGGACCTGGTCCTCGCTCGCCGCGTTGTCCAGCACCAGCAGTAATCGCCGGTCGCGGACCACGAACCGCAGGAGCCCCGACCGGTCCTCGGCCGAGGCCGGGATCGCGCGCTCGGCCACGCCGACCGCCCGCAGCAGGGAGCCGAGGGCGTCACGCGGGGTGGTCGGCTCCGGGTCCATACCGTGCAGGTGACCCCTCCCGGTGTCACGGCCCGCACCGACCGGAAGGCCGCCGACCTGCTCGCCGCCGCCGCGGACGACCTCAGCTCGTCGTCCGCCCACGAGCTGGAGCAGGCCCTCGTCGCCGCCATCCGGGCGAGTGCCACCCCCGAACGCACCGACCGGCTCTTCCCCGGCGAGCCCACCGCCCTGCACGACGGCGGCTACACCCTCGCCCACGGTGCCGCGGGTGTCCTGTACGCACTGACCGCCGCCGGGCACGAGACGGACCCCGAACACCACGAGTGGCTGTGGCAGGCCACCCACCGTGCCGTACAGCCTCGTCCGGGCCTGTACGACGGCCTGCACGGGGCCGCCCACACCCTGAGCCTCTGGGCCGCCCCGACCAGGCTCTCGACACGCTGAACAGGGCCGTCGACCTCACCACCGACGCGACTCCGTCCGGCCTGCACGACGGGCTGGCGGGCATCGGACTCAACCTGCGCCATCTCGCACAGACCCTGGACACGCCCCGCCTGCACACGTACGCCCTGGAGGCCGGCGAGCGCCTTGCCACATGCCTGAACGGGGTCACACGTGCTTCCGCCGGCCGCACCGGACTGATGCGCGGCTGGAGCGGACCGGCCCTGTTCTTCCTCGGCCTCCACGAGGACACCGGCGAGAGCCGGTACCTGGACCTGGCACGCCGGGCCGTCCACCTTGATCTGGACCACTTCCCCGGCACCGCCAGGACGCCCGCGCCGAGCGACGGCTCCCCACCGCTGCCCACTCTCGGGGCAGGCAGCGCGGGTATCACCGTCGCCCTTGCCGCTTACCTGCGGCACCGTCCCGAGGAAGCACTCACCGACCCCCTGGATGCTCTGCACACCGCGCCGGACCTCGACTTCACCGTCTACAGCGGTCTCCTCACCGGACGGGCCGGCCTCGCCGCCGCCCTCGCGCACAACCGTGCCGTCGAGCGTGATCCGGGTCTGGCGGCCGCTCTCACCAGCCATATCCGCGACCTCGCCTGGCACGCGCTACCGCACGAAGGAGGCATCGCCACCTTCGGCGCACAGAACATGCGCCTGTCCATGGACCTGGCCACCGGTACGGCGGGCATCCTCCACGCCCTGCGCACCGTCACCGACGGCCTGCCCGTCCTGCCCCTGCTCTCCCGCCCCCGCGGACGAGAGGACCGACCGTGACCGCAATCGCACCGCCGCGGAACGCCGACGCGCCGGGCCGCCGAAAACGACGCACATCGGCCGGGGGCAAGTGGCCATGGCCCCGTGGCACCGAGCCGTTCCGAACGGCTGCGATTCCCTGTTCTTTCGCATCACAAGGAGAACTTCCATGAACGCCATCCTCGACCTCCAGGTCCTCACTCCCCAGCCCGACTCGGAGGAGCTCGACGGCGCCATCGGTCAGAGCAGCACCATCTGGTTCTGCCACACCGACATCAAGTAAGTGGTCGTCCGGTAACACCGGACCGGATCTGACCGCCCGAACCGGCGGCAGGACAGGTGGGGGGCGGGCCAGTCGGCCCGCCCCCCATCGGTTCGAGACGGTGACGGTGCGGACGTCCCGACCAGCCGCCACTATGCGTGTGCGATATCTGAAGACACCCCGATCAGCCGGTGGTCCGAGCTTCGGTGATGCTTGCCCAGTCGTTCTGCGGGTTCTGCCAAGATGAGCTTCACGTGCCGGCACCGCACGCCCTGAGTGAAGCGCACAGCCTCAGCCTCAACCTCAACTGCCGTCGTCGTGCCCGTGCTCCGGCCTTCCCAAGCTCTGGTGAAGATGACGTTGTCAAGTACGGTCGGGCAGCTGGTGGGCAGGGGCTGCCGGTCTGCCATGACGCTCGTGTTCCATGTGCTTCCCCCATTGGTGAACAGTCGTTGCCTTTCGAACAGGTGCTGTTCGGACCACCGAGACGGAGGGCGGGGCAGGCGGTCGGAGCTACATCCGAGTCGCCGCGGTGCGTGAATTGCGCCACGCGTGCCGACCGTCTGGACCTTCCCGGCGGGACAGGGCACCGTACAGCCCCGGAGAACGGTTCCCCCACACCAAGCGAGGGCTGTCCACATGTCGATGGCACCAACTGTCCTGCGTCTGGCCGGAACAGTCGCCGGCCTCGTGCTCCTGGCCGCACAGACGACCACGGCGTCCGCCGCGCCGCCGCCCCGCTCGCCCGCCCCGCATGCCTCCGCCTCCGCCTCCGCGGCGGCGGCCGCGGAGACCTGGTATCCGCCGCTGTCCACCCGGGGCCGCTACATCGTCGATGCCCGGGGCGACCGCTTCCGGCTGAAGGGCGCCAACTGGGATGGTGCGCAAGGGTCGTGGACGGGCAGCGGCGACATCGGCGATCCGGCCGGCCATCACGCGGGTCAGGATTCCCACGGGATACCGCTCGGTCTCGACCGCGTGCCGCTGGACGGGCTGCTTGCCGACTTCCACGAACTGGGCATCAACACCGTCCGGCTGCCTTTCTCCAACGAAATGATCCACAGCACGGGCGCGGTGCCCGACAGTGCCGTGACCGCCAACCCGCAGCTGCGCGGCAGGACGCCGCTCCAGGTCTACGACGCCGTCGTGGACGCGCTCAGCCGGAGCGGGTTCGCGGTCATCCTCAACAACCACACCAATACCTCCCGTTGGTGCTGCGGGGTCGACGGCAACGAGCGGTGGAACACCGGGCAGCCCACCCCGCAATGGGCCGACGACTGGGTCTTCATGGCCCGCCGTTACGCCCGGGTTCCGGGGGTGGTGGGCGCCGACCTGTACAACGAGGTCAGGCGCAACGTCCTGGACGACCCCAACTGGGGTCTGGGCGACGACCACGACTGGTACGCGGCCGCCCAGCTCGCCGCGGACCGGATCCTCACAGAGGGCGACCCTCATCTGCTCATCGTCGTCGAGGGCATCAACTGGACCGGCCTGCCCGTGGACGGCCTCCCGCACGGACGGCCACAGCTCACCCCCGTGGGCACGCTCTCGCACACCCTCGTGGACGCCCACAAGCTGGTGTACTCGGCCCACTTCTACGGCTACACCGGTCCGCACCACAGCGGCGCCACCGGCATCGGCGAGACGCACGACGCGCGCTACCAGGACATGACCCGCGAGCAGTTGGGCGCGGCGCTGGACGACGAGGCGTTCTTCGTCGAGGAGAGCGGCCGGCACTACACCGCGCCCGTCTGGGTGAGCGAGTTCGGCATCGGGTCCGGCGAGACGAACCCGGCGGCCCGCACCTGGTTCGGCAACATGACCGACTACCTCGCAGACCACGACGCCGACTTCGCGTACTGGCCCCTGGTCGGCTTCGAGGGACACGACGACTGGGCGCTGCTGCGCTACGACGGCGCCGGGCACCGCTCCGGTGCGCTCGACGCCGCCGACTGGCGCGGCATGGCCTGGCGGCACCTCATGTCCGCGCCCGGCACGACCGGCCCCGTCACGTCCGTGCCCGTCTGGCGGATGCTCGCCACCGACCACGGCGACGCGGTGGAGTCGCTGAGCGCACGGGCCACGGGCGACTGGGACCCCGGGGCCCGCAAGGCCGCCTGCCCGGACGGCCTGCGGCTGATCGGCCTGGGCCACACCAGCGGCCGCGGCCTGTGCACCGACGCCGGCACGACGGCCCTGGCCACGGACGCGGGGCAGACCGTCGTCACCGACGAGCGGTACGTGCCCGCCGGCCGCGACTGGGCGTCGGGCTACACCAAGCTCCAGTGCCCGCCGGGCGCTCTCCTGACCGGCTACAGCGTGCGCGGGGAGCGCGTGTCGGCGGCGCTGTGCGCGCCGGGCCGTTCTGCGCTTGCGGGAGCCGCCCGCACGGTGTGGTTCGACCGGTCCGACAACCGTCCCGGCGGGGCGGCGGGCGGTGACTTCGCCGAGGGCGACCACAAGGGGCAGTGCGCGGCAAACGAGTACGCCGCCGGGATCGCGTTCACCACTCGGTTCGGCAGCCGCCCCGGGCCCGACGCCTTGCTGTGTGGTGCGGGTGGTGGCGAGCCGGGCGCGTAGGGGGGCACCCGGCCGCGGCGCACTGCTTCGCCGGGGTGCAGCCGCATTCGCACCCGTGGGCGCATCCTTCGCAGCCCGTGTAAATCTGGTGGGGGCAGCAGCCGCAGGGCAGTCGGCGGTTGAGCGGCAGCGTGCTGCATGGCGCTTCGTCTCCCCCAGGACTGCTGACTCCTTCTGGTCCAAGCAGGCCGCGGTTGCGCGCGCGGCCTTGGCGTCGACGAGGGTTTCAGCGCGCACCGCGGCCTCGTGCGCGTCGAGCATGGCCGCCGCCTGCTCGTGATGGACGGGGCCACCGGCTGCCGGGGCGACCAGGTGGTTGAAGATCGGGCGCCGGGTGGCCCGAGACGGCGTCTGCGATACGGCTCCCAGCGTGTCGGCCTCGCGGTCCAGCCACTTGACGAGCGTGCCAACGCCCTGGGCGGCCGCGGTGAAGACGCGGACGGTGGAGCGCGCCTCGGCCGGCTGGGCCGTGCGCTACGGGTCCAGTGCCGGAGCGGTCTTGTTCAGAAGGCGATCTGTGCAGGTGATCCGTGATATCTGGTTCGAGTCCGGCGCGTAGCCGCTGAGCGTCGGGGTCACGCAGTGCGATCTGTCAGCGCCAGGGAAAGCACCGTATGCGGCGGGTAGTCGGTGAAGCCTTGCATGTGCCAGGCCCTCGCGGCAGCCGTGGCGTCCCGGTCGTGCCCCTCCCCCGGGACCATGTCGGTGCGGCGCCGCACCAGTTCCCAAGAGGGCACCGCTCAGAGCAGTTCTTCGGCCGACGAGGGCCATGCTCGCCCGACCGCCAGCCCCGGAGGCGATCAGCTCGTTGCTCCTTCTGCGCCTGGCCGTACCGGTTCAAACGACTCCGCATCCGCCGTGAGCGCCGTGCCGGCCTCCGCCGGGGTCTGCTTCGAGGCGGCCTGCGGCACCATCTGCCGCCGCCGTCACGGGACTTCATCCTGAAATGATCTGCCTGGCCTACCATGGAGCGGTGAAGTTCGTGATGGTGCCGGGCGGCTGGCAAGGCGGATGGGTGTTCGACTCGGTGGCTGCTGAGCTGCACCGGGACGGTCACCACGTCGAGGCGGTGACCCTGTCGGGGTTGGAGTCGGACGGCCCAGTCGATGTGAACCGTCCGCCGAACCTCGACACCCATATTGCCCAGGTGGCCGAGATCATCGACCGCGGCGACGGATCGCCCGTCGCGCTGTGCGGGCACAGCTACGCCGGGATGGTGATCGCCGGCGTAGCCGATCTGCTCGGCGACCGCCTCGATCAGCTCGTCTTCATCGACGCCTACGTCCCCGACGACGGGGATTCGTGCTGGTCTTTGACCAGCGACCGCTTCCGGGAGTTGTTCATAGCCGGCGCCCGCGCCGACGGTCGATGGGTTGCGGTCCCCGAAGGACTCGGCCCTCGCGCGCGGCCGCACCCACTGGCGAGCTTCGTCCAGTCGATCAGGCTGGGTGACAACCCCGGCCGCGCGCTCGGCAGAACGTTCATCAGTGGTGGCGCGTGGCCGGGCAGCCCGTTCGTGACCCTGACGGAACGGTTGCGCAACGACTCGGGCTGGCGGGTTCACGAGATCCCCGTCGGCCACAACATCGCCCGACGCGATCCGCACAGCCTCGCTGCCGTTCTCGGCGCATTGCCGCCCGGCTCCGCCTGACGGACAGCCGCTCACTGCGCTGTGTCGTCATCCTCGTCGAGGTGGACGGTCGCCGGGCCGCGCAGGGGCCGCAGGCACCCGCGCGGCGGGCGCGGGCTGCGAAGCCGCAGCGGCCCGGGCAGTCGAGGCCGACGTGCTCGAGCGAGGAGACACAGACGACGTCCTCGTCCAGGACCTCGTGCTGGACGAGCTGCTGAAGTCGCCCACATTCCTGGTGCGCAACTCCCACTCAGCTGTGTCGCACGCTCGCTTCCTACAGGCTCGGAACGCCGCACGAGCCATCGAATCGGCGCTCGCGCCTGCACGAGGGCTCCTGACGCGCGATCAGGCATGCGGAGCGCCACGGTCCGCCGCGAGGCGGGTGAGCCACTCGCGCAGCAGGTGCTGCTCGGCGTCGCTCAGGACATCGGCGTCGTCGGCGAGAGCGGCGCGCAGCGCCCGGGCCGCCGCGGCGGGGCCGGTCTCCGCGGCGGGAACCATCGGTTCGGCGCGGGTGATGGCGGCGACCATCGCCTCGCGGAGGGCGGTCAGCAGCGCCGGATTGCGGCGGTCTGCCGGGGTGGAGTGCCAGGTGGTGACCGCGCCTCGGCCGGTGGCCTGGATGATCTGGGCAGCCAGGTCCTCGTCGACCCGCAGCCATCCCCCGGCCGCCAGTCGGCGCACCCGGCCATGGAGGATCTCCAGGCCCGCGCGGTGTGCCATGTCCGCCCCCCGGCCGGTGGCTCTGTCCATCACCGCGAACAGCTCGGGGCGGGAGATTCCGAACTCCACCACCATGTCCCAGCCGCGGCGCAGGTCCGCCACCGCGTCCTGTGGTTCGGGATCGAGCTGCGCGCGCTTGCTCTCCAGGAACTGTGCGTAGCCGTGCTCCGCGACGGCCTCGAGGAGACCCTCCTTGTCGCCGAAGAGGCGGTAGATCGCCGGCGGCTGCATCCCGGCCGCGGCGGCGACCGCCCGGGTGCTCACCGCGTCCGGGCCGCCGTTCTCCAGTAGCCCGACGGCCGCCTCGACGATGCGGCGACGAGGGCTGTCCGTGGTGTCGCGCGTAGTCACGAATCGATGATATCGAAGATTTGATTCCAGCGATATTCCGGTGTTAACGTAAAAATGATTCCACTGGAAACAGCGTCGGGAGAACCCGTGATCATCGTCACCGGAGCCACCGGAAAGCTCGGCCGCCGCACCGTCGAACGCCTCTTGGAGCGCGTCCCCGCCGACCGCGTCGGCGTCAGCGTCCGCGACCCCCGCAAGGCCCAGGACCTCGCCGAGCGCGGCGTCCGTGTCCGGCAGGGCAGCTTCGACGACCCCGCCTCGCTCGTGCATGCCTTCGAGGGGGCCGAACAGTTGCTCCTCGTCTCCCTCGACCGCATCGGCGAGGAGTGCGTCACCGGCCACCGCACCGCCATCGACGCCGCCGTGAAGGCCGGCGTCGGCCGCATCCTCTACACCAGCCAAATGGGTGCCGCCCACGACTCCCGCTTCCAGGCGTGCCGCGACCACGCCCGAACCGAGGACCTGCTGCTCGCCACCGGCCTGCCCTGGACCGCGCTGCGCAACGGCTTCTACGCCGCCAGCGCCCTGCAGTTCCTGGAGTCCGCCCGCCACACCGGCGACATCGCCCTACCCACCGACGGCCCCGTGGCCTGGACCGGTCACGACGACCTCGCCGATGCCACCGCCGCGATCCTCGCCGAGGAGGGCCGCTTCGAGGGGCCCACGCCGCCGCTCACCGGCGCGGCGGCGCTCGACTTCGACACCGTCGCCGAGATCGCGTCCCAGGCCACCGGACGGCCCTTCACCCGCACCGTCGTCCCCGACGACGCCTTCCGCGAGCAGACCCTGGCACACGGCGCCCCGGCCCCGATCGCCGACCTGATGCTGAGCATCTTCGCAGCGGCGCGCAATGGCGAGTTCACCGCCGTCGACCCGACGCTTGCCGAGGTGATCGGGCGAGAGCCGGCCCCGTTCGGTGCCCTGCTCGAGCGTGCCTGGGCCGCATAGACCCGGTGCGACGCGCAGAAGGCGTAGGTCCGCGCACCCGCGTGGACGCACGCGGCGGACACGCCATCAGCGGTCCAATGTCTTGCAGGACGCCAACACCTTCCATGTCGGCAACGCGTGGTCGGAGCATCATGTGGCCGCGCACTCCGACAGGGCCGAATCCCCTGGCCACCTCATGTCACTGTCCACGGTTAGGCCGCGACGGCACAACAGCAGACGTGGCCCAGACCATCACGGTCTGGGCCACGTCAGTTGTCCGCGCTGACGAGGGACGATGCTGCCCGGCCCTGTTACCCTCGGCGGCACCTGAAGCTCAATCGGCGGACCGCATCGCCAGCCACCTCCAGTAAGGCATCTCACCGGGGTTAGGCAAACGCCTGGTGATGCAACTCGTGCCGACTACTGACGCCCCCCGGTCCGGCGCTACGGGACCCACCCGCTCACGCACCGAACCGGGCCAACCGGTGGCCTCGCCGACCCGCGACGAGGCCAGATATCAGTCGATGCCGCCGCGCTGCTGTTGCGGTCGCCGAAGCCTCAGCGGCGTACGCACTCCTCGATCTTCGCCTCGGCCATGTAGATCCTTATGACCCGTCGACCTCCCAGGTAGCGGGTTTGGCCGTCGCAGAAATCGCTGGACGTCCCGTCGCTGAAGTAGACGTACCCCGACCAACCGCCGGCCTGGATGCTGTAGCCGGAAGAGTTGAGCGAGTAGCTGCCGCTGCAGTTCTTGGGCCAGTCAGCGATCGCACCGCTGGACGTGTAGTACTTGTAGTGCAACGTCGCCGCGGGAAGCTGGCATATCTGAGTCGCGCCCTGCTGGGCGGCCGAGGCCGCTCCCGGCACTACGCCGGCGAGCGCCATCACTCCAGCGCCCACAGCGATGATCTTCCCCCATGCGCTCTTCATCACGTACGTCTCCTTCGCTGATGCGGCATGCGCGGTGTCCGGCCTGTTGCCGGGCGCAATGAGAACGGGGATGGCCTCTTTGGAGGCATCAAGCCCCGAGTGGTGACGCCACCGCCTTGCGGGCCGGGCAGTGCCGGATCCGGCGCGGCAGCGGATGTTCAAGGGATCCACGAGGTCGCCGTCAGACGACCGGGTACTGAAAGGTGCGCGCGTTGCCCGAGTGCGGCGTCACTTCCAGCAGGTCGAGATCTTCTTGTAACCCACGTACAGCGTTCCTTGAGCGTTGATGCTGACCGTCTGACCGGTGTCCCACGAGGCGCCGACCGTGTTGCTCGCCCACAACGCCCGGCCGCTGCTGTTGTAGACGACGAAGTTTCCGTCGCTCTGGTAAGCGGCCTTGTACCCGCTGGGGTTCGTGCCGGCCGCCCAGCAGACATGCCCGTTCGTCGCCTTCAGAACGAGGTTCCCGTCCGGCTGCATGATCAGCTCCACGGCCCAGCCGCCCATGTCCCGGTGCAGATAGTCGCCCCTGTACATCGTCGTGCCCCGGGAGATCGCGTAGCCGCGGTTGGCTGCGTTGGCCGAGGGTGCGAGTGCCGCCAGTGACGACGTGGCGACCGTCGCGACGAGGATCAACCGAAGAGTGCTCTTCATCAGAGACTATTCTCCCTATCTGTCGTTTCTGGTTGGTTCTGCTTGTGGGTTGCTCTGCTTGCTCGGGGCGGCTCTTCTCAACCGGCTTGTGTACGAGAGCCATCCCGTTGGTCATGCCGGCCGGCCGCGACTGCAGACCGGCGACGCCCACCCCCGACGCGGGTTCACCCTGCGCATGACGGGCTGCCCGCCGTCGGCTTGTCCCGGCCGGCTGCCTTGCGTTGCCCACGCCGCCCGACCCGCGCATCCGGCTTCATCCGGACTGCGGGGCTCCTCGTACCAGGCGGCGCCGGCTACCGGCAGGTGGGATCGGAGAGGGCCGAGACGGTGTAGGGCGGGTGCCCCGGCGGCTCGTCGAGCTGACTGTTGACTACGTAGAGGCGACAGCCGTGACGTGCGAGGGTGGTCGGTAGGTCGAACCGGTCACCGGTGATCCGATGCTCCACCCTCCCGGTGCGGAGATCTTTACTCAGCTGGGCGATGTAAATCCCCGCCGGCGCACCGTAGTTGAGCACCGCGTACAGATGGCGGCCGTGCAGCAGCATGCCGTCCGCCCCGAACGACGTCCCGCCGAGCTGCACCTCCTCGACGGCCTTCGTATCGGTGTTCACCCGCCACACCGCCTCCGTGCCGTTGGACGCCACGAGCAGCGTCCTGCCGGTGCGGTCAGCCGTGATGCCGTTCAGCAGCCAGTACTGCGCCGGAAACCACGGAGCAGCACCGCGGATGTCGATCCAGGGCCGCAGCGGGCCCAGGCGACCGGCATGCAGTACAGCTCGGTGGATCACGGGATTGGCCCAGTCGGTGACGTACACGGCGTCTTCGGTGATGACGAGATCGTTGAGGTTCACGGCGCCGAGGGGACCGTCCTCGGCCATGCGGCGGGCGACCAGCCGCCCCCTTCGATCGTGCACCGTGAGGATCGAGCCGCCCACTGAGAAGACGCGGTGGCGGGCATCAGTGTGCACCCCGAGCGCGCTCGGACGATCGGCGATGCCCTGAGCGGCGAAAGGCCGCAGCTCGGCGTCACCGATGCGCCCCCTGAACAGTCGGCCGGTGCCTTTGGAGGTCACATACATGGTGCCGTCCTGCTCCACCGCGACTCCCTCCGGCAGGATGCCGGGATCTTGCGAGACGACGTAGACCTCGGGCAGGTCCCGAGCGCCCGCGGGAACGGCCTGGCCGGCCGCCGCAAGCAGCACCGAAGCCCCCAGACAGAGCAGACGTGTCATGACGCGCATCCATCCACCTCCCCAACGATGTCCTGCAGGATCTGCTGCACCAATCACCCCGGGCCCGGCCTGACGCAGGGTTGTGTCGGTCGATCAAGCGGCGGGCCACCAGGCTGCGCCAATCCGGCATGCCGCCGCGACGTTCCGTGCCATGATTCGAGCAGGTTCGAAGGGACGGGGCTCGGAGCCAACGGGATCGGACGGTCGGGAGGTTCGTTGATCGAGCTCACCGTGGACGCCGCCGGGCTCGCCCGTTCCCGCTTCGCCATCTCACCGTTGCACGAGGTCGTCGCGACCCTGCTGCCCTGGGGCATTCGCCCGGCCCCCGACGTCGACCCGTGGGTCGCTCGCGCCAGGCGTGTGCTGCGCCGGGCCCAGCTGCCCTTGCTGTCCGAACTGGCCCTGGACACAGGCGGGTACGTGCCCGACTTCCTCAGCCCGCATCCCCTCCAGCCCTCCCCCAGCGTCGAGGAGGAGCTTCAGCGGGTCCGCTGCACCCCGCCCGAGCGTGTCCTGGGCGAACTGCAAGCGCTGCGCGACGGGCGGCCGTGCAACGGCCTCGCCGGCTCCGAGCTGCCGCCAGGAGTGCGGCGGGCCATGGCACGGGGCGGTGCACACGTGGCCCGGCAGGCCGCGGACGAGATGCGGCGCTACTGGGAGCTGGCCTTCGCCCCGCACTGGGACGCCGCCAAGAACGCCCTCGACGCAGAAGTCGACCGATGCGCCGGCGTGCTGGCCCGACACGGCGCGGCCACACTCTTCAACTCCCTGCACCCCCACATCCGATGGGCCGACGGCACCCTGCATGTCGAAAGCCGGTACCAGATCGCGCTGCCCGTGCCCCAGGTGATCGTCGTGCCATCCCTCGTCGCACCTCAACCAGCCGTGGCCGTGGACCCCACACATGACGGCGCCAGACCCCCGATGCTCGTCCACCCCGTGCGCGACAAGACCATCACCGACACCATCACCCCCACAGCACCCACCACCCAAACAGCCCAGCTGCTCGGCCCCACCCGCGCAGCACTCCTCACCGCCCTCACCCAACCAGCCACCACCCAACAACTCGCGGCACGCCACTACCTCAGCCCCGCCACCGTCTCCTACCACCTCGGCGTACTCCACCGAGCCGGCCTCATCACCCGCACCCGAACCGGCCGAACAGTCCTCTACCGCCAAACTCCCCACGCAACCCGACTCACACGAAGCCAATAGACGCAAAGCCCCGCAGGGGCTACTGCCTACCGTGGCGCGCGGCGGCACCCCCGGAGCGGGTGCCGCCGCGGTGCCGGTGCGCGGGCGTAAGGGCAGGGCCATCCCGGTTCAGCGCGGCCGCCGTGGCGTTGGCACCTGTGGTCACCTGGACACGGCGAACCCGTCACGGGCCCAGCCCCACGTTCCGGATGCCAGACCGCTCCTGGAAAGGTGGCTGAGCCTGACGTGCATCCAGGCCTGCGGATGGGCGGCAGTGCCCTTGCGCACCCCGCAGCAGGCGACGACCGTGTAGGCCTTGTAGAGCAGGCCCTTGGAGGCATAGCCGGTGCCCGGGCCGGTACGGAAGTTGACCCGTCGACACTCTCCTAAATCACCGGGGTGTAAGCACCCACACGGCATGCCACATTCGGCGGTGCAGCCGACTTCGGGCCCGGCCGGCGGGTCGGGCCGGATCCTTCGCGATGCGATCGGCTGTCGCCGGGCTCAGACGCCTCGCTCCCACCACCTGCCGGCTTGGTGACTTGTCCTGTCCTCCCCGCGGGCGGGATCGACGCGATGGAAGCGGCGCAACGAGCCAGAACGGTGGCGGCCTGATCGGCGGGGGGACGCAGCGCAGTTGCGTGCTGCGTCCTGTGTGCGCACCATGTTCTGGCTCGTCGGCTGCCTCCGCCTGACTCGCCGCTATGAGCGCAAGGCCGAGCGCTTCCTCGCCTTCATCAGCATCGGCCGCACCCTCATCTGCTGTCGGCGGCTCGTCTGCTGATGTGGGTCTGCAGCAGTTTCACCGCCAGGTCGTGGCCGTAGTGATGCGCCATGTCCAGAGGGGTGTGGCCGTCCGGGTCTACGAGCTGCGGATCAGCCCCGAAGGCCAGCAGCACCGCCGTGGTGACCACAGTCAACGGCCGCCCGCTCTGCAGGGATCCATCGCCCTCGACATCGATCGCGTGCGTCAGCAGCGTCGTGTTGCCGAAGGCCTCGTCGGGATCGGAGCCGGCGGCCAGCAACCGCGCCAGTGCCTGCGCGTCCTCCTGCTCGACCGCTTGATGCGCGGGTGTCCAGTAGTCGCTCACCACGGCATTCAACCCGCTCTGGCTGCCCGGTAGGAACAGCCCGCCTCGCGGCTTGGCGGTGGTGCAAGGCAGTCCGCCGGGGGGAGGATCCTCTTGTGAGCCAGCCCCCGCCCCAGTTCGTGCGCTTCCCCTTCTACACAGAGGACGGCGAGGACAGGTGCGAGGAAGTGGCGGAAGAACTGCGCTCACTCGTCTCCGCCATCGACGGCACCGCTCCCGCGTACGACGGGTTTTGGGCGACTTTCTGCGGCGACGTGGCAATCGGAGACTACGCGGACTGGGATACGTGATCTTGAGCGTTCCCCCAGGGCGTGTGGCCTGGAGTGACAAGAGCTCCTCGCTCGGGGCGTCCGGCAACGCCGACAGTCGCCGTTGTGCGCTGCCGTTGGCGTACCGGTAGGCGTACGACCGCCACCGCGAGCAGAGCCGTGGAGCCCCGCTCCTTCTACACAAAAGAATGCGTGAGAACGGCCTTCGAAGAGTGCCGCCGATGCAGCGGGCCGAGCAGGGCGGCCCATATCGGTCCTCCGCGGGGCCGCGATCGACCCGCGGCCCGAACGGTCACCCTTTCGTAAAGGCCCCTGGTCCATCCGGTGATGAAGAGCAGGATCAGCGGCGTGCAGATGACTGAGCCGTTCGCCACGACAACCGCCGCCGTAGCTCCCGTGATTCTGATCGCCGCAGCCCTGGAGGTCACCGCCTACCAGAGAGCCATTCAGGGGTGGGTCACCCACTTGGTACAGGAACTCGAACCGGAGCTCCTGCCGTTGCTGGATCTCTCCGTCGACGACCGTCGAGCGACGATAAGAAGGGTCGTGGAGGCCCACGCCGTAGGCATCGGACTCGGAATGATGAAAGTGGCTGTCCGATGGGCGGCTGGCTTCCTCTGGGCGGCGATCATGGTGGCACAGGCGGCGGTCACGATCATCTGTCTGGCGTGGCTTGGGGAGCCTAAGCGCTCAGCGCACCCTGGAATCGCAAGCGCCTGCCTGTTGGTCGTTGGAGCGGGTGCTGTCGCTGTCGCCTCGTTCCCCATGTACCGGCTGATGAACGCACCGTGGATGCCGGTGGGAGAGCGCGTGATCGAGATCCAACTGCGCTATCGCCTCGCGGAGGTCCGCCGGCAAGCCCAGCAGAGTGACGCGACCACGGCTGGAAGTGAAGACCCGACGGCAGCATCTGCGAGCTGATCACGCCATCGTGCGCCCACGCTGCCCGGCCGCCGGGCCAGCGGGCCCGTTCCGGCACGCGGAAGCAAGCCGACGAGCACCACACAACGCGTCCCGCACCGCGGGACGCGCCGGACGGAGCAGGCCTGCTCGAAGGGCTGTACGAACCGGGAATCGGGGCTCTGTGCCCAGCGCCCGGGACTGACCGGAAACAGTCCACGCTGCCACGCCCGGCTTGCTCTGGCACGAGGGCCGTCTCATGCGTGCCGGCGTGCCGCGATGAGGGTGAGGCGGATCACATGCCGGTCGGTGCATCCCTTTGCGTGGCTCTTGAGTCAGTTGATCGATTCGATCGATCCTGAGGGGAGTCAAGGTGGCCAAACGCAGCCTTCTGGGGGTGGTGGCCCTGTCTGTGACGGCGGCGGTCACGCTCACTGCCTGTGGCGAGGACACGAAGGCTGACGCCAAGGTAGCGCGCGACTCCGTCTCCGCATCAGCTTCCCCCACGACGCCGCTCAAGAACTTGGCCCCGGCTGAGATCGCCGCGAAGTCCCGGCTGGCGATGACAAAGCTGAGGTCCTTCCAGGTCAAAGGCACCGGGACTGTCGGGGGCAAGAAGATGACCCTCAATGTGGCAGTCGCGGGGAAGGGAAACTGCCTGGGCACCATCGGCGTCAAAGGCGGAACCGGCCAAGTCCGATGGTACGGCGGCTACACCTACATGACGGGTGACCGCAGATTCTGGCATGCACTCGTCGGTGAAGAAGCGGGCGCGACCCCTCAGCAGGTGGACGCTTTCGTCGATTGGCTGGATGGGCGCTGGCTCAGAAAGCCGGCCGGAGGCACGGGCGCGAACAAGGCGTTCCCCTTCTGCGACGCCGCCGCGTTGTTCCCGAAGGACTCCTCGGACAGTGGCCTCACACGAGGCGCTGATACCGAGGTCAACCGCACCCGCGGCGTGACACTCACGGGAGGGGACGGTGCCACGGCACGCACCCTCGTGGTGGCGGCCGAGGGAGAGCCCTACTACCTGCGGACGTCCATCAAGGGCGGTGAACTACCGCAAACGTTCGAGTACTCGGGATTCAACAAGCCTTTGACTCTGGGGCCGCCGCCCATCGCTAACGCCATTGACGGGACTCAGCAGCAGCGATGACACCGGCCGCACCCGGCGTCGGCCCGGCCGACGTCGGGTCGCCCAGCCGGCTCTCCCTCCGTCGTGAGGATGCTGGTGCGCCAGCCGTCCGGCGCCGCCAGCAAAGCCACTTCTCGTTTCGCGTCGCGCCATGCCGCTATCCCATCTCGTCGGGGTCGACGTGGTGCGTCTGCGTGGAGGATCGCCGCGGCTGAGCACCCGCTCCAAGGCCTGCCCCGCAACGAGGGGGCGGGTGAGATGATCTCAGCGTGGCTGGTGTGATCTCAGCGGTGGAGCCTTACTGGCCAGCCACGGTCACGGATAGTGGCGGCCCTGGCGTGTGCCGCGGCATGCTGGACGGCGAACGCGCGCAGCGCGGCAAGGTCTTTGGAGCGGGAGGGCATGCGGCACGCCGCGGTGCTGCAGGAGACCGTGGCGGAGCGGTCGCTGTGGCTGGTGAGCCGGATCGTCCAGGCCGCCCGGGCATGCGCTGGGTCGAGGGTTCGCTGTACGCAGTCGTCACGCAGGGCTGTCCGTTCGTGGAGGTAGGTCTCGTAGATGTCTTCACGTCGTTCCCAGCGGACGCATAAGCGGCGGAAGCCGTGGAGCCAGGAGTTGGTGCGTTCGGCGCGGTCGGGATCTGACGCCGGACCAGCTGATCGGCCACGAGGGCGGTACGAGAGGGCTCTTTCGGAGGGCTAGGTTTCCCTGTCCATGTCCCCGATCCGCCCGAAGAGCAATTGATGCGCCACGGTGGCCGCTGCGACGCCCTTCGACGTGCCCACCGTGGCCGCTCAGTACCCTTCCCACGATTGAGTTGCAGCCGGCGAGCTGACGGGTGCAGCGTCACTGATCGCCGAGCCACCGGCGGAGCGAGTGCTCATGCCATGACCTTCAAGGGTGCCGCCCTGAACTGCTCCGTCGCCTTGTCGCTCAGCGTGTGCTCTGGGCCAGCTCCTGCGCCCTGTGAGGGCGTCTCGGGCGGATGATACCCGCGTTCCGGTCTGCGCGAGCCATCTTGACATACCAGAAGATTCCGAGCGGTGAGATCAGCAGGCTGGAAACCGCTCCGTAGAACGGCATGAGCCAGATGACCGAATCTCTGGTGTTCCAGTGCACGTAGAAGGCAAGCAGAAGGTAGGCCAGCATCACGACGCCAAGGACCACGGTGGACATGGTGCATCCGAGGTCGTTGACCAGCTCAGCAGCGGTGATCCAGCGCAGTGGCGCCAGCAGGAACGTCGCGGCGCCGTAGGCCCAGACCAGCGGGTGCCTGCGGGCGAACCGAAAGTTCACGATGTAGAGCCGTACTTCACCGCCGGCCCAGGCCAGACGCTGGCGCCACCAGGGCTTGAAGTTGTCCGGAACGATGGTGGGCACCTCGAACGGCACATGGCCGACCCGGTAGCCCAAAGCGTTGGCGAGGATGCCGAGTTCCACGTCGTTGCCCTGAAAGAACAGGGAGTGGCGCCGCATGATCTGGCGGTGTGCCTCCGTGCGGGCAGCATGGCAGGCACCGGACACCAGCCAGGGGACGACTCTTCGCAACTGCATGGCGAGGCGGTACTCGTGTGCCTGAATGCGTCCGAGGAGCCGGCGGGTGTTCATCGGGACCAGGCGTATGGAGGCCAGGTCGAGTTTGCGGACGGCGAGTGCGCCCACCAGTTCGCTGAGGGGGCGGACCGTGGTGGTGTCGGCGTCCAGGCACACCACCCACTCGGCGTGGACCCATTCGAGTGCGTCGCGGACGACGCGGTCCCGGATCGTGCCGCCGGTCTGTCTCTTGCCGGAACGGCCTTCGCTCGGGCGGGAGACCTCGCCTCTGAAGACGCGGAAGCCGTTGGCCTGGGCGATGGCGTCCAGTTCCCGGTTGAATTCGTCCGTCTCCGTCGTGGTGGTGCACAGCAGGACGCGGCTGCCGTACGTGCGCAGGAAGTCCACGTTCTCCAAGTAGCGCACGCTGCCGTAGATGGGGACCAGGACTTCGAAGTCCTCCACCGGTGCAGGCGGCGCGTAGTCGGCGCGGGCGTTTCTGGCCCGCACACTGCCGACCATGTCCACCAGGGTGAACAGGAGCGGCAGGGTCAGGACAGAGATGGCCAGGCCTATCCAGGGGTTCAGACTCACGGTCGCGTCTCCAGCGAGGACGCGCCCTCGGCCTCGGCGTCGGGCAGGAGATTGCTCATGGCGGCCACGAGGAGTTCGTTCTCCACCGTGCCCACCAGGTTGCGCAGTTCCTCGACCCGCCGCAGCAGATCGGGGCGGACTGCCGTGCGCGGGCGGACACACCAGATGCGGGGGTCACCGGTCATTTCGCGCTGTTCGGTCTTCTCATCCAACAGTTCCTCGTGCAGCTTCTCGCCCTCGCGCAGACCGGTGTACGTGATCTCTACACCGGGGGCCTGCACAGCAGCGACATAGCGGTCGACGAGGTCCGCGATGCGCACGGGCTGCCCCATGTCGAGAATGTAGGTCTCGCCCGCGGTGGCCATCGTCGCGGCCTCGATGACCAGGCTGGAGGCCTGCGGGATGGTCATGAAGAAGCGGGTGACGTCGGGGCTGGTCAGAGTGACGGGTCTGCCATTGCCGACCTGCCAGGCCAGGCTGTGCAGGAAGGATCCCCGACTACCGATAACGTTACCAAATCGAACAGATCCCACCCGCATTGATCCGCCTGCGTACGCCTGCACGATGACCTCACCGAGACGCTTGGTCAGGCCCAGGACGGAGGTGGGGCGGGCGGCCTTGTCCGTGGAGACGAAGATGAAGCGGTCGACTCCCGCTTCAGCCGCGGCTCTGACAACGTTGGCCGTGCCGATGACGTTGCTGAGGACACCCTGTGCGGGATAACGCTGCAGCAGCGGGAGGTGCTTGTGGGCCGCAGCATGGAAGACGATGTGGGGCCGCACCCGGGCCATGAGCTCCCGCATGGCATCCGCCTGGCGTATGTCACCCAGAACAATCGTCTCGTCGTCCAGCAGTCCATGACCGTGAAGGTCCAACTGGACTGCATGCAGGGCTGACTCGTCATGGTCGACCAAGTGGACGCTCTCGGGAGACAGCTGCCACAGCTGGCGGACCAGCTCGCTTCCGATCGATCCGCCAGCGCCAGTTACCAGGATTCGTCGAGCACCGACGAGCAGCCTGGCCTCACGGCTGTGTACAACGTCCGGCCTTCCGCCGAGCAAGTCGCCGGCGTTCACCGACGAGAGCTGCTGAATCGTTCCTGCGGAATTCCGTGGCGCTACCGCGGTCATGGAAGCTCCCTTTCTGGACCGGCGCGGCGTGGGCGGCGTCCGGTGACAATCGATGCTGCGAGCGTGCAGAGCCGACCGCGGGAGTCCTCCCGCGGGTGGGAGGTGGTGCGCAGTCGACGAAGAGCGTCAGCGGGCGACCCGACGGGACCGCAGCGGCGGCCGTTGTCCCGACCGTCCAGTGATGAGCATCTGACGCGATCAAGAGAAATACATGAGTTGTGCACACATTGCAAGGGGATGGTGAAGACGAAGTGATGAAGGTGTGCGCAGGACGCGCCCACTCTGCATGCCTATGAGGACTTAACCGGACATACAGAGCTGCGGTTGTGTAGAACCCGTGTGGAACCAGCCCTCCTTGCGCGGTGCACACGCGAACGGCGAGCGACTGTGGGGGCAGCCCAAAATCGGAGGTCTCGACCGAACGAGGATGATAGAATCTTAAACTACAGGCCATGCCGGAACGGCTCGGGACAAGCAAGATGGGTCGAGGCAGATATGTCGGACCGTCAACACTCCCCTCACACGGAGTATGTGTATCCCGATCTACGATGGCCTGACCTGCGAGAAGCGCAGCCGCAGGTTCATCCGCGTCGCCATTCGTGTGCTGCTTAGGCGATGTCCGGCCGCCGGCTGGCAAGCAGCCGCTGCACGCTCCTACGCGGCCTACCGCAGGAACGTGTTGTCAGCACCCGCGGCGCATCCAAGCAAGCCTTGGGTTTGGTGGTGGTCGAAGCCCAGGAGAGGGTCGGCGCTGGTGAACTGGCCGATCTTGGGGTCGTACTCGCGTGCCCCGACGTGGGCCAGGCCGGTGGTGTCGTCGGCCGGCTTGTCCAGGAAGGCTTTGTCGTCGGGCCAGGACGTCGGCTTGGTGCCCCGTGGGACGCCGAACGGGGTGCTGTAGCGCTTGGTGACCGCGTACGTGCTCGCGTCCATGGCGACGCTGGACGTGCCGTGCTGGTCGGCGGCGAGGAAGCTGAGTTTCGTGCCGGAGACACCGGAGGTGGCGGAGCGGACCGCGGTGGTCTGGCCGTTCGCGGTGTAGTAGCGGGTGCCTAGCTGGTGCCGGACGCGGTTTTCGTGGTGCCCTTCGTCGTCAGGCGAAGTTCTTGCCGGCGCCCATGTAGAGGATCGTGTCGCCGTCACCCTTGGCCCGGCGGATCAGCAACTCGCCGCTCGCGTCGTCGAGGTAGCTCGCCTCATTCGTGCTCTCCGTGAGCTTGGACAGGTCTCCCTCGGTGTTCCACAGCAGAGCCTGCTGGGCCGACGGGCCGGGCCGGGAGGTGGTGTTTCCGCCGGCGTCGTAGCGGTAGGTACCGGCGCGGTTGCCGGTCGTCTTTCAGGGTGTGCGGTTTGGTCTCAGTGGTGTCGTCGTAGGCGTACGACGTGGCCTTGTCGCCCGACGTATTGTGCTGCGTATCCGTCTCGCGCTGGCCGGCGTCGTTGTACGTGTACGACGTTCAGCACGGGGCTGCCCCGTCGAGATTCGACATCGTGCGGCCGGAGGCCATGCAATCCGCGGTCTCGGGGTCCAGGGCTCGCTCATGCGGCGATTGCCGTCGTAGGCGAAGCACTGGTGGTCGGTCTTCGCCGTGCCGCCCCGTGCGGTGGCGTCGAAGATCGAGGTGACGCTACCCGCGTCATCCTGGGTGCACTTCAGCTCCTGCGGCATGTACCCGTGGACGTCATCGGTGACGAAAGAGCGGTCAGGCGGCGCCGTACCCTCCTCGTTTTCCCAGTTGAGGAATGCCTTTTTCGCCGTGCTGCCCGAATCCTTACTACCTCCGGCCCCGCACGAACACGAGCGGCCCCGCCGGACACCGCCCGGCGGGGCCGCTCGTCGCGCTGCCGCTAGTTGCCGCGGCCCGCGGGATCGTGGGCGACGCTGTCGCGGGCCTCGCCCCCGTTGGCCGGCTCCGCGCCGGCGGAGCCCGTCCCCGTCTCGGTGGCCCGGTCACCGTGCCCCGGCCACCAGGCCGCGTGCCCGATGAGCGCGGTGAGACTGGGCGTGAAGAACATCGACATCACGAAGGCGGCGACCGCGATGCCGAAGGAGACGGCGAAACCCATCTCCGTGAGCAGCGCGTTGCCCGCCAGCATCATCGTGGCGAAGGTGGCCGCCAGGATGAAGCCGGCCGCGGCTACGGTCGGCCCGGCGTGCCGGAGTGCCATGCCGGCGGCCTCGCGCGGCTCGCGGCCCTCGCGGGCCTCCTCGCGCAGCCGGGCGATCATGAGGATGTTGTAGTCCGTGCCGATGGCGACCACGAAGAGATACATGATCACCGGCAGCATGAACATCAGGCCCGAATGCCCCTGGCCGTTCTGGAAGATCCACACGGTGGCACCGAGGGTGGCGCCGAAGCCCAATCCCACGGAGGCCATCAGATACCAGGGCGCGACCACACTGCGCAGCAGCAGGCCAAGAATGATCATGATGAGGATCGCGGCGACGGGGAAGACCGTGCGGTAGTCGTGGTTGACCGCTGCGTCGATGTCCTTGTAGATCGAGGACATGCCGCCGACCAGCGCCTCGGTGCCGTCGGGGGCGTCGGCGTGGGCGACGTCGCGCACCCGGCCCACGGCGTCGATGGCCTTGTCCGTAGACGCCTCGTACTTCAGCGTGACCGTGAAGTCCGCGGTGGTGCCCGCCTTGTTGACCTGCGTCATCCGGGCGTCCGCGACCCCGTCCACGGCGCCGAGCTTGCGCGCGTAGGAGCCGAACGCGCCCTGGTCCAGGGGCTTGCCGTCGGTGCTGGAGAGGTAGACGTCGGTGGGAGCGGCCGCGCCCGCCGAGTACGCCTTCTGCATCTCGTCCTGGGCGACCATGGATTCCTTGGTCTTCGGCATGGAGCCGGACGCGAGGTCGAAGGTGGCGTTGAAGTTGAGAATGCCCAGCGACAGCACGACCAGGACGAGTCCGGACAGTCCGGCGGTCAGCGCCGGGCGGCGCTGCACCCCGCGCCCGAAGGCGGCGAAGCGGGCGTTCTCCGGTTCCCGCTGCCAGGACTTGGACGGCCAGAAGACCTTCGGCCCGATGAGCGAGACCACGGCCGGGATCAGGGTCAGGCCCGCGACGAGCGTGGCGGCGACCGCGATGGCGAGCGCCGGTCCCATCTGCTTGAGGAAGCCGAGCGTGGACAGCACCAGCGCGAGGAAGGCGATGATGACCGCCCCGGCTGCCGAGGCGATGGCCTCACCGACCCGGTCGACCGCGTTGACCATGGCCTGCTTGGGTTCGTCGCCGGCGCGCAGGCGTTCGCGGTAGCGGAACATCAGGAACAGGAAGTAGTCCGTGCCCACGCCGAAGAGCACGACGATCAGGATCGACGAGATCGAGCTGTTGGCCTGGAGGTCGAACAGCTTGGTGGCGTAGGCGATCAGCCCGTTGGCGACGGCGGACACCAGGCCGATGAGGACCAGCGGCAGGATGGCGAGGATCGGCGCCCGGAAGATGATCAGCAGCGTCACCAGGATGATGACGAAGGTACCGATGCCGATCAGTGCCTGTCCGCGTTTGGACGAGTCCTGCTGGTCGAGTGCCTGGGCCGCGGAGCCGCCCAGTTTGACCTCCAGGTGCGTGCCCTTGGCGAGTTGCTTGACATCGTCACGCAACACCTTGGCCGCGTCGGCCTGTTCGGGCTGACCGGCCTTCTTGCTGTCCATCTGGACCAGGGTCAGGTCGTACCTGCCGTCCTTGGACGGCTGGCCGGGGACGACCTTCTGCACCTGGTCGATGTGCTTCTTGCCCAGCTCGGTGGTGATCCGGGCGACGTCCTGCTTGTCGGCGTCTGTCAGCCGGCCGCCGTCGGTGCGCTGGTACAGCGCGATCGCGGACGGCGTGAAGGCGCTGGGGAACGCCTTCTGCTGCAGATCCGCCGCTCTGATGGACTCGTAACTCTTCGGCAGGAAACTGCTCTCGTCACTGTTCGAAGGCAGGCCGGGAGCGGTGGCGACGATCGCCACCGCGGCGATCAGCCAGGCCACGATCGTCCAGACGGGATGTCGGACGACAGCGTTGCCTATTCGTCGGAACATGCGGGGGGTCCTCCTGGACAGGAAGATCACCGCAGCCCGGGGAGCGGTCCCCGGCATCGGCGACCCCGGCCGGCGCGCGGTCAACGCACCGGCCGAATGGTTGTCTTAGGGTCACAGAGTAGTGACCACGCAACGGGATCATTCCAGCAGGCGCGCCGAGGCACGACCGGATATCGGGCGGCCGCCGCCGACGGGCCGGAAGGAGCACCGGACATGACCACGAACAGCGTCTCAGGGCCGCCGCACCGCACTCCCGAGGGCATCCTCTGGGAGCCCAGCGGCCGCTGGGTGCGCGGCCGTACGGCCGGGGCCACGGTCGTCGACAGCCGCCACCCCGTCCTCGTGTGGGAACCCGGCGTACCGGTGCCGCTGTACGCCTTTCCGCGCGGCGAGGTCCGCGAGGACCTGCTGCGTCCGGCGCGGAACCCGCCCACAGGCACCCACACCGGATCGACGGTCTTCTACGACCTGGAGGCGGGCGGCGAGTCGCGGGCGAACGCCGCCTGGACCTTCCCCTCGGACGCCCTGGCGGGCCACATCGCCTTCGAGTGGTCCCGGCGCACCGGCACCGGCCTGGACCACTGGTACGAGGAGGAAGAAGAAATCTTCGTCCATCCCCGCGACCCGCACAAGCGGGTCGACGCCCTCCCCAGCAGCCGGCACGTCCGGGTCGAGATCGGCGGCACACCGGTCGCCGACACTCGCCGCCCGGTCCTGCTCTTCGAGACGGGCCTGCCCACCCGCTACTACCTTCCCCGCGAGGACGTCCGCCTGGACCTGTTCGAGCCCACCGACCACAGCACAGGCTGCCCCTACAAGGGCACCGCCGCGTACTGGTCCTGGTGCGGCGGGGACGACGTCCCGGCCGACGTACTGTGGAGCTACGCCGATCCGCTGCCCGCGGTGGGCGCGGTCAGGGGGCTGCTCGCGTTCTACAACGAGGCGGTCGACATCACCGTGGACGGCGAACGGCTGGAGCGCCCGGTCACCCACTTCACCCGGCGCCCCTGAGGCGCCGGCCGCCGGGCGCCTCACATCGGGGTACCGGCCGGTGGATCCTCGGTGCGATGATCCCCGCGGAGTTCGACGAGCCCGGCCGGGTGTGGGAGTTCCGTGACCGCTCCGGCAGACTCCCTTCCTCACGACAGGAGTTCGCAGTGAGCAGTGTCCACAACGACGTAGACCTCCTCCCCCCGCCCCGGGTCGAGGAGGTCAGCGAGAACGTCTTCGCGTACATACAGCCCGACGGCAGCTGGTGGATCAACAACACCGCATTCCTCGTGGGGCGGCGCGGCGTGATCAGCGTGGACGCCTGCTCGACCGTGCGGCGCACGCGGGCCTACCTGGACGCGATCGGCACCATCACGTCCCAGCCGGTACGGACCCTGATCAACACTCACCACCACGGCGACCACACCTTCGGCAACCACCTGTTCGACGGCGCCACCATCGTCGGCCACGAGGCGACCCGGACGAGCGTTCTGCAGTGGGGCGAGCCGGGCGCGGCGGCCGCGTTCTGGACCGACGTCAAGTGGGGTGACGTCACGATCGAACCGCCCTTCCTCACCTACACGGAGGGCGTCACGGTGTGGTCCGACGACCTGCGCGCCGAGGTGCGCCACGTCGGCACGCCCGCCCACACCACCAACGACTCCATCGTCTGGCTGCCCGAACGGGGGGTCCTGTTCAGCGGCGACCTGCTGTTCAACGGCGGCACGCCCTTCCTGTTGCAGGGCTCCGTGGCCGGTGCCGTGAAGGTGCTGGAAGAGGTGGTCAAGCCGTTGGGCGCGACGACCATCGTCCCCGGCCACGGCGGGGTCGCCGGTCCCGAGCTGGTCGACGAGGTGCTCGGCTACCTGCGGTTCGTGCAGCGCACCGCCCGGGCGGGCCGCGACGCCGGGCTGACGCCCCTGGAGACCGCCCGCGAGACCGACCTGGGCGAGTACGCCGGGCTGCTCGACGCCGAGCGCATCGTCGGCAACCTGCACCGGGCATACGCGGAGCTGGAGGACGGCCCGCTCGGCCGGACCATCGATGCCGCGGCCGCCCTCGGCGACATGGTCGCCTACAACGGCGGACGCCCCCTCACCTGCCTGGCCTGAGGGCGAGACCTCGCTCCCGGCTGTGTGATCGATGGCGTCGGTGAGGTGGTCCATCGTCGCCGTCGAGGCCCTGGGGGCGCGGGACGGCGGCAGGAGCAGGTGGCTGCGGGACCGACGGCATCGGGGCCGAACGTGTGATTACGCTTTGGAGTCGTCGGAGAGGAAGTGCGCGGCGAGTGGGGTGCCGGCACACTTCTCGTGCATCAGCCGGGAGAAGAGCAGCAGCGAGTTGCGGGGCCGGTGGAGCACTGCGAGATCCTGGGCCTGCCCCGCGGCGTTGCGAGTGACGGTGACGACGACTTTCAGTGGCTCGCCTTGGATCGAGGAGTCGTATATTTCCAGGAAGCCGTTGTCACCGAAGACGTCGGCGTAGCTGAAGTCTTGGAACTCGTACAGTTCGCGGGCCTTTGCCACGATGGTCCGGACCGCTTCCGCTCCGCGCGCCGTGCCGTTCATCGCGGCGCCCTCCAGGGTGGCGTCGTCGGCGAGGTTGTCCAGCCACCATGGGTAGTAGCTCAGGCCCTGGCGATCGGTGTCGCTGCGTTCCGTGCTCGTCATGTCGTGCGTCCTTCGATGTCTTCGCAGTAGGCCGCGTGGTCAGCGGGTGATGTGGAAGGTGAGGTGTCTTTCCGTGGTTCCGGCGGGAACGGTGTGGACGTAGCCTTCGGCACCGTTGTAGGTGCCTGATCCGCCGGTGACGGCGACGTCGACGGCGGAGCGGGAGGGCAGGTGGAGCAGTGCCTGTCCGGTGATCTGCCCCTGAGGCAGAGCGAAGGTGCCCAGACACTGGAGTGCGTCCGGACCGACGTGCACGTACGTGCACACCACGGCGTGGTCGCCGACCTTTTTTCCGTTCTGGTACAGGTCTTCGGCGATGACCATCTGATCGCCGAGGCTGTTTCCCTTCCGGCCACTGTCGACCGTCTGGAACTGCGTCTGCTTGGCGACCAACTGGATGATTTCCGTGTGCTGGTGTGCGTCCTGTGCGCTGCCGGTACTGGCTGATGCCAGTTGAGTACCGATGAGGGCCACGGCGGCCGCGGCGACCGAGACGAGTGGGCTTAGGTGCATCTTGCGCATGGTGTGCCTCTTGGAGTGCTCATGAGTGTGTTGTGTCAGGGCGGCTGTAGTGGCCGCGCGAGTCCATCAGGCGCTTGCGCAGGCCGATGTGGGAGAGGTCCAAGCAGCGAGGCTGATCGTGACCTGGCTCGTCCCGCTCGTCGATTGCGTCGGCCGGATCGAAACGTCGGCCGGCCAGAGGGCCGCGCCCTCGGCCTGTATGCCGAAACAGGGCGGTCAGCGGCCGGGAAACCTCTGCGCGATCTCCTGGAGCACCCAGCCGTTGCCGTCCGGGTCGCTGAAAGTGGCGTAGGAGCCGTAGCTGGCACGCTCGGGGTGCGGTCCAGTGACTCGCGCCTGGCCCTGACCGTTGTGGATGACTTCTCCGGCATCGTGGCCGTGGAAGAAGATGCCCTTGTCGTCGTGGAACACCTCGCTCACCTCGATTCCACGGCCGACCAGGTCCGCGCGGGCGTCTTCTATGTCTTCGACGACGAGGTACAGACCTTGAACCGAACCGGGCGCAGCCGTTGTGAGGCCCTTTCCGAAGATGATCGATGGACTCGGACCCAGGCGGCGTGAGGTGGACCACGCGGTAGTCGTCGGTGATGTCCTTGGCGAGGTCGAGCCGGAATCCGGCCTTCTCATAGAAGGCCCTGGAGCGGTCGACGTCCGAGACCGGCAGGACGAAAAGCTCTAGTTTCAGGTGCATTTCCTTGATCACTTCCATAATCCGTGCCCCGTCCCCTGTGCCCCCTGCACGGGACATGGACGGGGGCGTGTACGGGACTTGGGGGCGGTCCGGCCAGCTCTTCGCTCGCTGAGCGGCTGCGAGTGGCGCGGCAACCCGTGTCCGGGGGCAGGCTCGTGGCCTTCTGGCGCTTGCCGCCCCACGTGCGGCGAGCGTCCGGGGCAAAGTCAGGCAAGGTAGAAGTCCTTGCGTGCCGCGACGAATTCCTCGATCGTCTCGGCGGGGGCCCCTGTCAGTCGCTCGACGTCGTCCGAAGCCCGGTCGTACCGGTTCTGCTGATGCAGGCGGCACATGGTGACGATGTGCTGCTCGATGTGGGACGGCAGGCCGATCGTGGAAAGCACCTCGTTGCGCCACTGTTCCAGGGGGACGTCCACGTACTCGACCGGCCGGCCCAGCGCCTTGGCGAAGGCCTCGGCCATCTCGGTCATGTCGACCGTGCGCGGGCCGGTCAGCTCGTAGACGTGACCCGCGTGCGAGGCGGGGTCGCGCAACACGGTGGTGATCACTCTGGCGACGTCGTCAACGGCGATCGGTGAGGTGCGACCGGTTCCGAACGGCAGCTCGATCGTGCCCCTTTTGCGGATCGTCTGCGCCGGAAGCGTGGTGAACAGCGGATTGTCCAGGAACGACGTGGGCCGGATGTGGACCACCGGCAGACCCGACCAGTTGAACACCTGCTCCGCCAGCCAGTGCAGCCGCTGCTGACGGGACTCCGCTGTGCTGGTGGCGGTCATCTGCGACACGGTCATCTGCGACATGTCCACAAGTGCGTCCAGCTTGCCGTACTCGCGCGCAACGCTCGCCACGGCGGTTGCCGCAAGCAGGTGGTCCGGCGAGACGGGCATGGCGAAGTACATGCTCCGAGCGCCCTCCAAAGCGACCGCGACGGTCTCGGGTCGCGTGAGGTCGCCCAGGACGACCTCGGCCCCGAGTTCCCGCAATTGTGCGGCACGGTCGTCCTCCCGACGGACCATGACCCGCACCGGTACGTCCTGTGCACGCAGCTTCTCGACGACAGCACGACCCACGCCGCCCGCGCCTGTGATGAGGGCGAGGTGACTGGCAGCCATAGGTATGTCTCCCTTCTTCGTGACGAGGCAAGATCGCAATCACATCCGCGGCCGGATCCGGGGGCGCGGCCGTCGCGGCGGCGCTTCCCTGGGTGTCGCGGGAGGTGCGGAGAGGGTTCTTGGTGACACCCGATCCAGGTTTAGGAGCATATGCTCCTAATTGGCGCGCCGCAAGGGTGCTCCTCCCTCTCGGGAAGGGGGGCGGACCGCACGGGGGTCCGGGCGGCACTTACGAGCGGAGGCTCCCAGTGCCGTGATTCGGACTTCGGGGCCATGACTCCGGAGGCTGCGACTCCGCGCGATGCGACGGCTCGCCCTCTGACGGCCCGGCTGCCGCACCCCCGACGGCGTCGGCGTCTTTTGAGCCTACGCCCCGGCGAAACGGTCGTCGCGGCCAACCGGACAGGCACTGTCCCGCGCCGATGACTCGCTGGCGCCCTGGTAGTCGAGGCGCTGCTGTACCGGGCATGGCCGACCGCAGCCCTCGGCGCCACCGCAGCGCTGCCGCACGCCCTGCTGGGTGCCGATGCCGTGGGACCTCCAGACGTTGGGTGCATATACTCGTACTTTGTTCCCGTATCTGGAGGAGAGCATGGCCGGCACCGAGAGGGGCACCGCTAGCTCCTGCAACAACCTGGCGTTGCGCAAGGCAGCCCGGTACCTCAGCGCGACCTACGACAAGGCACTCGCCCCGACGGGCCTGCGCGCCACGCAGTTCAGCATCCTCCAGAAGCTGAGCACCCACGAACAGATCACCATCAGCAGCCTCGCCGAGATGATCGCCATGGACCGCACCACCTTGGCCAGCAACCTCAAACCACTGGCTCGCCAGGGTCTGGTCACCGTCGAACCGTCGCCGACAGACCGCCGCGCTCGTGTGGTCACCCTCACCCCCAGCGGCCTCGCCCGGATGACAGCCGCCCTCCCCCACTGGCGTAACGTGCAGTCCGAATTCGAGGAGAGCTTCGGCGGCGACAAGGCAGCCCAGCTCCGTGCCGCGCTGGAAGACGTCCTTGACACCGGGTTCCATCCCTGGGCCGAGTAGACGGCTCAGGAGACAGGTGCTCGGCTTCGCCCGGCGGCCTTCTCCAAGCCCGACCCAGGTGAATCACCAGGGCTGACGAAACCGGCGCACCAGGGGCGCGAGCCGCCAGGCCGCCTTCCGCATCAACGACCCGCCAGGCCGCCTTCGGCATCAAGCGCTCCGGCGACGAGTCCTGGCGGGGTTCGGCTAGAAGACGTGAAGGAAGCACCCGACCGCGACCGCTCCGGCGGCTGCGAGGGACGTCAGCCGGAGAAAAATCTTCCGTGACTTCACAATGGCCTCTCTCGGAATCGAGCAGCGTACGCGGGACGGCTCAGCGCCGCGCTTTCATGAGGACCCCGGCTGGAGCGGTACCCGGTCGCAGTGGTGTCGATGGACGGGACCGCTCGGGCCGGCTCGGTCAGCAACTCACAGGCCGCCCATGCGTATGAGCCACCAATCCGGGTTGCAGGCTCCGCTCATCGAATCGTGCGCGACGGCCGGCCGCTCTTCCACCGTGTCCTCGAGCCGGATGGGCTCCGGCAGCTTCGAGAACCGCAGACTGCGCTGCCGCTGTGCCGCGTCGGCGGATGTGCGTTCGTGTTCCATTACGGCGTCTCCTCATCACGGCGGTCGCGCCGCACTCGATGGCATCCGCGCTGTCGGCGACAGGTCGGAAACGGACTCGTGGTGGCTCTGAGCTGCTATGACGGGCTCGTGCGCAGCGGCCTGGAGCAGTCGTCGGCGGGCCCGTCGCCCTGCGGTTGCCGGGCACCGAGCCCCGTCAATCACGGCTGCGGGGTACTAGGCGTCGGTCAGGCGACGGCTGCTCGACGTCGTATCAGGCGGGGACGCAGGCTCAGCAGGAGCCCGACGACGACGGCCCACACGGTCAGGGTGATCACGGGGCCACCCAGGTGTGCGCCGTTGTAGTAGCTGAGATCGGCGATGCCCCTCACAGCTGCTCCGGGCGGCAGCAGTGCGGAGACCGCACGGGCCCCGGCGGGCAGCAGGTCGGCTCCGATGACCGCGCCGCTCGTGGCGTTGCCGACGGTCAGCAGCAGCAACGTGGTGACCGGGAGCCCGATCGGGCCGAGCAGAACACCCAGGAGCTTGGTGGTGAACGCGGTGGCGACGGCCAGCAGGGCCAGGACGAGGATCAGCGGTACCAGCGGGGCCGGAACGGCACCCAGGACGGGGCCGACGACGAGCGCCCCGACGGCGCCGATGGCGGTGGAGGTTCCGATGAGCAGGAAGAACCGGTGGCGCAGACGCATGACGCCGGCCAGCCCCAGGACGTTGGAGCCCAGAACGAAGCCGGCCAAGCTCACGCCGAAGGCAAGATAGAACCCGGCCAGGCCCCGAGCGTCGTGCGCCGCCAGCGGCACGACGTCCGCGGTGGTCACGTGCGCGCCGGCACCGCGGGCGTAGGCGTCGACCAGTGTGCTCACGGCCGACGTGGTGGACGCGCCGGCGGCTCCGGCGATCTCCAGTCTCAGGTGGCCGGGTGATGCGGTACCGAGCGCGGCCACGACGTCGTGCCGCTCCAGTGCGAGGCGCGCCGTCGCGGCGTCCGCGCTGGGGTGAACCTTGACGGCGTCCCCCAAGGCTTGCTGTATCTCACCCGGAAGGCTGGACCCGGTGACGGCGATGGGCACCTGGTGGGGCTGCGGGTCGCGCTGGAGACCGACGTAGCACGCGATGAAGGCGGCCACGACGATCAGGGAGATCAGGGCCGGCTGGAGCCACGCCTTCACGGGCGGCCGGCGAGCGTTCTGCCGCGTCCTCAGGGTCTGCTCCACCGCCGCGTCTCGCGTTCGCTCACGCTCGGCGGCCGATCCAGTGGAGATGGTCATGGCACAACTTTCTGACTGGGGAACGGGCTGGGGAAAAGGCTCGGCGCGGGCCGCCAATAGGAGCATATACTCCTATTGCGAGGGCGGCAAACACGCGGAGGCCTGCCCCTGTGCGCGCCCACCCCACGGATGCCGACAACGGGGAAAGCTGAGTGACGTCACGAACGACAGAGGAGGAACGACCATGCGCATCGCCGTCGCCGGAGCGACCGGGAACATCGGAGCCCGCACCGCCGCCGCCCTGGAGCAGGCCGCACATGAAGTAGTGCGCATCAGCCGCTCACTGGGCGTGGACCTGATCACTGGAGACAACCTCGACGCCGCCCTGACGGGCGTCGACGTCGTCGTGGACGCCACGAGCCACGAGGCGGCCGACCGGGACGATGCGGTCGCGTACTTCGGCACCGCCACCCGCAACCTGCTCGACGCCGAGGAACGAGCCGGTGTCCGTCACCACGTACTGCTCTCGATAGTCGGCATCGACCGTGTCGAAGGCAACGCACACTACGCCGGCAAGCGTGAGCAGGAGCGCCTCGTGACCCAGAGCCCCGTGCCGTGGACGATCGTTCCCTTCACTCAGTTCCAGGACTTCGCCGCGACGGTGACCGGCTGGACCGAACAGGACGGCATCGCCCCGATCCCACCGCTGCTCATCCAGCCGATCGCGCCCGCGGACGTGGCCGGCATCCTCGCCGAGATCGCCACGGGCACACCACAGGGGCGTTACCGCGATGTCGCCGGCCCGGAGCCACAGGACCTGGTGGACATGGCCCGCCGCACCAACGATGCCCGCAGACATACGGTCAAGCTGGTCCCGACGTGGTCATCGATACTGGGGCCGGAGATGGCGGGCAACGTCCTCATGCCCGGCGAGGGTGCCCGCATCGCGCCGACCACCTTCGACGAGTGGCTCACCGGCGCTCGGCGATGACGCGCCCCCCTACTAGCCACCGTCAACAGCCTTGCCCGGCCACTCAGGCGTGCGGACGGAGCGAGGCGCTGCCTGAAGCCGACAGGCGGCACACACTTTCCTCCGAATGACCGGGCTCTCAGGAAACACCGACCGAGTTTCCCCTTGCTGACTCGCCGTGCGCCACCGCGGTGGCTGAGGGAGGCTGTGACTACCGGTCGGGAGGAGTCGTCTTCGCGTCACCTCGGCCCGTGCGCTTCGGTCTGCTGACGGCGACCGCTCACTCGGGCCGAGAGGCGTGCGACGCCTCACGGCTGCCATCAGCCAGGCAACCCCTGCAAGGCCGGGGGCTGACGTATCGCGTCGGATACCGGTACGGGAGATGAAAGGCCGCCCCTTCTCCTACGTCTGTCATGCGGAGTGCTCAGCGTGTTTAACAAAGGTGTGCTCTGCGGTGCGCAACGATACGGACGCGGTACGACACATTTCCGGCCGACGGGCACCATGGCGCGCTGATTGCGCGGGTCGTCGTGCTCGACACCAGCGCAGCCGACGACGTCGAGCGCGGCAGTCCGCAGAAGGAACACCCATACAGGAAGAAGAACGGGCATGTCCGGTAGTGAAAGCGAGAATCCAGCAATCCCCTCACCGACGCCCACGCCGACGCAGCGGCCCAGGACGAACCGGGACTGGTGGCCGAATCAGCTGGACCTTCAGGTCCTTCACCAGCACTCGGCCCGATCCAATCCGATGGACGAGGACTTCGACTACGCGAAAGCGTTCGCGGCCCTTGACGTCGAGGCTCTGAAGCGTGACGTCTTCGAGGTGATGACGACATCCCAGGACTGGTGGCCTGCCGACTACGGTCACTATGGGCCGCTCTTCATTCGAATGAGCTGGCATGCCGCAGGAACGTACCGCATTGAGGACGGCCGCGGTGGTGGCGGCAGCGGCGCACAGCGCTTCGCCCCCCTCAACAGCTGGCCGGACAACGCGAGCCTGGACAAGGCGCGCCGTCTGCTCTGGCCGGTCAAACAGAAGTACGGCCCGAAAATCTCATGGGCCGATCTCCTGGTCTTCACCGGAAACTGTGCCATGGAATCCATGGGGTTCAAGACGTTCGGGTTCGGTTTCGGACGACAGGACATCTGGGAGCCCGAGGAAATCTTCTGGGGGCCCGAGGACACGTGGCTCGGAGATGAGCGCTACAGCGGCGACAGGGAACTCACGGGCCCCTTCGCCGCCGTCCAGATGGGCCTGATCTACGTCAATCCGGAGGGGCCCAACGGAAACCCGGACCCGATCGCTGCCGCCGGGGACGTTCGAGAGACGTTCGGGCGCATGGCGATGAATGACGAGGAAACAGTCGCACTCATCGTCGGCGGCCACACTTTCGGCAAGTGTCATGGCGCGGTCGACCCGAGCTATCTCGGACCGGAACCCGAGGCGGCCCCCATCGAGCAGCAGGGTCTCGGCTGGCGGAACACCTACGGCAGCGGCACGGGCCCCCACGCGCTCACCAGTGGTCTGGAGGGGGCATGGACCACCGAGCCGACCAAGTGGGACAACGGGTACCTGGACAATCTCTACGGGTACGAGTGGGAGCTGACGAGCAGCCCCGCCGGCGCCCACCAGTGGACCCCCTCGGATCCCGCGGCGAGGAACACCGTTCGCGACGCCCATGATCCGTCGAAGCGGCACGCCCCCATGATGCTGACGACGGACATCGCGCTGAAGGTGGACCCGGTCTACGGCCCGATCACGAAGAGGTTCCACGAGAACCCGGACGAACTCGCGGTGGCGTTCGCCAAGGCGTGGTACAAACTCCTGCACCGCGACATGGGACCCCTCTCGCGTTACCTCGGCCCGTGGATCCCCGAGCCGCAACTGTGGCAGGACCCCGTCCCCGACGTCGAGCACGAACTGGTCGGGGACGCGGACATCGCCGCCTTGAAGAGCAGGATCCTGTCCTCGGGCCTTTCCGTCTCCCAGCTGGTCACCACCGCCTGGGCGTCGGCGGCGAGCTTCCGCGGCACCGACAAGCGCGGCGGGGCGAACGGAGCACGGATCCGGCTCGCGCCGCAGAAGGACTGGGAGCTCAACGACCTCCCGGAGGTGACCGAGGTACTGCGCACGCTCGAGCGGATGCAGCAGGACTTCAACCACTCCGACATGGGTGGAACGCGGGTCTCCCTCGCCGACCTGATCGTCCTCGGCGGGTGCGCGGCCGTCGAGCAGGCCGCGAGGGACGCCGGGTGCGACGTAACGGTTCCGTTCGCACCGGGGCGCACGGACGCCTCGCAGGAGCAGACCGACGCGGCGTCGTTCGCCGTGCTGGAGCCCAAGGCGGATGCCTTCCGCAACTACCTGCCGTCGGGCGAGAAGCTGTCGCCGGAGACGCTCATGCTGGACCGCGCCAACCTGCTGACGCTGACCGCTCCCGAGATGACGGCGCTGATCGGCGGCATGCGGGCCCTGGACACCGGCTTCAAGGGATCACCCCAGGGTGTCCTCACCCACCGACCCGGAATCCTGACCAACGACTTCTTCGTCAACCTGCTCGACATGGGCACGGAGTGGAAGGCGTCCACTGAGGACGAGAACGTGTTCGAAGGCCGGGATCGCGCCACCGGCGAGGTCAAGTGGACCGCCACCGCCGTCGACCTGATCTTCGGTGCGCACGCCCAGCTCCGAGCCATCTCGGAGGTCTACGCGTCCCAGGATGGGCGAGAGAAGTTCGTACGTGACTTCGTGGCGGCGTGGAACAAGGTGATGAATCTCGACCGGTTCGACCTCGCCTGAGCCCGACGTCCCGGGCGGCCCTCATCGGCCGCCCGGGACGGGTGGGGACGGCCGAGCCGGTCCCGATCTGGCGTGCGAGGGGTGCGGGCGGGCCGCAACCACCTTCCGGCGGGCGAGAAGCAGTCGCCGGAGACCTCGTGCATCTCCTTTGTCACGCCGGGTTGGCCGACTTGGGCAGGCAGTTTGCGACGTTGCGGGATTTGTGAAGCCGGCACCTGTGCAGTCTGGCTGCTCGGAGCCCGTCGGGGAGCGCCGCGCGAAGGCCCATGGCACCGACGCCGATGGCCAATTGAGGGTCGCGGATGCCTCGTCGGCGGCAGTCGCGCAGCAGGTCGGCCCGCGACTCGGTGGACCCGCGGGCGCCCTCGGCCGAAACGATCAGCTCTATCTTGCCGTCCAGCCGGACCGCCGCTCCGGGGCGGCCGCGTGCGCGTCCGGCTGTGCCGGTCAGCTGTGGCGGTTCGCCGACTCCTCCAGCCGCTCGACCAGTTCGGCAGCCATGGCTTTGATGGTTTCCAGCCCTTCGCGCCCCCACGGCTGTGGATCCTGGTCGACCACGCAGATCGTGCCCAGCACCACGCCGGTGCTGTCTATCAGCGGTGCGCCCAGATAGGAGTGGACGCCGATCGCGTCGACCACCGGGTTGCCGGCGAACCGCGGGAAGTCCCGGATGTCCTCCAGCACCAGCGCCCGGCGGCGCTTGACCACGTGCGGGCAGATACCCATGTCGATGTCGCGGGGCATGACGCGGCCGGGCACCGGCTCCTCCAGCAGCGGCGGCCCCACGTGAGCCGTGGTGTCCTGCGCCGCGCTGTACAACCCTGCGAAGTACTGGTGGTCGGCGTCGAGGAAGAAGTTGACCCCGGCGTAGCAGCCGCCGGTGCGGTGTGCCAGCTCCCGTGCGAAGGCGTCGAGTTCGGCATCCGGACGAGCGTCGATGCCCAGCTCGCGCAGCCGCTCGGATCGGGCACGCACCTGTGGATCCTCCGGGGGGAGGAGCAGATGGCGCAGGGCGATCCCGGACTCAGGCCCGGACGGTGGGTTGGTCGGTGTCGCTGCCATGGGAACTCCTTGTCGTGATCAGATGCTGAACCAGATCGAGCAGTACGCGTATGCCCGAGTTCTGGACGCGGGCGTCGCACAGCACCACCGGCACCTCCTGCCTGAGGTCGAGCGCGGTGCGCACCTCCTCCCCGCCGTAGCGGTGGGCCCCGTCGAACTCGTTGACGGCGACGACGAAGGGGATGCCGCGGCGCTCGAAGAAGTCCACCGCCGCGAAGGAGTGCTCCAGCCTGCGGGTGTCGGCGAGAACCACCGCCCCGAGCGCTCCCTCGGAGAGTTCGTCCCACATGAACCAGAAGCGCTCCTGCCCGGGAGTGCCGAACAGGTACAGGACGTGGGACGCACTGAGCGTGATCCGGCCGAAGTCCAGGGCCACCGTGGTGGTGGCCTTGTTCTCCACCCCGTCCAGCCGGTCCGTGGCCGCGCTGACGGCGGTCAGCATCTCCTCGGTGCTCAGCGGCTCGATCTCACTGAGCGAGTTGACGAAGGTGGTCTTGCCCACGCCGAACCCGCCGGCGATCAGCACCTTGACGCCCACCGGCAGGGCTTTGGCGGGCAGCGGATCACAGTCGTTTGAGAAGGCCATCGCGTACCGCTTCCAGGAGGTCTCGATCAGGTCGTGCGGAGTCGCCCGTGGGCGCCGGGCGCGTATCACCTGCGACCACCGCGCCTCCCTCGGCCAGATCGGACAGCACTACCTTGACCACGGCGGCGGGCACCTGCATCCGGGCCGCGACCTCGGCAACGCTCACCGGCTGTTCGCACAGCGCCAGCACCTGCGCGTGCTCCAGGCCGAAAGCGCCCTGCGTCTGGGCGCCGGTGGCCCGCACCGTGGTCACCAGCGTGAAGTGGGACGTGGCCCTGGTCCGGCCGTCGCTCACGGTGTAGGGACGGACCAGCCGCCCGGCCGCTTCGTCGAGCTGCGGTCCGTCTGGGAGGACCGGCGTCATCGGTCACCCCACCGGGTGCCGGGGCGGTGTGGCCAGGTGCGGACGCACGCTCTTCACCATCATCCCCATCTCGTAGCCCAGTACCGCCGCGTCCGCATCGCGTCCGGCCAGCACCGCCAGCACCGCGCCGTGCCCGGCGGACGAGACGAAGAGCAGCGAGGTGCTGAGCTCCGTCACGATCTGTCGCACGTCACCGCCGTCGTCGAAGTGCCGGCCCGCGCTTCGCGCCAACGAGTACAGCCCACTGGCGAGCGCGGCCAACTGGTCCGCGGCGTCCTTGTCGAGCCCCTCCGCTGCCTTCACCAGCCCGTCCGAGGACAGCAACAACGCGCTTCGGGTGTGCGGCACCCGGTTCACCAGGCCCGTCAACAGCCAGGAAAGGTCTTCGCTCGCCACGATCATGTACTCCTCTTCGGCAAAAGAAACGTTTTGCTGCACAGGCCTTGGGCGTTCAGGGCGGCCTCGGCCATCAGGGCGTCTCCGCTTCCTCGGCCCTGCGTAGTCCGGTCTGGAATGCGGCCATCAGGCCGGGGTCGTGTGCTATGTCCTCGGCAGCACCGGCGCCGCGGACCGGCTGCGGCACTTCGGCTTCGTGGTCCTGACGGCGGCGCTGAGGCAGCCGCGGGCGGTCGTCCTCGCCGTCGGAGTGGACCGGGGCGGGCTCGGGTGCGGTATCGGACACGCTCGGATCCGTGACGACGGTCGTCTCCGTAGCGCGGAGGTCCACCGCCTCGGTCTCCGTCCGGTCGTGTGGCTCCGCGTCAGGGGCCGGGACGGTGTGGGGCGCCGGCGCGGGGGCTGCCGGCTGCGGGCCGAGCAGTGCCTCGGGCAGTACCATGACGGCCTGCGTGCCGCCGTAGACGTTGCTCAGCAACTGCACGGCGATGTCGTGCCGCTGAGCCAGGACGGAGACCACGTACAGGCCGATCCTGCCGTCCTGCAGCAGTTCGCCGAGCGCAACCTTGTCGGGTGCGCTCAAAACGGTGTTCATCTGGCCGCGCTCGGCCGGGGACATGCCCAGGCCCCGGTCCTCGACCTCGATCGCCACCCCCGCGGCGACGGGCTCCACCCGTACGTGCACGGTGGTCTGGGGCGGTGAGAAGACCGTCGCGTTCTCCAGCAGTTCGGCCAGCAGATGGACGACGTCGACCACGGCGTGGCCGCTGACCGATCCCTCGACGGGGGGGACCAGCTTGACCCGGGCGTACTGGTCGATCTCGGCGACGGCGGAACGCAGCACGTCCGTCAGGCTGACGGGGCGGGTCCACTGGCGGTGGGTGTTCGCGCCGCCGAGCACGGCCAGGTTCTCGGCGTAGCGGCGGATCCGGGTGGCCAGGTGGTCCACCCGGAACAGCCCCTTGAGCAGGTCGGGGTCCTCGACCTCGTTCTCCAGGTTGTCCAGCAGGCCGATCTCGCGGTGCACCAGGGACTCCAGACGGCGCGCCAGGTTGGCGAACACCTCGAACTGCTCCAGCCGGGAGTGGTGTTCCGCACCGATCGCGGAGGCGGCCGTCTCCAGCAGGGCCGCCTCCGCCTCGTGCCGGGCCACAGCGATCTCGAATCCGAGGCGGGAGACTTCGTCCGGGCCGGTCTGCGGCGGGAGTTCCGGCCGGCGGCTCACAGGCCGCTCCCCGGCCCGCAACCGACGGCACAGCGACTCCAGTTCGGCCCTGCCATCGGCTACGGCACGGGTCAGCTCGGCCAGCTCGGCACGGTTTCGGTCGGCTGCGCGGGACAGTTCCGCCCAGTGCTTGGTGACTGCTCGTGCCTCCGCCGAAGCCCGGATGCCCGCGATCGCGGCCGCCATGGTGCCGATGAGCACCACGCCGCCGAACACCGCGCCCTGGTACGCCTGGTCCGCGTGGCCATCGCGGAGCAGCACGGTGGCCGCCGCACCGGTCACGGCGACCACACCCGGCGGCAGCACGGACGACAGCATCAGACGCCGCCTCAAGGACCCGGCCGGGGACTCGGTCGCCACACGGGGCGTCACGGGCGAAGCCGACCGGTCGTCCGGCGGCATGGAAGGATCAGGCATAACAGTCCCCGGACAGTACGATGATCAGGCCGAGCGCGCACGTTATCGCGCAGCAGGACCCCTGTGTCAGCCCCTGGCGTGTACAGAAATCGAACCGTTGCACTTTGAACGCATTCCGAAGCGCCCGTCCCAGACCTGCGAGTGGGGGCAGAGCCACCAGCACGGGGACACCATCGTGTCTGCGGCCGTCACCGGCAGGCTGGTGCGCAATCGCCACGCCTCCACGAGAAGTTCCGTCGAGCAGCGAGCCGAGCGGGGTCAGCCGTTGTGGTCCCGCACCCGGCCTGCGCCCGAGGAGTCGATGCTGTCCACGCCCGTGGCTCGATCCCAGACCACCCAGCCGTCCGCCTCGATGAAGACCACCCGGTGCCACGGGATGTCGCCGCCGGGTACGAAGGACGTCAGGGGGATGCGTTGGAAGGCGCCCCCGCGCTCGCTGATCCCCAGCACGAACCGGGCCGGGTCGAACCGCGGGTCCCAGCGGACCCGGTGATAGATCTCGTCGCTGGTTCGCATCACGCCTCCTCTCCTGACGTCGTAACTCTGCTTCCAGGATGCCGCGCCCCTGTCCTCGACAGCCCTTCCTCACTCCCCGCGACACATGAGGTGCGGTGTGTGAGGGAGCCGGCGTGGGCAATGGGCGCAACGGGCGACCGTTCGCGATGCCCTGGCACGGCCGACGGGAGTCGTGGAACGGGCTCTCACGCTGCAGGCGGCGGCCATGGTGTCGGCCGCCGCCTGACGGAGGGACTCAGGTTCGTATGCGTGGAGTGCCGTGCCGTGCCGTGGCGTGGCGTCAGTCGATCGCGCTGCCCCGAGACCCACTCGCTCCACGACGATGCACTGGCACCTTGGCGACGTATCGCGCCCAGATCGCGGTCGCCGCAGCTTGCAACCGCCCGCGCGGGCCAGGTGAAGCGTGCCGGAGCTCTCTCGCGGGAGCGGCTGCGTCAAGAAAACCAGCCCGGCATGTACCGCACGGCCAACAGGGCCACGTCGTCGTCATTGTCCGGCGGGCGCGCACGTGCCAACAAGTCGTCGGTGAAGGATTCCAACGGGTTGCGGGCCAGCGCCGCGGCGTACCGACGCAGCCGCTCCATGCCCTCGTCCAGACTACGGGCCGGGGACTCGATCAGACCGTCGGTACAGAGGAGCAGGGTTGCCCCGGGCGGCAGTTCCACCGTCGCGTCGGGGCGGACCTGCTCGGGCGTGACGCCCAGGAGAATCCCGTGGCCGTCGGTCAGATAGCGGGCCACGCCCTCGCGGGTGACCAGCAGAGGAGGGGGATGACCGGCGTTGGTCCAGGACAGCTCGCACCGGCCGGCGTGCTCACTCATGCGGGCGAAGACGAGCGTGGCCATGGAGACCTCGGCGATGCCCAGCGTCGCCTGGTCGAGCCACTCCACGATCTTGCTCGGCGGCTTCTGCTGGGACACGGCGTACGCCCGAAGCATGTTGCGCAGCTGAGCCATGCCGGCCGCGGCCTCCAGGTCGTGGCCGACGACGTCCCCCACAGCGAGGGCGGTGGCGCCGTCCGTCAGGCTGAACGCGTCGTACCAGTCGCCGCCGACATGGGAGGCGTCCGGCGCGGGAAGGTAGCGGACGGTCATGCTGCGGCCGGGTGAACGCGGGAGCTTCGGCAGCAGATGGCGCTGCATGGTCTCGGCGACCTTGCGCTGGCGCTGGTAGAGGCGGGCGTTCTCCAGAGCGAGGCCGGCACGTCGGGCGATGTCCTCCAGCAGGGCGGTGTCCATCACGGTGAACCGTTCGGGCTGGTCGGCACGGCCCAGGGTGAGAGCACCCATCACCCCATGCAGGCTGCGCAGGGGCACCACGATGGCCGAGTGCATACCGGTCACCTCGAACAGGCGCCGCTGCTCCACGGCAATCCCGGAGTCGGGCGGGCCCTGATAGGTCTCGGGACCGGCGAAAGAGGACGCGACTCCGCGCAGGGCGCGGGACAGGGGCATCAGGGACTCCTGCAGCACCGGCGGCATGGGCCCCTGGAGATCCTCCCGAAACACCACCGTGTCACCCCCGGCCTGAGCGACCGCGAGCGCCGGACTTCGTCACGATCGCCGATCAGGTCGATGACCGCCCAGTCGGCGATACGAGGCACCACGAGGCTGATCAGGCGGCGCAGCCCCTCGTGGATGTCCAGCGTCGACGTGAGCAAGGTGGTCGTCTCGGCGAGCAGAGCGAGCCGTTCCAGTTCGGAGAGCCGTTCGCCGTTCGGGGACCGCTGGACGGGCCGTCCTCGGCGCGCGGTGGGGTGGAAGAGAACGAGCGTGGCCGACGAGCGGACACCGATGTCACAGGAAGTGGCGAGCCATCCCACCGGCAACAGCGTGCCGTCGCCGCGCTCGAGCCACTCGTCCTCCCCCTGCTGGGCGCCCCCGCCGAGGATGCTCTCCCGTATGCGGCACTGGGCCCTCGGCATCGGCTCCCCGCGGCTGCTGCGGTGCAACAGGTCGTGGGCGTCCCGGCCGACCAGATCGGCAGCGGGGCGGGCCAGGAGTTGCTCGCCACACGTGTTGACGCCGACGATCAGGCGCTGCTCGTCCGCCAGGTAAGCACCCACGGCGAGGGTGTCAAGAGCCCTGACAACGGCTTCCTGCGGACCATCCGGGCCGCTCATCGCTGCCTCCCGCTACCGGGAAGTTACGGACCATCGTGGTGATTCGGGTACCCCCGGGGACAGAGATGACCCTTGAGGCAAGCAAGGACTGTCAACCCCGGGCCGCTCGGCTTGACCTCAGCAGATCCGGCGCCGCGGGGGCGTCGAGAGGCGGCCCGAGCGTGGGTGACCGCCCTCCGCCGGCCCGGGGCCGACGCCACCCCCGCTGCTGGTCCGCGGCACGCGCGGCCGCGGAGGTGCTTCGTCCCCAGGCGGTGGCCGCGTGGGCGGCGTCGACGGCCGCGGCCACCCCGGCGTCGGTGGCGCCCGGGGAGGTCTGGGTGGTCGTGCCAGTGGATGCGACGAGCGTACGAAGCTGCCACCCGCTGCCCACCAGCGAGCTCGGCGAGCGCTGGAGCCGCACCCTTCGTAGATTTAGGAGCGAGCCATTGGCAGGGAATGCGTGTGACACCGAAGATCGACTACCCCGGGGTGTTCGCCGCCCTTCCGAGCCCGTGCCTGGTGCTTGGCACGGACCTGGTGATCGCCGACGCCAATGCGGCCTTCTGCGCGGTGACCGGGCGGACCCGTGGCGAGCTGATCGGGCGGTACCTCTTCGACACCTTCCCGAGCAACCCCGCCGACCCGGAAGCCGACGGGGTAGCGACGCTGAAGGACTCACTGCACCGTGTCCTGTCCTGCCGCCAGACGGATCACATGGCGCTGCAGAAGTACGACATCCCGATCGCCGGCAACCCCGAGGCGTTCAAGGAGCGGTGGTGGACCGCGATCAACGTGCCCGTTCTGGGCCCGGACGGAGAGGTCGCCTGGATCATCCACCGGTCCGAGGACATGACCGAAGTCGTCCGCGCCCGCCGCACGGCGGACCTGCCGTCGGTCAGCCCCGGCCGGGAAGCGGCCATGGAAGCCGAACTGTACTCCCGGGCAAGGCAGCTGCAGCGGCTGAACGAGGAACTGCGGCAGGCCCACGCCCGTGAACGGCGCGTCGCCGTCGCCCTGCAAGAGGCCATGCTCCACTCCCCGGACCTGGCCCGGCACCCGGACATCGCCGTGCGCTACCTGCCCGCGACCGGATCACTGAACGTGTGCGGCGACTGGTACGACGCGGTCGACCTGCCCATGGACCGCTTCACTGTCACGGTCGGCGACGTGGTCGGCCACGGGCTGATGGCCGCCACCGTCATGGGAAGGCTCCGCAGTGCGTTGAGTGCCGCCACCCGCGCCGTCTACGGCCCTGCCCAGGCTTTGGAGGTCCTGGGGCTGTATGCGCGCTCGGTCGAGGGAGCACTGGCCGCCACCGCGGTCGAGGTCCTCGTGGACTGCCACAGCCACCTGCTCATCTACAGCAGCGCCGGCCACCCGCCTCCCGTGCTGCTGCACCCGGACGGCACCTGCGAGCTGCTCGACCGAGCCACCGATCCCCCGCTGGGCGCCCGCCCCGAACACGTACCCCGCCCCCAGGCCACCGCGACCTACACGCCCGGCGACACCCTCATCCTCTACACCGACGGCCTGATCGAACGCCGCGGCGAGGACATCGACGCCGGCCTCAACCGCCTGACCGACACACTCGCCACCTTCACCGAGTTCAGCGCGGAACACCTCGCCGACGCCCTCCTCGCCCGCCTCAACCTCACCAGCGGCGCCAACGACGACATCGCCATGGTCGTCGTCCGCCTGGACCAGACGACCCGGCCGTACTGACCGAGCCAGTCCACCGAGCTGCTGCGCTTCGGGCACCCGGGCACTCCCGGGCCGCCGAACCAGGCGAGTACTGGCCAGTAGGACCTGTGTCTCACCGGCATCTGGCCACTCCGATGCCCGCGCACGTCAGAGGATTAGCCGTGCACCGGCCCAAGGGCTCGGCGTGCCGGCACCCGTCTATCTCGCACTGCTGTTTGGTCGGAGGTGGTGGGGGCTACTCGCATCCGGAAGCTTCGTCGCAGCGAGGGACAGCGAGGCCGACGCGCCGGTACCCCGCCGTCTCCGCCGACGGACCCCCCAGAGACAGACGGCAAGGGGCTGGTCGCGATGACTGTGACCACACAACAAGGCGGCGGGGGCGGCTCCAGCGGCCTCTACGACGTTCTGGAACTCGTTCTCGATCGTGGGCTGGTGATCGATGCGTTCGTGCGAGTCTCGCTCGTCGGTATCGAGATTCTCAAGATCGACGTACGGGTCGTGGTCGCCAGCGTTGACACCTACCTTCGCTTCGCCGAGGCGTGCAACCGCATGGACCTCGAAGCGGGGCCCCACAAGCCCGCCGGACTGACCGAGCTCACGGGCCGGCTCACGCCGTCCGGGACCCAGGACAAGACCAAGGGGGCCCTCTCCGGCGCCGCGGAAACCATCTCTGACGCCTTCCAGCAGGGGCGCGGCGAGGGCCGCGAACGTGAGGGCGACAGGGCCGCGAACAGACCAGGAGAATAGGAGATGGCACTTCCGTCCACGGGATCATCCGCACTTCAGATGCCCCCTTCCGCCAGTACCTGGACGGCATCGGGGACCCTTCGCGGCCGGTACGCGTACTGTGCCAGTGCGAGCCGGGCGCGATCGTGAGTGACGCCCCAGAGGAACTGCGACCCAAACGCCGCGAGCTACTCGCCCACCAGCATGGCCTCGACCAAGCAGCAGCGGGCGGCGGGCCCCGGCCCCGCGCTCTCCCCCGCGTGAGGCGTGGCCGGGTCCGCCGGCGTGGCGTCGCCGGTCGACGCGGTGGGGCGTCGGCGATGCGCGTCCCCCCTCCGAGTCGTCCTCGCTCAGAGCGTCGGAGAACCAGTCGCCGTCGGGGCGTGGTTACGCGGAAGACCGAAGGCGCACGTGCTGGCACGGGGGCGGGGCTGTGTGGCGATGTACTCACGCAGGAAGGTGTGCGTCTGCTCGGGGCTCTTGTAGCCGTCCGCGTCACAGTAGCCGGCGCGGGGACGAAGAAGAGACCAGCGGGAGCCGTACCGGCGTCGGGGCGCCGACACCGGGAATTTGAAGTCCCCACCTCATTACTTCGATCTGCGCCATGATGCGTGGACGGATCCGGGTTGGGCTGCGACTGGGAAACGGCCACAGGAGGCAGGTCATGGATGAGCGGTTCGCGGTGGTGGCGAGCGCGGGGTCGTTTCTGAAGGAAGACGGCGACGACGTCCGGCTCCCGCACCGGTGGACGCCCGGCGGCGTCGGGGTGCGATCGGCGTTCACAGGTGGCCACGTGCTCAACCTGGCGGTGGCGGCGTGCGTGCTCAACGACCTCTACCGCGAGGCCGAGGCCGACGGGGTGGAACTGCGGGGTGTCCGGGTGCGGGCGGAGGGCGGCTTCGACACCTCCAGTTGGAAGTCGACCGGCATCTCCTACGCCATCGAGGTCAACAGCGACGCGCCACAGGCGCTCATCGCGGCACTGATCGCAACCGTCGAGGAGGTCGCCGAGATCCCCCGCGCCCTGCGCCAGGGTGCCGCGGTCAACCGCTCGGCGGGCTGAGACGCAAGACGAGTTCCGGGCGACAGCACCGCTGTCCCTTTCCACACACCGGTAGTTGTGACGTTCCGGACTGGTGGCGTCTTGCCGCCGACGCCGTCAGGCGGTCACCGCACCGCGTGGCTGGAGGTACAGAAGTGCGAAGAGGGCGGTGCTCGGCGCGCTCCTGGACGGCGTGGCAACTAGCCGGCAGAGCTGACCTGGAAACGGGAGCAGACAGGCGGCCTGGCACCTGATTCGACCTGCCCGGGTTCGCCTGTTCTGGCAGGGGTGGTGGGGGCGGGAACAGGCGGCGGTCTTCCAGAGCGGACAGTCCGAACATCACGAGAAGCCATGCCACCAGGGCGAGCAGGGATATCACCATCACGATCACGGCACGCCTCCCCAGCGATGCTCGCGATCACGGGCGTACATGGCGGCGGGCTGGCCACGTGCACCGCGCCCGAACGCGTGGCGCCGCATCTGGCGACGGAGCAGGTAAAGGCCGAACGGGTGATGTTGTGTCGTACGGACGTGCGACCGGTCGGCGGCGAACTGCGGCGGCCTGCGCACGGGGCCCGGCGGCCACGAGCGCCGGCACACGCCTTCACCGGTCGACGTGCTTCCCTTCACTCACCGTCATCGTCTGGGGTGCGAGGCCGCACCCCAGCACATAACGTCGCAGGTGGGGAGCAGCCAGGGAGTGGACATGAGCCCAACCAAGCGCGGCAGGACCCTCAGCGTGAGTCTTAAGCGGACGCCGAGGATCGCCTCTCGCATCGTGACGGAACCGACGGCGCCCGGACCAACGGCACCCGAACTCGAGTCGCCGCAGCCGGCGCCGGCCCCTGATCAGGCCGTCCCCCACGCTCCACCACGCTGGTCCGCTCGCATACGCATATCCGAGACCAATCCCTGGTCGGTCACGCTGATGAGCTTCCTCGTGCTGGGGGGCTTGGGGGTGTGCGTCCTCGGTGCTGTGTTCACCGCGTCGATGGTTCTGTACATCGTGGCCCCGGGCGAGGGGCCGTCGCTGTCGCAGACGCTGGTCATTGCCACCGTGGTCGTCGCACTGGAGATCGTCCTGGGCACCGTCGTGGCCTGCCTGTGCAGCTTCACGCACAACTACACGGCACGGCTCAGCCGCGGCATCGGAGTGGCCCTGGCCGGTGATCGCAGCGATCCAACACCGGCAGGAAGACAAGGAGAAGAAGCGCAAGATCCACAGGATGCGCTGTCTCCGGATGACTTCCACAGGTGAGAGGGTGAGTGCGGGCTGTTGGTGTGCACGGCATTCAGGAGCCGCTGAGCTTCCCGAACCGGGCCAGGCAGTGCCAGACCTTCTTGAGATCCTGCAGAGCGTACCGGCCTGTGTGGGCGGCTTCTCCTATGACCCTGGGAGTGAGCCAGCCGCGGGCAGCGATCTCGGCTCCCAGGTCCACATACGCTTGGCCTCGATAGTGCGGACGCCGACGCAGTTCGGCCACGCTCAGCCGAAACCCGGGATGCCACTCGACGGGGCACCGCAGGCGTTCTGCCGCGTATTCGACCGCTGTGCCGCGATAGCTGGGGTCCAGCACGAGTGCCTCCACGTCACCGTCAAATCGAACAGGCCCGTGGATGTGTGCCTCGATGTGACCGTCCAGGGGATCCGTGTCCGCTGCCTCGGCAAGCGCGACAAGCGCACATCGATCGGCGACACCGAAGGCAGACGGCTCGGCGGAACTGTCCGGATAGCAGAATGTGGCGCGCGTGAGGGCTTCAGGCTTGAGTCTGAAGAAGGAGGAGCCGAATCGGGGAGCACCACCGTGCGGATCACGGCGGTGGTTCAACGCGCCGTAGACAGGACGCTGGTCAGGCGCGGCGTCGTCGTACGCGCCGGCGAAGATACGGCTCTCCCAGCGCCAGCGGTCTCCGCCTGGACGCGCGGTCAGCCCGCCGTTACTCGTTCCTGTGACGAACTGTGACCGGTAGACGCCGTCGTGAGCCATCTGGACCAGGATGGGACGGCTCCCCGCGGCTCGGTCGGGATGAAAGTGCATCGTCACCCGTAGGTCCGCAGGGAGCGGCTTTCCCTTGGACGCGGCGGCGACATGTCGCAGAGCCCTGTCCTGGATCGAGACGGTGACGTCAGCAGCCATGTCACGTGGCTCCCTTGAGCAGCCGGCACGACAGACCTTCCTCCGTCACACCGTGAGTTTCATCGGCCTGCACCCACTGGCCGTTGGAACGAAGCACACCTTGGGCCGGAGGCCCCTCGCGTGGTTCAGCAGCCAGTCGTCGAGCAGTCCATCCTCGTCCCAGCCGCCCCCAAGAAGTGCGACACGATGAGCGGGAACGACCACCACGAGACTGCCTCCCGAGCTACAGGCGCCGCGAAACCAGGGCTGCGCGCACACTGCCGCGCCACGAGACCCATCCGCAACCCAATAGACGGCCGTGCCGGCACGGCCGACGGTGTGCCACGGGCCGGGAGGGGCGGCGATGGCAACGGCCGCCGCCCGCGAGCACGACCGGCTGCACCGCCGCTACGCCGGAGCGCCACACCGCGGTCGCCTCGGGGGCGCGGCCGGTCCGAGCAGCCCCGCCCGCCTGCCGGACGCGACGCCCCGCCGGGAGACGCCGCCGAGTCCCGTTCGCCCGGTCAGTCCGCGGTGGGGACCGGTGTCTCCTGTGCGGCCACCGGCGATGCCTGCGTGATCACTTCGGAGGGCCGCCGACCCCGGTCCATGACACCGCCCGTGAAGGCGAGGGCCAGACCTGCCACGGCGAGCGCCGCGCCGACCAGGTTGGGCGCGGCCCAGCCCCAGCCGGCCGAGATGACCAGGCCGCCGAGCCAGGCACCACCCGCGTTGGCCAGGTTGAAGGCCGAGTGGTTGGAGGCCGCCGCCATCGTCGGGGCGTTCTTGGCCTTGGCCATGAGCAACATCTGGACAGGTGTGGTGATGAGGGAGCCCATCGCGCCGATGAAGGTGATCGTCACCAGGGCGGGAACGGTGCCGTGTACCGCGAAGTAGAACGTCACCAGGGCCGCGGCCAGCAGGATGAGCCCCCAGTACATCGTCGGGCGCAGTGCGCGGTCTGTGAGCGGTCCGGCGATCAGGGTGCCCAGCGTCATACCGACGCCGTACAGGGCGAGCACCCAGGTCGTCGACGAGTCGGAGATTCCGGTCAGGTGCGTGAGCATCGGGACGAGGTAGCTGTACACGGCGAAGAAGCCGCCGAAACCCACGACGGCCGTGGCCAGACCGATGACGACCTGCTTGTTGCCCATGGCTTGCAGCTCGTGCCGGATGCCGGACTGCTCCCCGCGCGGCTGGTGCGGGACGAAGGCGGCCAGCGCGGCCAGCGCGATGAGGCCGATGACGGCGACCGCGCCGTAGGCGGAGCGCCAGCCCAGATGCTGGCCGAGGGCCGTGGCGGCCGGAACCCCGACGATATTGGCGATGGTGAGCCCGAGGAACATCTTCGAGACGGCGCGCGCCGCCCTGTCCGCAGCGACCAGCCGCGAGGCGACGACGGCGCCGACGCCGAAGAGCGCGCCGTGCGGCATGCCCGCAAGGAAACGGGCGGCGAAAAGCGTGCTGAAGCCCGGGGCGACGGCCGACGCCGTGTTGCCGATCACGAACAGCCCGGTCAGGAGCAGCAGCAACCGCTTGTGCGGGACACGCGCGCATATGCCCGTCAGCAGCGGAGCGCCGACGACGACACCGAGCGCGTACGCCGACACGACGTTGCCGGCGTGCGGTACGGACACACCGATTCCGTCGGCGATCTGAGGCAGCAGCCCCATGGTGGCGAACTCGGTCGTGCCGATGCCGAACGCGACGACCGCCAGGGCCAGCAGAGCCAAGGGCATGGTGCAGGAGAACCTTTCAAAGACGACGGGCCGGGGGCCAGAAGCGGGACGGACTCCTCCGCGGTTCCCTCGTCGGGTCGCACCAGTCGTCATGACCCGAAGCGCCCTGGAAGAGGGTGAGCCCATAGGGATGCAGCAATGGAGCGAAGGCATCCATTCCAAGATCGCCTGGTGATGTGCGGCATCGGAACTGGGCTCGACACCCTGACTGCGGCGGCAGGCCCCGGCCGGTGAGCAAGGATAACCGTTGGGACCCGACACCGACCGGGAGGGGTCACCGTCCGGACGTGCTACGGGCTGGACGAGGAGTTCTCGGACCGGATTCTCGGCTCCCGCCTCGGTGTGACGCCTGAAGACGCGCCTCCGCTGCGCTTAGGAGACCGGCGAACGACACCGGCCGTGATCGCTTGCGACGACCGGCCCACTTGGCGGGGAACGTTTTCGCTCCGTCCCGCCTCCTGGCATGCCGAAGCGGGCCCTCCGGAGACCCGCCGAAGGTGAGAGGTGTTTCCCATGACATCGAGCACAACGTCGGTGACGACCGCCGTCGACAGACCACTCCCGAACGCTGAGGGCGCGAAGCACAGCTGGCTGGAGGTGCGCGGCTTCCGGCTGCACATCGCCGAGTACGGGGCCGGGGCGCCGGTCCTGCTGCTGCACGGCTTCCCACAGCACTGGTTCGCCTGGCACCGGGTCGCCGTGCAGTCGACCACCGGACAACGACTGATCTGCCCTGACCTGCGGGGCTTCGGTTGGTCGCAGCAGACCCGGCGCGGCTACGACATCGACGGCTTGGCAGACGACATGCTCGCGCTGCTGGACGTACTCGGGCTTGATCGCGTGCATCTGGTCGGGCACGACTGGGGTGCCCACGTCGGTTTCCGGCTGTGCCTGCGGGCACCGGAGCGGTTCAGCGGTTACCTGGCGCTCAACATGGCGCACCCCTGGGCCCGGCAGCGGGCCATCCTGCCGAACGTGTGGCGGCAGTGGTACACCTGCCTTCATCGAGTATCCCGTGATCGGCCGCGCCGTGCTGCGCCGCTGGCCGGCCTTCGCCCGCTTCCTGCTGCGTCACCAGGTCGCCGACCGGTCGGTCTGGCAGGCCGACGAGCTCGCGGAGTTCGGCGCCGCGGCCCAGGCCGGCGCACATGCCGGGCAGGCCATGTTCTGGCAGTACGTGGTCCGGGAGCTCCCGGCGCTGCTGCGCGGCACGAGGCGCGCGCAGCGGCTGACGGTCCCGACCGTGATGCTCGGAGGTGAGCGGGACAACGTGATACCGCCGTCCATGCTGGCCGGGGGCGAGAGCCACGCGGACGATCTCACCGTGCGGATCGTGCCGGGCGTCGGCCACTTTCTGCCTCGGGAGCGTCCGCGCGTGGTCGCAGAGGCGATGAGGGAGCTGTTCGCGACGGAGCGTTGAACGGCTAGGGGCGCAAGGCCGCCCGCAGTGCGACCTTCCGGATGAAGGCCCGCCTGCGGCGGACCTCGAAGGCGTACGCCCACTGAATCGGCCGCAGGGCGGCGGGACGCGCCGCGCCGAGCATGGCGAAGCGCGTGCCGTCGCCCTCCGGTGCGGCGGCCATGCCCCCTACGACGAATCGCGACTGCATCAGACACCAGCCGGGAGCCAGCCGCACCTCGAAGGCGCTGCGGCAGCCCAGCGGGCCCACCGCGAGGGCGCGCTTGCGGTCGGCGTCGCCGGGCGGGACGCGGAACTCACGCAACAGGGGCAGGAAGTGTGGCAGCTCGCCTGCCAGATCCGAGGCGGCCGCCCACACCTTGTCGTACGGCAGCTCCAGCCGCTCCTCCGCGTACAGGGTGGTGTGCAGGCCCGCGGCCATCAGCCGCAGCCGGGTCACGGCGTCAACGCTCATAGTTGCCATGCCTTCCGGAAGGCTGAACGGGCCCGGTGCAGCCTCGACTTGACCGTGCCCGGCGCGACATCCAGCATCTCGGCCGCGGTTCGCTCATCAAGCTCCTCAAGCTCGCGCAGGACGAGCACGGCGCGATGGTGCACAGGCATCCGCGCAAGCACGTCGCGTACTTGGGCCGACAGTTCGCCCTCACCGACGCTGACGAGGCCGCTCAAGCGGGCGACTTGGTCGGGATCGACAGCCCGCTCTACGGCGGTTCGCCGCGCCACCCGCACTGCCTCGCGTACGGTTACGGTGCGTACCCATCCGTAGAAGGCCTGTGGATCGCGCAGTCTCCGCATCCCGACGAAGACCGCGGTGAGGGCCTCCTGGACGGCGTCCTCGCAATCAGACAGGGCGATCGGCCGGCACAGCCGAGTCACATACGGCGTCACCACGGTCAGCACCTCGTCCATCGCCAACGCGTCACCAGCCCGCGCCGCCCGCACCAGCCCGGCCACGGCATCCCACGGCGGCTGAGGGTCTCCTGCTGAGCCATTCATCACCGCGGACACTACAGCTTCGGGGATGAGCGCATGATGCGCGGTGCGGTGGTGAACAGGCAGCGCCTGATCGGCGACTCCGGCACCGGCAAGTCCCACATGCTCATCGCCCTGGGCACCGAGGCTGCCAGTTCAACGGCACGATCATCGAGACCGGCACCGACTCCTACCGCCTGGCCGGCACGCGAGCCCGGGGCGAACGCGCAGAAGCGGGATGATCAACCGCTTCCATGCCTGGCCGACAACCGCTGAGTGCCGGCCGGGCCGACGTCATCCGAGCGGGACACGCCCTGGGACCAGGGGCCCGGCGTCCACATGAGCTGCGATGCGCGTGATGGTCCGGGCGTTGTCCTCGAACAGATGCCCCTGCATGCCCGCCGCTTGGGCAGCTTCAATGTTGACTGCGACATCGTCGATGAAGAGACAGTTCTCTGGACGCACGTCCAAGCTGGCGCATGCGGCCTCATAAGCTCGCAGGTCAGGCTTGCCGATGCCGATCTCGTGCGAGTAGACGATCTGCTCGACGAGTTCGTCGAAGTGGTACAGCGCCGACTCCCGCTCCCGGGCACCGACGAAGCTGTTGCTCAGGATGCCCAGCCTGCAGCTTCCCCGCAGCCCTCGCACATGGGCGATGAGTTCCTCGTTCGGCGTCCCCAGGTATTCCGTCCACAGATCAGCCATGAAGGATTCGACCTGGGGCGCGTCCAGACCCAGGCGGCCTGCCACCTGTTCGTGCACGTCTCGTTCGCTGATGCTCCCGACGCTTCCAGCCCCCCACACGTCGCGCATCCGCTCGTCCACAGTGCCCGGCGGCAGCTCCAGCCGCTCTTCCCAGCGTTGCCCCCATCCCGTTTTCGGCGTGATCTCCAGCACGCCGCCGATGTCGAGAATGACGCAGGTCGCGGTCACGCGAACTCCCCCTCTTCGTCCTGCCTGGTCAGCGAGCACACACCGCCCGCTCATGTGGCTGATGCAGGACACTGTCGCCCTTCCCGTTGGGGCAAGGTCAAGTGAGGTCACGGCACCGTTCGGCACGTCCGGAGCGGTGCTCGTGAGGTTGAAGAACAAGCTGAGATCCGGAGTCATATCTGTACGATTTGCACGAGCAATCCCCAGCTTCGTCAGATTGGCACACTGTCGCCTGACGGCAGTGGACGTATTGTCCGTATATGGGTGACGTCAGGTACGGCCGGTCCGGTACTGGGCTCCTGGGACCGTCTTCTCGTCGCTGCCGGTGCCGACGCTGTCCGGCGCCATCGCCACACAGCGGCTGCGCGGGGACGGAACCCGCCGATCAGAACCCGTGGGGCGCTCGACGCGTTCCCGGGTCCCAGCCCGGACAATGGCGTCCAGCAACGGCGGACGGACATGCGGATCGCCGGTTGGCGCCTCACGGGGAGGTGAAGCGTGTGCGACACAGCCGCTGACGCTCGCTCCCCGGGGTCCGGCTCTGACGCACTGGAATCCGTCCTTGACCAGTGCGCGCGGGAGACCGGTGCCTACGCCGGCGGTGTATACGTGTTGTCCCCGGACGGGCAGGTGCTGCAGCTCGCGGTGCTGAGCGGAATCTCCAGACGAATCGCTGCACCCTGGGCACGAGTCCCACTGGCCGCCGCGACCCCGGTGAGTGATGCGGTGCGGCAGCGAGGTCTGGTATGGATCGGCAGCCAGGAGGAGTTGGCGCGCCGCTACCCGCGGCTGGCACTTGTCCTGCCGCATCCCTTCACCATGGCCGCCGCTCCGATCGGCATCGATTCGACGGCGTGGGGCGGCCTGGTGCTGCACTGGTCCAGCGCGCACGCTTGCACTCTGAGCCCGCATGAGCGTGAGGTGATCAGCGACACCTGTCGCAGCATGCGCCCGATCCTCCAGCAGGCCGCCGCGAGTGGCCGCGTACTGGCGGGGCCCGAGCCACGCATCCTGCCTGTCCCGCACAAGCGCACCCTCGGCCCGGCCGAAGCCCAGGCCGCGGCCGATTTCACCGAGCGCCTACCCAGCGGCTGCTGCGCGCTCGACACGGACGGCCGGATCACCTTCCTCACCACCGCCGCGGCCGAGCTCCTCGGCGCAGACATCGCCGACCTGCTGGGGGCCCGTCCATGGGAGGCGCTCGCGTGGCTGGACACCCCGGTCGCCGAGGACCGCTACCGGGCGGCGGTGCTCAGTCACCTACCGACGTCGTTCACCGCCCGGCGCCCCCCGGACCAGTGGCTGCAGTTCCACCTGTATCCGGACACGTCCGGCATCAGCGCGCGCATCGTGCCGACCCCCGCGTCGGATGCCGTGCCTCCTCCGGAGCTGCTGCACCCGCACCCGCCACCGACCCCGGCCGGGCCACTGCCCTGTACCAGCTGATGCACCTGGCCGCCACGCTCACCGAAGCGGTCGGCGTGCAGGACGTCGTCGCCAGGGTTGCCGACCAGGTGCTGCCCGCCTTCGGTGGTCAGGCCCTGGCTCTGATGGCCGCTGAGGAAGGCAGGTTGCGGATCATCGGATACGACGGCTGCTCCGCGGAACTCATGGACCGTTTCGACGCGGTCCCGCTCACCTTGGAGGCCCCCGCGGTGCATGTCCTGACGACAGGTGTCCCGAGCTTCTTCGGCACCTTCGCCGACCTCGCACGGGCCTACCCGCCCGCCGTCCGGCAGGACGAGATGGCCGCCTGGGCGTTTCTGCCGCTGATCGTCTCCGGCCGCCCGGTCGGCTCGCTGGTCCTCGCCTTCGATCGGCCGCGCACCTTCCCCTCCGAGGAGCGCTCCGTCCTCACCGCGACCGCCGGACTGATCGCACAGGCACTGGACCGCGCCCGTCTCTACGACGCCAAGCAGCAGCTCGCGCACGACCTCCAGGCCGGCCTGCTGCCTCGCACGCTGCCCTGCATTCCCGGCCTCGATGTGGCCGCCCGCTACCTTCCCGCCAGCTACGGGATAGAGGTCGGGGGCGACTTCTACGACCTCATCCGCCTCAGTAGGACGGCGGCCGTCGCCGCCATCGGTGACGTTCAGGGACACAACGTGAAGGCCGCCACTCTCATGGGTCAGGTCCGCACCGCCGTCCACGCCGGTGCCGGCGCACCGCCCGGCGAGGTCCTCGCCGGAGCGAACCGCCTGCTCACCGACCTCGATGCCGGCCTGTTCACCAGCTGCCTCTGCGTCGCCCTCGACCTCGCCCGCCGGCGCGCCTGTATGGCCACCGCAGGGCACCTCCCGCCGATCCTGCGCCACCCGGACGGCCACACCGAGGTTCTTCAGCCGCAGCCCGGGCTCCTTCTCGGCATCGACCCCGCCGCCGACTACCCCACGACGGAGCTACCGCTGCCGCCGGGCGCCGTGCTCGCTCTGTACACCGACGGACTGGTCGAGGCTCCGGGCACGGACATCGAGGATGCGATCGCCGCCCTCGCCGACCAGCTCGCGCGCACCCGAAACCAGTCCATGGACGCCCTGGCCGACAGTCTGATCGCCCGCGCTCAACGATCCGCACCCCGCAGCGACGACGTCGCCCTGCTCCTGATCAGCCCACACGCAACCGGGACCTGACGCGGGCTTGTCCAGGTCCGTCAGGATATGGCGGTGCGTACCGCGGCGACTGACCGGCTGTCGTCAAGCGCGGCGTGGGTCGGGCCGGGCGCAGCGGACACAGGTGGTCGCTGCTGGACGGATCTCCAGGCGTTCGGGGGGAATCGTCTCGCCGCAGCCTTCGCACCGCCCGTACTGTCCCTGTTCGAGTCGTTCGAGTGCCCGGTCCAGTTCTTCCAGGTGCTCGCGCGTCTGAGTCATCAGGGCGGCGACGTGGGCACGCTCGAAGGCGGTGGTGCCCCCTTCGGGGTCGTGCTCGTCGTCCACTGCGACCAGGGCGTTCGCCGCGACGATCCCGTCGAAGTCGCGGCTCAGTGCGGCCGCCCGAGCCAGGGTGTCGGCGCGGTCGGCCGCGAGGCGTGCGCGGGCGGTCGAGAAGGGGGACGGGCTGGGCCCGCCATGATCGTACCGGGATACTTCGCCCATACCTGGTCAGCGCTGATTCCCGGTCGCCTATTCCACCGGGCCATCCGCGCCCCGCCGCCGCGCAGGTGCGGTACCGGCGACGGCGGGAAGCTGGACGGGCAGGTTCGGCTCGCCGGCGCGTCAGCCGCCCTGTGAACCGGTGCACCGCGTCACTCGCGTCATTCGCGTCACTCCGACGTAATGCGAAACTCGAATTCAGGGCGATCCCACAGTACGGCGGGCGGGCTCGCGAGCGCGGTCCCGATCCGCACCGCACCGACGCGGTGATAGAAGTCCTCGGCGGGACGATGCGACACGACCAGGACACGGTCGAGCCCGGCGGCACGGGCTTCGGACTGCATGTGCGCGACGAGCAGTCGTCCAACACCCCGTCCTTGTGCCTCGTCGGCGACGAACAGCAGGTCGAGCTCCGGTGGATCGAGGACGAGCGAGTAGAACCCGATGACCCGGCTGCCTCCCTGCTCGTCCGCGCCGACGGCTACGAAGACGCGGTGGGCCTCGATGTAATCGGGACCGACCCGATAGCCCGCGACCGCGGATGCGTACTTGCCCTCGTAGGCGCCTGAGCCACGCACGAGCCGCGTTAGCCGCTTGGCATCCCGCGCGACGGCCCTCCGTATCGTGATCGACTGGCCGATCGGGGAAGTACGTGAACTCATCGGGAGAGTATTTCGCACCGGCGCACACCCTCGTGCATCGGGTCGGCTGCTCGGGCAGGCGTTCCCGCACCGCTCCCCGGAACCACTCGCCCAGGCCCCGAGGCGATCACGTCACTGCCGCATCGCTCCTTCCGGCCATCCACATCACCAGCCGGCGGGCGGCCCTGGGTGGGGCGCCCGCCGGTGCGACCCTCAGGCGGCGCGGCACGTCGAGCGAGCCTTGCGACTTTGTGACCGCGGTCGCGCTGGAAGGTGGTGACGCATCACTGACCGACGAACCGTCAGAAGTCGTACGGCTTGTCGGTGTTCCAGTTCAGCACATCGGCCTCGTTCCAGCTGAACTGCGGCTTCTGGCCCTTGGCGTCGACCGAGTAGAAGGGGCCGACGATACCGTCCGCGCCGCGCAGCGCGATGGCGAACGAGTGCGCCGTGTGGTTCTTCGAGCCGTAGTCGAAGAGGTTCACCGCGCTGTATGCCTTGTCTCCGGGGCGGAGCGTGATGTGCTTGGCGCCACCCGGATTGTCCTTCTTCGAGTGCGGCAGTGCAGGGCCATCGACGTCCCCGCCGAGCTTCACGGCCGGGTACGAGGTGACCCAGCACGGCTTGGTGCCCTCGTTCGACGCGGTGACCAGCAGGTGGTCGCCCTGCTGGCCGGCGAACCGGTGCACCGCGGTGACCAGCATCTCGTCTCCGCGGCACTGCTGGGCGCCGGCCGTTGCGCTCTTGCTCGCGGTCCCGTCCCTCCCGCCCAAGACGGCCGCCGAGCGCGCCCCCACCTTCGTGTCACCACGGTGGGCCTGCTCCGCACCGCCCGTGCCGTCCCCGGTGGCCGCGGACCGGCTCCGCGCGGTACCAGCGGCATGGTCTGCGCCCGCCGTCTTCGAGCCATCGCCGGCACCACCACAGGGTGTCAGACCCAGCGCCAGCGCGGCGGTGACGGCGGCCAGGGCGGTGGAACGAGCGGTACGGCGGACACGATGCGTGGTCATGATGAGCTCCCCCATGGCCTGTCGGAACGCGGCACCTCCGCCCGCTCCCGCAAGGCGAGGCGGCCGCATCGACTGTTTCGCTGCACCCCGTGAGATGACGCCGGGATGAGTGGCGTTCCCCCGGGTCTGTCCGCATTTGGTAACAAGCACCCAGGTGTGGGCACCTCCATTTTCACGACCGGACGGTACGGGAAATCCGGCTCGGGACCTGGAGCAGCGCCCAGCGCTCAACGCCGCAGGACCACCCGCAGGCGCAGGAGCAAGCTGGTCGGCCCAGGAGCGGCCCTTCGGCCGCGCGCAAGAACAGCACGGCCTGCTCAAGGCCGGCGCGTCAAGTTGGCACCATCCCGGTGGCTCTGTGCGATGTTCCGGCCCCTTGGCATCCGGCCCCGGAGCCCGCGCAGAAATAGGTTGGCGGGACCGCGACGGTCGCTGCTACCTTCGCGGAGGCCGTGCGAGAGAACAAGGAGGTGGTACCCGTGAACGAATCGACATGGGTGCTCTCCTTCGGGGTCACGGTCGGGCGATAGGTCGTCCGGGAGCGCCGTTCAAGCGCACTCCCGAAAGGCACGACCATGGCCCTTCACTTCACTTCCGAACGGCGCCTCGACGACGGCGTCCTGGAACGCGAATTCACCCTCGGCGAGATCCCCGGCATCCTGTGGACACCCGCATCCGCGCCGGTGCCGCTGATCCTGCTCGGCCACCCTCCGCTCGGACTGCACAAGATGTACCCCCGGCTGGTGGCGCGGGCCCGGCGCGCCGCGGCGGATGGCTTCGCCGCGGCCACCATCGAGCTTCCCGGCAGCGGCGACCGACCCCGATGGGCCGCCGCCGAGCAGGCCCGCGCCGACCTGCGCCGGGCCATGGAAGCGGGCGAGCCGGTCAGCGACGAGATCATCGACGCTCTCGTCCTCCCGCTCGTCGACAAAGCGGTCCCGGAATGGCAAGCCGCCCTCGACGCCCTCCTGTTGCTGCCCGAGATCGGCGGCCCGGTCGGGTACTCGGGGGGAGTGATCTCCATCGGTGTTCGACTTGCGGTGGTCGAGCCGCTGATCGTGGCCGCGGGTCTTTTCGCCGGGAGTTTCGTACCACGCGCCATGTTCGAGGAAGCCCGCCAGGTCACCATTCCGCTGCACGTCCTGCTGCAGTGGGACGACGAAGGCAACCATCGGCAGGCGTCCCTGGACCTGTTCGACGCCTTCGGCTCCAAGGAGAAGTCCCTCCACGCCAATATGGGCGGGCACGCCGGCGTCCCGCAGTTCGCGGGGGACGCCGCGGCCCAGTTCTTCACCCGGCACCTGAAGTAGGGCCGAGCCGCCAGGTCATCAGCAGACGCCAAGCCATCTCGGCCAGGGTGCCGATCGTCAACGGCAGGTCCCGGCACTCCTCTGCTGTCCACGCCGTGGGCCGCTGCCAACTCGGCAGGGGCCCACGCTGCCGCCGGCGATGAACCGGGCGATTCCCGCGGTGCTTCGGGTGCTGCTGCCCAATCGCGCGTCCAGGTGATGCGCTTCTCGTGGACAAGGTCAGTCGCCGCGAGCGCGAACAGTAAAGCCGCGACTTTGGCGGCGTCTTCGGCGTACTGGACCGCGGAGTTGGCCCGGTCGAGGGCACGGCATGCGCTGAAGGCCTCGATGCCGACCTTGATGGCATCTACGCCTGCTCCGCCGGCCGCTGTCCAGGGGCAAGTAGCTAGGAGCGGTCCGGCCCGAGGGCTTCGCGGACGGCGGCCATGATGGCCTCGGTATCGGCGCCCAGTGCGCGGGCGGAGGAGGTGAAATCGCGGGCAAGAGTGGCTAGTACAGAGGCGAATGGGCGGGCCGGGTCGGCTGGGGGTACCGCGACCCGGGAGCCCGCCCCGCGGCGGGTGCGGATCAACCCGGCGGCCTCCAGTTCGCGGTAGGCGCGCGCCACGGTGCCTGGTGCGAGGCCGAGGTCCGTGGCCAGTTGGCGCACGGTCGGCAGCCGGTCGCCCTCGGCCAGCCGGCCGGTGACGATCAGCGCGCCGAGTTGCGCACGGATCTGCGCGTACGGCGGTACCTGGCTGGCAGTGTCGACGCGGACGGCGGGCTCATTCATCGTCGAGGGATCCCTTCGCCGCATCGTCGTCTACGGCCCGGGGGGCCACCACGGTGATCAGGGACCAGATGACGGTGAACAGGTTCAGCAGGGCCAAGGGATAGAACACCCAGAAGGTGAGCGCGCCCATCGCACCGGCGCAGCCCGTCTCCGTGAGTGAGATGGAGATCATCAGCACTGCGTACAGCTGCTGGCTCGACACCAGCAGGCCCCACGCCCCGGTGACGGCCCACGCGCGGTCGCGACGCTGCTGCGCCCCGCCCGGTCCGTGTGCGATGCGGCGCAGGGCCCACACGCAGGTCGGGGTGGCTATGGCCAGGGCGCCGAACGTCGGAAGGCTGTAGTACATCCCTGGCCAGGGGCCCAGGCTTGCCGGCATCCCGTTGCAGGAGACGGCGATGACCTTACCCGTGCTGAAGATACGGTGAGGGTCGACGGAGGCCGTGGCGGCGGTGATGGCCAGCAGGACGGCGAGCGAGACTCCCTGAAGGGCGATCAGAGGGCCCATGCGGGGTGGCACATGATCTCTGACCAGGCGCGGGGCGAGACTCGCGGTGCGTACCGCGTCCTGCGGGAGCAGGGTCAGCGCGTCGGCAAGAAGGACGCCGGCCACCGCGCACAGGCCGAAGGCCGTGATGCAGAACACGACGCGCTGCTCGAACTCGACGTGCCCCAGTGTGGACAGCGCCTGTGCGGCCACGATGCCGATGGCCAGTCCGGACCAGCGGGCGTAGTAGTTCGCGTGGTCGAGAAAACAGCGCTGGAACGGGGCGGTATCGAGCACAGAGAGTCCCCCTCGGATCATCTTGTATCAAGCAGCAAGCACAAGATGCCTCAGCTGGAATCTTGTGTCAAACATCCGGTACAAGGGGAGGACGCGGCGGCACCGACATCAAGCTCGCCGGTGGCGAGCGGACCCATCAGAAGGGCTTGGCACGCGACGCTGCCACCATTTATCGTCATGCTGACATTTACTGGGCAAGGAGCTCTCCATGGCTGTCAGCGACGTCCTGGGCGACATCGTCGCGCCCCTGAACACCGTGTTGTTCGACTTCGGCCGCGATGCGGTGACCTGGGCGGAGCTGCTCGGCTTCGCCACTGGTGCTGCCTGCGTCTGGCTGACCGTCAGGGCGCGAATCGCCAACTTTCCCGTCGGCATCGCCAACAACCTCTTCTTTCTGGTCCTGTTCTGGAGCGCCCAGTTGTACGCCGACGCCCTGTTGCAGGTCGTCTACCTGATGCTGGCGGCCGTCGGCTGGTGGACCTGGCTGCGTGGCGGCGAGCGCCGCTCTCCCCGCCCGATGGGCCATGCCTCCACGCGCACCGTCGCCTTCCTGCTGCTGCTCGCCGTCCCCGCGACCTGGGGTCTGACGGTGGTCTTGACCCGCGCCCAGGACATCGCACCGTTCTGGGACGCCCTCACCACCGCACTGTCGCTGGTCGCCCAGTGGCTGCTCAACACCAAGTGCTACGAGAACTGGTACTTCTGGATCGCCGCGGACGTGGTCTACATCCCGCTGTACTTCGCCAAGGCGCTCTACCTGACCGGCATCGTCTACGTCCTCTTCTTGACGATGTGCCTGATCGGACTGCGCAGCTGGCACCGTGAGCTGGCCGCCGGCCGGTCGACCGCCGCAGCGGACCTGGTGCGCGCGTGACCGCCCCCTTCGACCACGGACTGGTCATCGGCAAGTTCTATCCCCCTCACGCCGGCCACCACTTCCTGGTGCGCACCGCGGCGGACAGCTGTCGGCGCGTCACGGTCGTGGTGATGGCAGCCGACGTGGAGTCGATACCACTGGCCGACCGGGTCGGCTGGCTGCGCGAGGCGTACGCGGGCCGACCCCAGGTGGCCATCGCCGGTGTCGTCGACAACATCCCGGTGGACTACGACAGCGACAACGCCTGGGCAGGGCACGTCGCCCTGATGCGTGAGGCGGTGGCCGCCGGAGCGCATACGGCCATCCCGGTGGACGCGGTGTTCACCTCAGAGCCGTACGGCGCCGAACTGGCGCGCCGGTTCAGCGCGGCGGACGTCCGCCTGGACGCGGCGCGAGAGACGTTCGCGGTCTCCGCCACCGCGGTCCGCAGCGATCCGGTGGGCCGCTGGGACGCGCTGGAGCCGCCGGTGCGGGCCTGGTTCGCCCGGCGGGTGGTGGTACTCGGCGCCGAATCCACCGGCACCACCACGCTCTCCCGCGATCTCGCGGAGGCACTGCGCAAGCGTGGCGGTCCCCATTCGCTCACCCGTTGGGTTCCCGAGTACGGGCGCGAACTGACCGTCGCCAAGCTCGCGGTGGCCCGCGCGCTGGCCGCCCGCCGCGGCCTGCCGGAGCCCACCGTTTTCGACCTGGAGTGGAGTGACGCCGATTTCGAGGCCGTCGCGGCCCGTCAAACGGCCGAGGAGGAACGCGCCGCCCGAACCGGCGGGCCGGTATTGGTGTGCGACACCGACGCGCTGGCCACCACCGTCTGGCAGGAGCGCTACGTCGGCCGGGCCACCGAGGCGGTGCACGGTCTCGCCAACGCCATGCCGCCCAGGGCGCTGTATCTGCTCACCGACCATGAGGATGTGCCGTTCCACGACGACGGCCTGCGCGACGGTGAGGAGTTGCGGCCCTGGATGACCGAGCGGTTCCGCAAGGTGCTGTCCGGGCGCGGTGTGCCCTGGCAGGAAGTGCGCGGCGACCGCTCGACCCGGCTACGACTCGCCCTGGAGGCAATCGACCGGCTGCTTCAAGAGGGCTGGCGGCTGACCGCCCCGCTCGGCTGAAGGCGGCGACATCGCAAGCTTGGCGAACCTCGTTTCGGCGCGGTCCTCAGGGGCTGGTTGATCACCAGTGCCTGCATCGGCTTCCACCTCTGCCCTGGCCGCTGAAACACGGCCTGGACGGTCAGCCGCGGATCAGCCCGTCGGTCTGCCGTTCGCGGAGGGTATCTGCTTCCTGGGCGGGATTTCCCTCCCACCGTGTCTCAGGGGGAACTTCCTCGCCCTTCATCAGGAAGGAGTCGGGGGCGAGCTGTGCCCGGTCGCCGATCGTGGTGCCGTAGTGGACGAGGGCCCCCACGCCGATGGTGACGCCCGCGCCGAGCGTGGCGCGGTCGGACTTGAAGGCGCCGTCCTCCTGCGAGTGGCACTGGATGACACTGCCGGCGTTGAGAGCGCTGCCGTCTCCGATGCTGACGAGGGTCCGCTCGGTGATGGCGCAGCCGTCGTCGAAGACCCGCCGTCCGATCCTGGCGCCCAGCAGCCGCCAGATCAGGGTCTTGAACGGGGTGCCGTTGAAGACCTGCACGTACTCGTGCGACGTCAGCTTCCAGTAGCGCTCGTGGCCCCAGAAATCGGGCTCGTAGATCGAGCAGTACAGCGGTCTGAGCGGCCGGAATCCCGTGACGACCCTTTCGATCAGAGCGAAGTAGAAGACGGTGAACGCCATGGTGAGCAGGCCCCCCAGCGCATAGACCGGCACACCGACGGTCGAGAAGAGCTCGACGGCGGTCATGGCGATGAGGACGAGTACGAAGAAGTGGAACCAGCGTGCCAGCAGGTGAAGGCTCGCGGTCACGGCGTTGTGCCTGTTCTTGGCGGCGAGCCGGCGGCGCAGTTCACCGCCCTGGGCGAGCTGGTCGAAGCGGGTGTCGCGCAGTACCGTGCGCGGGATCTGGAAGCTGGGTGAGCCGAGCAGTCCGACGCCTTCGCGTACCGGGCCGTCGATGGGGACCATGGCCTTGGTCGCGACCAGGCAGTTGTCGCCGGTCCGGCCGCCGGAGGGGTAGGCGATGCGGTTGCCGATGAAGTTGTGCGGCCCGATCGAGGTGGGGGCGAAACGGAAGGACGAGCTGGAGAAGTCGACGTTGATGATGGAGAGGCCGTCGGCGACCATCGTCCCGGTGCCCACGGTGCTGAGGTACGGGGTGTCGTGCTTGACGAGCGAGCCGAAGTTCGACCCGGTCTGTTCGACATGGCACAGGTCGTATCCAAGGCACCGCAGGTAGTGCACGATCGCGGAGCTGTCGCCGAAGAGTGTGGTGAAGAACCTGATGTTGGTCAGCCGTGTGATCGCCCGCTGGACGCCGTGGTGGAAGCCGTACAGCGGGTAGGTCCTGCCCGGTTCGATCGCCAGGCTGAGCAGCCGCGGGACCGTGCTCACGACCAGTAGTCCCGCGACGATGCCTCCGAAGAAGGCCACCAGGGACGCGGCCAGTGCCTCGATGTAGAACGCGGGACTGGTGAAGGCTTGGGGTCCCGGGGTGAACACAGCGTTGAGCTGCGGGACCGCGGTGAACACGAGGCTCACGCCGGCCAGGGTCAGTGGCAGGTACACCAGCAGCAGGGCGAGCAGTTCCGACAGGCTGTAGAGGACCCTGCGAAGAGGGCCGCACACGGCTGGTTCGACGGTGCGGAAGTCGGTCGTCGTCGGCTCCGCCGGTGTGCCGTGCCACGACTGTCCGGCCGGAATCGCCTGCCCGGAGTGCAGGGAGGAGGCGTGGCCCAATTGGCTGTCGTCGCCCATCGACGTGTCGATGTCGACGACTGCCTGAACGCCGACGGTCACATCGGCGCCGAGGACGACGGGACCCGTCTCTATGCAGCCGTCATGCGCGCGGTAGCAGGACAACAGCACGTCCTTGCGGACCACCGTGCCGTCACCGATGGTCAGCAGGTCGGTGCCGACCGGGACGGTCCGGGACAGGAAGGTGACGCCCTTTCCGATGTGCGCGCCGAGCGCTCTGAGGTACAGCACGTACTGCGGTGAACCGGTGAACAGACGTACCGGGCTGGCGCGGACGAGGGTCTTGACGCACCAGAAGCGCAGATAGGCGGGACTCCACAGAGGGATGCTGCGGGGGGTGAAGCGGCCGATGAGCAGCCACTTGACCGCGACGGGCAACGCGCAGGCGCCGACGAAGAGCACCGCACTGAACAGAACCGCCCTCAAGTAGACGCCGGCCGTCTCCGAACCTTCCAGGGTCCACTGGTACCCGAGTACGGCGATCGTGGCGCCCAGGGAGGCGAAGACGAGGAACATCAGTAGCTGAGCGGTCCCGCACAGCACATGCCGCCATGGGCTGCACTGGGGCGCAGCCGACACGACGGATCGGGAGCCGCTCTCCGCAGGGACGCGCGATGCGGTCTGTGAGGTGGCATGCGAGGGCTCCGAGGACCGGCCGTCAGCGGGAGCCTCCGTGAACGCTTCGGCCAGGCTCCGGATCGTCGGGTACCGGTAGATGTCCTTCATCGACACCGTCGGCAGGTCCTCCCGCTTCCGCACCCGAGCACAGAACTGCGCCATCACCATCGAATCAGCACCCAGATCGGTGAAGAAGTCGCCGTCCACCGGAACCCGCTCGGCACGCAGAACGCCGGCCAGCACCTCCGCCAGAAGCCCTTCTGTGCCGGTGGACGAATCCGTCGTCGGCTCAGCGGCGGATCGAGTGCCCGCCGGCGCCTGGGGGGAAGCGCCGGCGGTGAACGCTTCGGCCAGGCTCCGGATCGTCGGGTACCGGTAGATGTCCTTCATCGACACCGTCGGCAGGTCCTCCCGCTTCCGCACCCGAGCACAGAACTGCGCCATCACCATCGAATCAGCACCCAGATCGGTGAAGAAGTCGCCGTCCACCGGAACCCGCTCGGCACGCAGAACGCCGGCCAGCACCTCCGCCAGCTGCGTCTCGGTGGCTGTCGCCGCACTCGTCGTGCCTTTGGCGGTGGCATCGGAATACATGTGCTCTCGTCTCCAGTCAGGCCACTTCACAGTCTGCCGCCCGGGCGACGTCCCTGCCGAGCGCGCCGGGGCGACGGCCCGCGACAGGTGAGGCACGGCCTCCCCGCTGCGCCGGGCCCGGATGCTCCGTCCCAGGACCTACCCATGGCCGGCGGACATCGCCTCCCGGGAGGAGCCTGATCGTTCCCCGCCGCCAAGGCGAGCCACCGGCAAGTGGCGATCACTTGCGGCGGGCACGGACATCGCCGAACGCGGGACGGGCCACGGGCGGGCCTCCGGGACAGGGGCGTGGCCGAGCTGTACGTCCCAGCACCCGTCGCGCCACGTGAGGGAGACGGCCGACAGGGGTGGCACATGGACATGCCAGAAGTTTCTTGCCGGTACGGCCAGCGCGTGGATGAGCGCGGCCCGCACGACGGCCGCTTCGGTGATGGCCAGTGCGTGGCCCGTGCCGGACGCTACGCCGCTCAGCCAGGTCGCGATGCGGCTGCAGAGCTGACGTACGGACTCACCTTCGTGCGGTGCGGCATCGGGGTCGGTGAGCCAGGCGGTGAACCCGTCGGGGTCGCTTGCGGCGATGTCGCCGACGGCGCGACCGCACCACCTGCCGACGTCGAGGTCCCGCAGCGCGGGCTCGGACGCTGCCGCCAGCCCCAAGGCGTCGGCGGCCTGCGAGCAGCGGATGGAAGGAGCCCGGACGGCCATGTCGTGCGATGGGAGCCCCGCTCCCATCACGCTTGCCTCACACACGCTGCGGTCACTGAGGGGGGCGTCGCCGAACGACGGATCCACGGCGGCGTCCGTGTCGGGGGCGCACAGGAACGTCAGGCGGATCATGGGACCGACCTCCTTCTTGGCCCGGCATGAGTCCGGTGGCGTGAGACCACGGGGGCAGCACCGCATGACACGGGCGGCGCCGCGTCGTGACTCATGAGCTCAAGGGTGATGGGAAGCGCCCCGCTGGAACATCCGCCGGATGTCCGGAACCACCCCGCCAACCGGCCCATGAACCCGCCACCGCTTCCCCCCTCCCCCCGTGCGAGGGCGGCACGTCGGCCGGGTATGGCAGGTGCGGGGCGGCGGCGGTCGCGTTACTCGGCCCGCTGCTGGGCGGCGGACGGGACGTGATCGGATTCGCGCGTAGGGTCCGCCACGAACCGGCTCGGCCGGCGCGGCGGCGGCGGTGGGGCATCACGAGTCCGGTGCCCGGGTAGACGCCGTCGGCGATCGTCGGCGTCCTCCCGACAGCGGTCTTGGCGCCCGATTGCTCCTACGCCTCGCAGTCGCTGTGACCCGCGTGCGACGCAGCGTCGTCACCGACTTCGCGAACTGGGGCGGACTCGGTCCGGTGAACGGGACTCTCGACCGTCCAAGACGGATCCGGCGCCGTGATCACACCAGCCAGGGAGAGATCATTCCACTGTGGCTGCCCCCTCCAGCCGGTGAGGGAGGGATCCCGAAGCGAAAGCGAGGATGTCGCCGACTGCTTCGCGCAAGGTGCCGAAGTGGCGATGCACGCCGTCCACCGCTGCCGAGGTGTTGACGCCCCACACCGTCATCCCGGCACGCAGCCCTGCCTGCACCCCAGAGGGAGCGTCTTCGATGACCAGGCAGTCCTTCGGTTGGGCAGCAAGTCGCGCGGCCGCCTGCAGATACGGCACCGGTGACGGCTTGCCTTCCTTCACAGCGGCCGCGTCCACTACGACCTCCGGGACCGGCAGGTCCGTCCGTGCGAAACGGCCACGCACCCGGTGCTCGTAGTTCGACGTCACCAGTGCCCAGGTTCCGGGCCGCAAAGCGTTGAGCAGTTCCGAGGCACCGTCGAAAGCCGCATAGACCCCGCTGCGGACGTCCTCGTCCTCCAACTTGTGCAATACGGCAAGGCACTTTCGAGGATCCTGGTCCGGAGCGATCTGCGCGAAGGTCTCCATCGGCCGGATTCGTAGGGCCACTCGATAGACGTCATCAGGGTCCAGCCCGTATCGCTCTGCCCACGTTCGCCAGACCAGGCGCTGATTGCCCAGAGCATCGATCAACGTGCCATCGACATCAAACAGGACATACCTCATGGCACCGGACGGGCGGGGTTCACTGATCACGTGCCGATCATGCCATCGGGCCCTGAACAGGCAGTTTGCGGGACGGCCCTTAGGAGCGGCTCCCGCCTTCGGGCCTCCTTCCACGACTTGACGGGTCCCTCTCCACTGCGGTCTCAGGTCGAGACGGTCTTGTGCAGGGCCTCCAGGCCGTCACGGTAGATCCCGGTGAACAGGTCGACTGCTTCGGCGTCGCTGGTGCCGTCGGGGGCGAAGCGTCCGGACCACTGCACCTCGGCGGCATCCTGCCGGCCGGGGACCGGGTGGACCCGCAGGGTGGAGAGGTAGCCGGTGACGGGGAAGGGCGCCTGGAGGATGGCGTAGCTGTAGTGGTGTTCGGTCTCGCTGAAGTCCACGAGACGCTCGACGATGACCTCGCCGTCTGAGTTCGTCAGCCGGCGGACCCGGCCGCCATCGAGTGCGGTGCTCTCGGGGATGCAGGGGAGCCAGTCGGGCAGGGCGTCGAAACCGCCGATGAGGTCCCATACCTGGTCTTTCTCCTGGAGAGGTGGTGCTGGTGGTGTGTTCGGGTCAGGCGCCGTCGGGGAGGGGCGCGGCCGGGCTGACCAGGCCGTCGGCGCGGAGTTCCGTCCAGAACGCGGTGGGGATGGACTCGTTGAGGGCGGCGGTGTCCTCAGCGATCCGGCTGGGGCGGGAGGCGCCGGGGATGGCGGCGGCGGTCACCGGGTGGGCGAGGGAGAACTGCAGGGCGGCGGCCTTGATGCTGATGCCGTGCTTGTCGGTGAGGGCCTTGAGGCGCCTGACCCGCTCGATGATCTCCGGCGGTGCCTGCTGGTACTCGAAGTTTGTGCCGCCGGCGAGGATTCCGGAGCTGTAGGGTCCGCCGACGACCATGCTGACGTTTTGGTCTTGGGCCATGGGCAGCAACCGCTGGAGGGCGTGCTCGTGGTCGAGGAGGGTGTAGCGGCCGGCGAGCAGGAACCCGTCGGGCTGCGGCTCGTCTAGGGCGAGGGTCAGCTCGATGGGCTCGGTGCGGTTGACGCCCAGGCCCCATGCCTTGATGGCGCCCTCGTCACGCAGGCGGGACAGGACACGGAAGGCGCCGGTACGAGCCTCCTCGAACTTCTGCGTCCACAGGTCGCCGTGGAAGTCCTGTGCGATGTCGTGGACCCAGACGATGTCGAGCCGGTCGACGCCGAGACGCTTCAGGCTGCCCTCGATGGAGCGTTCGGTGGCGTCGGCGGTCCACTCGTGGAGGATCTTGTTGGGGTTGCCGTGCTCGAACAGTCCGCCCTTCTCACCGAAGTCGGGGACATTGGTCTCCGGCTCGTCGAGGATGACCCGGCCGACCTTGCTGGACAGCACGTAGGAGTTGCGGGGCTTGGTGGACAGCACCTGGCCCAGGCGTTCCTCGGCGAGGCCGGCGCCGTAGAAGGGGGCGGTGTCGTAGTAGCGGATGCCCTGGTCCCAGGCGGCCTCGACGGTGGCCCGGGCGTCCTCGTCGGCGATCGCGCGGAACATGTTGCCAAGCGGGGCGGTGCCGAAGCCGAGACGGCCGGGGAGGATTTCCTTCAGTGACATGAGCAGTGCCTTTTCGATCGATGCCTCGGTCATGGGGGGTGAGGCCGGTGGGGAGCGGATGCCTCCTGCCGGTGCGGCGGCTCGGCAGATGGAGCCGGGGCACGGAGGTGGGTCATCCGTGAGGCCGTTCGGGCGGCCCATTTAGATGCAGAAGCGCCTTACATGCGTTCGACAATAATTGCAGACGCGGGCTAATACAAGTGGGGTTCGCGACGGACGGCAGGGGCCTGGTGGGTCACCCGCCAGACGCGCACCCGGCCACCCACCACTGCGCAGCCGGACCCGGCCGCGCGGAGATCCACCCCCGAGCCACACAGCGGGCCCGGTGCCAGGCCGTCACACGCCTAGCATGAGGGGCGAGGCGACGCTCCAGCCGCACTGGCCCGGACCTCCCCTGCGCCCAGCGCATGCGCAACCACACCGGCTCAAGCCCAGGACGTAACGCGTGACGAAGACTCTCCGCGCACACCAGCGCGAGGCCGTGGACGCGGTGCTCCGCGCTCTTGAGCTGCCCGCACGGTCGACCGTGCCCGAGGGGGGGTCTGCGGACGCAGGCGGTCATGGCGACCGGCTCCGGGAAGACCCTCGTCGCCGTGCGCGGCGCGGAGGAGTTGCAGGCGGGTCGTGTGCTGGTGCTCGTGCCCTCGCTGGACCTGCTCACCCAGACCGAGGCGGCCTGGCGCGAGGGCGGCCGCACCGGTCCGATGATCGGGATCTCCTCCCTGCGCGGAGGCGAGGCGGGCTTTCCGAACACCACGGACGTGAGCGAGCTCGTCGCCTGGGTGCAGCCATTCGACAAGGTCACGGTGTTCGCCACATACGCGTCCCTCGGACTCGGCACACTCGAACGCGCCCACGCCGCCGGCCTGCCCGGCTGGGACCTCATCGTCGTCGACGAGGCCCACAGGGCCTCGGGACGGATCGGCAAGCCCTGGGCAGTCGTCCACGACAACACCCGCATCCCCGCCCTGCGTCGGCTCTACATGACCGCCACTCCCCGGCTCTGGCAGACGGGCGAAGACCCTGACCAGGAGGCGCCGGGCGCACCGGGCGAACCGGTCGCCTCGATGGAGGACGACCCCAAGGGGCCGTTCGGAGCCCGCTGCTACACACTCACGCTGTCCGAGGCGATCGACCGAGGCATCTGTGCCCCCTACCAGGTGGTGTGCGTCGATATCACCGACACTCAGTTCCAGGCCGCCCTGCTCCTCGGAGCGGACGGGCGTTCCGAGGCAGTGCGCGGGCCGCGTGGGTACGAGCCCAGCGGGTCGGCTTCGACGAACTCACCGGCGTACAACAGTGGATGCTCGAACACGTCCTCGGCGTCCAACCCGCCGACGACGACGAGAGACCGAAGCCGCGCCGCACCCAGGCCGACAAGTGGGCGCTCAACCTCGCCGCCGCCAAGCAGTTCTATGAGCGCGAAGGACATCTTCGCGTACCCCGCAAACACATCGACGGCGACGTGAACGGCGACGGCGACGTGAACGGGAGCGGTGAGCACCAGGAGGTGCGGGCGATCAAGCTCGGAGCATGGGTCAGCAACCAGCGAAGCAGGGCCGCGGCCCTGTCACCGGAACGCGTCGAGCAACTCTCCGCCATCGGCATGCGCTGGACATGGTCCAGCGCGCCCGGGCACGAGCCAGGTGAGTGCGGCGAAGCCGACGTCGGCCGGCGGTGACGGCGCAGCGGAGCGGAGTACCGGACTTCGTCGCACACACGCGACCCGCCGCACACCGCCCCGCCCGCGCCGTCACGTCAGTGGTCGTCGACTCCGTGGCCGCCACGGTCGTGGTCCCGGCCCCGGCCCCGGCCCCGCCCGCGTCCGTCGTCGTCACCGGCCTGATCGTCCCACGCCTTCAGGCGGTCGTCTCCGCCGCCGTGGACGCCGTGGTCATCCCCCGGGCGGTCGTCGCCGATGCTGGTGGATCCGCCCTGGCCACTCCCCCGACGGTCGCCGCCGGTGCCGGTGCCGGTGGAGCCTGCGTGGTCGTCGCCCGGGCGGTGGTCGCCGACGCGCCGGTCCAGGATGACGGCGCCCGTGCGGGTGTCGACGCGCACTTCGCGCCGGATGCGGTCGGCACCGACGATGTGCACCTCCCAGTAACCCGGGTGGTCGCCGTCGACTTCGACCTCGGTGACGGTTCCCGGGTACACCTTGCGCGCGGCGGCCGCCGCCTGGGCGGCCGTGAGCGACCTCGACGACGTCGACAGTGCGGGTGCCGGCGAAGCCGTGGCGGACGGTCGGTCCTCGGGACCGCCGCCGTGCCGGTCCGTGCCGCCCGTGGCGAGCGCCGAGTACCCGCTGCCGCCGATGAGTACGGCGGCCGCCAGGACGGTGGCGATGGAAGTGGTGCGCTTCATGTCGAGCCTCCCCGGCCGGACGGCTGCCCGGCCCGTGTCGTAGCTGTTCTGTGTCCTGTCTGTTCGGTGACGCCAATGTGCCGGGGGGAAGCTGAAGGGGACCTGAAGCCACCTGAAGATCCCTTCAGGTTCCGTTTGGGAGGCTTGGCCCATGCGCCTGTTGATCGTGGAGGACGAGAAGCGGCTCGCGCTCTCGTTGGCGAAGGGCCTGCGGGCCGAGGGCTTCGCCGTGGACGTCGTCCACGACGGGAGGGAGGGCCTGCGTCTGGCTGCCGAGGGCGTCCACGATCTGGTCGTGCTCGACATCATGCTGCCGGGCCTCAACGGCTACAGGGTCTGCGCGGCCCTGCGCGCGGCGGGCCACGATGTGCCGATCCTGATGCTCACGGCCAAGGACGGCGAGTACGACGAGGCGGAAGGCCTGGACACCGGCGCCGACGACTACCTCACGAAACCGTTCTCCTACATGGTGCTGGTGGCGCGGGTGAGGGCGCTGCTGCGCCGCAGCGGCTCCGCCGGCGCGTCGCCGGTTCTGCGCGTCGGGAGTCTCGTCGTCGACACGGCCACCCGCCGGGTATGCCGGGGTGAGAGGGAAGTGACGCTCACCGCGAAGGAGTTCGCCGTGCTGGAACAGCTCGTGACACGGGCCGGACAGGTGGTCGGCAAGCTCGAGATCCTTGAGCGTGTCTGGGACTTCGCCTACGACGGCGACCCGAACATCGTCGAGGTGTACGTCAGCACGTTGCGCCGCAAACTCGGCACCGACACGATCCAGACGGTGCGCGGGGCCGGCTACCGGATGGTGGCCTCGTGAGGCGGCGGATGCCGGGTTCCGTGAAGGCCACGATGGTCCTTCTGGCCACCGCCGTCGTCACGGTCGCGCTGGTGGCCGCCGGGATCGCGGTGCTGGTGTCGCTGCGCATGAACCTCACCGAGCAGGCGCAGAACGAGGCCAACGACACGGCCCGCAGGATCGCCCTCCAGGTCGCCACCTGGCGCGGCGGAGAGGCCCGGCTGCCGCTGCCGGACGGCGCCCAGGAGGGAATCCCGGTCCAGGTCACGGACAAGGACGGGCGCCTGCTGGCCGTCGGCAAGGATCTGGAGAGCATCAGCGGCACCGGTGTGACAGCCGTGCGCGTGCCGCGGACCGCCGCTTCCACCCCTCCCCCGTCCCCGTCCGCTTCCCCGACACCAATGCCATCGCCGTCCTCGGCCTCCTCCTCCCGGTTCGGCGGTGAAACGGCCGACGACCACGGCGGGGGCCGCGGCCGGGACGAGGACCGCGGCAGCGACGACAGCGGCTCGCACGACAGCGCATCGGACGACCACGGCTCCGACGACCACGGCGGCGTCGCCGACCCGACGCCCCAGGCGAAGGACCCGGCCATCGGGACCATCGGTGACACCGTTCAGGAAGGCTCTGGGCGGGCGGTGGTCGACGGCCGCGGTGCCCCCTACCGGTTCGCCACCATCAAGGCCACCGACCTCGGCGGCCGGACGGTCCTGGTCCACGCGGGCGCCTCACTGACGACCCGCGAGAGCGCCGTCCGCAGCACCGCGCTGGCGATGCTGGCGGGACTTCCGCTGGTCCTGGCGGCTGTTGGCGGCGTGACCTGGCTGGTCACACGGCGCGCTCTGGCCCCCGTGGAGGGCATCCGGCGGGAGATGGCGGCGATCACCGCCTCCGAGGATCTCTCCCGGCGCGTGCCTGAACCCGCCTCGCACGACGAAGTGGCCCACCTGGCCCGCACCACCAACGAGACGCTCACCGCGCTGGAGGCCGCCGTCGACCGGCAACGCCGCTTCGTCGCCGACGCCTCCCACGAACTGCGCAGCCCCATCGCCTCGCTGCGCACCCAACTCGAAGTCGGCTCAGCCCACCCGCAGCTCCTGGACGTGCCCGGCGCCGTGAGGGACACCGAACGGTTGCAGCACCTCGCCGCCGATCTGCTGCTCCTCGCACGGCTCGACGCCGGCGAGCGGCCCGGGCAGGCACCGGTCGACCTCGGCGAGCTGGTCCGTGAGGAGATCGGACGCCGTCCCGCGGACCGCACACCGATGTCCGTCCACGCCGGCGAGCAACACCACGTGACGGGCTCACGCGGTCAGTTGAACCGGGTGATCGGCAACCTCCTGGACAACGCCCAACGGCACGCCCGCACCGAGGTCGTCGTGCGCGTCCAGGGGCAAGGCGACCGGATCGTCCTCACGGTCGCGGACGACGGCAGCGGTGTACCGGCCGCCGAACGCGACCGGATCTTCGAACGGTTCGTACGACTGGACGACGCCCGTGCCCGTGACGACGGCGGTGCCGGTCTCGGCCTGGCCATCGCCCGCGACGTGGCGCGCCGTCACGGCGGCACACTCACCGCAGGTGAAGCACCGTCCGGAGGTGCCCTTTTCGAACTGCGCCTTCCCGCAGCCACCGCACCCCGACGACCGCACGCAACCCCGAAGCACGCCCCGGAGCCCTGACACTGCCGGCGCCCGGGTGACGGCGCCCGGCGCAGCCGACCAACCTGCCGGAGACGAACCGCCCGCTCCGTACCGGGACCATGCGAGCAGCGGCCAGGAACGGGGCGGAACTCAGCTGCCATGCGGGCAGACACCGCGGACCGGCGCGCCAGTTCTTCTCCAAGGGGGTCAGCCACCCGACCGTCAGCTCGGGTCCGGATGGTTCCCGGGTCCGCCGCCGGGTCCTGCCAGCGGTGTCGGCGAGAGAGCCGTTGGTTGCTCGCCCGGTTCCAGCAGGGTGTCAGCCGCACCGACGATCAGCGGATCGGGCGTACCCACCGCCGCCAGGTCCTTGGCCGGGTAGTCGCACCGGTTCAGCAGACTGCGCATCGCCTCCAGCCGACCCCGCCGCTTGTCGTTGTTCTTCACGACCGTCCAGGGCGCGTGCGCGGTGTCGGTCGCCCGGAACATGTCGACCTTGGCCGCGGTGTAGTCGTCCCAGCGGTCGAGCGAGGCCAGATCGGTCGGGGACAGCTTCCAGCGGCGCACCGGATCGACCTGCCGTATGGCGAACCGGGTGCGCTGCTCGGCACGCGACACCGAGAACCAGAACTTCACCAGCAGAATGCCGTCGTCGGTCAGCAACCTCTCGAACAGCGGTGCCTGCTGGAGAAACTGCCGGTACTCCTCCTCCGAGCAGAACTCCATGACCCTTTCGACTCCCGCCCGGTTGTACCAGGACCGGTCGAAGAAGACGATCTCGCCGCGAGCCGGCAGGTGGGTGACGTACCGCTGGAAGTACCACTGCCCCGCCTCCCGCTCGGTGGGCTTGTCCAACGCGACCACACGGGCGCCACGGGGGTTCAGCCGCTCGGTGAACCGCTTGATGGCGCCACCCTTGCCGGCCGCGTCCCGCCCTTCGCAGACCACGACGATCCGCTGCCCCGTCTCCTTCACCCACCGCTGCAGCTTGAGCAGCTCGATCTGCAGGATCCGCTTGGTCCGCTCGTACTCGCGTCGCCCGACCCGGTGGTCGTACGGATGGTTTTCCCGCCAGGTCTCGATCGGCCGACCGTCGCCGTCCAGGAGCACCGGCCGCTCCGGCTGCCGATCGTCCACCGCGAGCCCGTGCAACAGGTCGTCCTCCCGCCCCGTGCTCCGACTCCCCTGTGCGTCCAGCACCTGCTCCTGTTCGGCCACGCGCCCCGCCTCTCCACCTCTTCACCGGGTCCGGTGATCTCCCCTCCGCGTGCCCCGGGAGGCCGGACCCAGACGCACTACTGCCAGACCTTGTACTGCTTCGGGTGGGTTCCAACCGCCGCGTCGCAGTGCTCCCCCACCGCAGCGGTGGTTCGGGGGACGCGGGTTCATGCGGCGGCGGCCTCGGCGCGCTCGCCCGGGACGTCACTCTCGAACTCGGCGCCCGCTCGGCCCGGCGGGCGACGGCATCGGTCCGTCCCGCACGCCGTCACCGGGCGTGCCGGTCGAGTGCGGCCTGCAGTCCGTCCAGGAAGACCTCCAGCGCGCCTGGGTAGGCGCTGGTGCTCATGGTCCGTGCCAGGGTGTGGGCGGATTCGGCGATGCGGGGGTACTGGTCGGGGGGCAGGGAGGCGTACACCTCGCGCCAGGCCGCGCGGTCGGCCGCGCCGGCTTCCGTCGGCAGGGCGTTGGCGGCCGCGTCGATGGCTGCGAAGCCCAGCGTGAAGTCGATGAACCGGTGGTAGTAGAGGGCCGCGTCCTCCAGTCCGAAGCCGGCGCCACGCAGGATGCCCAGGCCGAGCTCGACGCCTCTCATCTCGTTGGGGCGACGGGTGACCCGGGAGGCGGCGAGCACCGCGGCATGAGGGTGGGCGGTGTACGTGCGGTGCAGGTTGATCCCGACAAGGCGCAGGTCATCACGCCAGTCGCCGGTAGGCCGCACGTTTTCGAGGCTCATCCCGATCAGTTCGTCCGCGACCGCGAGGACGAGGTCGTCGGTGCTGCGGAAGTAGCGGTACAGCGCCGACGGGTCGGCCCCCAGCGCGATGCCGAGGCGTCGCACGCCCAGCGCGTCGTGGCCGTGCTGGCTCAGCAGCCGGATCGCTGTCCGCACGATCAGCTCCTGGCTGAGCACCGTGCCCGCCCGCGTCGTACGGCGCCGCCGCCCGGCCGCGAGCCGGCTGGCAGGGACGGCGTCATCCGCGTCATCGAAGGTGCTCACCCGGACTCCGATCCATGAGGGAACGTGCGGCAGACCGCTCTTATGACAACGCGATTGACCTTAAAAGTCCAGAGCTGTTTGATGTGGCTCCACCAGCGCGACACGTCCGTGCGGCTCGTACCGACGGTCACTGCGCGGGTCGGGTCGGTCCGGGCCGACCTGACCGGCAGTCCGGCGGCACGGCTGCGCCCGGGCGGGTCCGACGTACCCACCACTCCTACGTCGCAACGCGGCGACGGTCCGCGCACCACCGCGGCCCAGCCGCCGCACCGGTACCCCTTCCTCCACCGCTCACGGACGCCGCGCGTGCGTCCCGCCACCCTGGACCGGTTGCCCATGGAACACACCACTTCGTCCCCACAGCTGAAGAAATCGCTGGGCGTCGTCGACGGCGTCGTACTGGCCGCGTCGAGTACCGCCGCGACCACCAGCATCGGTATCGGCATGGGCGTGCTCGCCTCGATCACCGGACGGCAGACTCCGCTGATCCTGCTGCTCGGCTTCCTGCCGATGCTCGGCATCGCCAGCGCGTACGCCCGACTGAACAAGGCGGAACCGAACTGCGGCGCCGGATACGTATGGGTCGGACGCAGCATGGGCCCGTGGCTCGGGATGATCGCCGGCTGGGTCCCGCTCGCCGGCGGCGTCGTCTTCCTCGCCTACACCACGTCCGTGACCGGCTCCGTCCTCGTGCAGTGCGCCCACAGGGCCGGCGTCGACAGCCTTCTTGGCCGGCACCTGGACGCCAACTCCACTCTCCAGTGCACCCTGATCGGCCTGCTCGTCCTGGCCGCGGTCACCGTGACCGCCGTGACCGGCGTCCACAAGGCCACCCGTCTGCAGACCTACCTGCTCGTCTTCGAGTACGCCGTGCTGCTGGTCTTCAGTTGCTGGGGCCTGATCGCGGGCGACCAGTCCTTCTCCCTGTCCTGGTTCAGCCCGTTCGCCTTCGACTCGCCCTCCGCCCTGGCCCAGGGCCTGGTCCTGGCGGTCTTCTTCTACTGGGGCTGGGACGCCGCGTTCTCGGTCACCGAGGAGACGGAGCAGACCGGTGACGCGGCCCGGGGCAGCTACATCGCCCTGTTCACCATGCTCGGTCTGTTCCTCCTGGGCGCCGTCGCCTTCCAGCGGGTCATGACCGCCTCCGAGATGAGTGACACCGGCCCCCAGGGCCTGACCTACTACGCCTCCCGGCTCGCCGACGAGCCCTGGGCCACCCTGCCGCTGATCGCCCTCATGTTCTCCGCCGTCGCCTCCCTGCAGGCCGGCATCATCCCCACCGCCCGGCTGACCCTCGCCATGAGCCGCGAACGCACCCTCGGACCCGTCTGGGCACGCATCAGCGCCCGGCACGGCGGGCCCACCGCCGGCACTGTCATCGTCACGGTCATCTCCGCCGCCGTCGCCGTCCTGACCGTGGTGATTCCCAAGCTCAACGAGGCGATCCTGGCCGCGGTCAACGCCATCGGCATCCTCGTCGCGCTGTACTACGGACTCACCGCCATCGCCTGCGCCCTGCGCTTCCGCGGCCTCATCCGCACCAGCCCGGGCGAAGCCGTCCTGGCCGTCCTCGTGCCGTCCGTGTGCGCCGTCCTTCTGTTCGCCCTCGGCGCCTACCTCGCGCTGTACTACGCGACCCTCAGCGACACCTTCGCCGTCAGCGTGGACAACGGCTGGTTCAACCTGCTGTGCCCCACCGTGATCCTCGCGGCCGGCCTCGTGGTGTCCGCGATCGCCAAGTGGTACCGCCGTGCCCCCGCCTTCGCCCGGAGGACTCCGAACGTCGCCGTCCCGGCCGCCGAAGCCGACTCCCTGTCCTGACTCCGGCGCCATTCCGACTCCGCCGCACACCCCAGCGATTGGACCTCCTCACCTCATGTCCCAGCCCGCCGCGGACCTTGTCTTCACCAACGGCCCGGTCCTCACCACGGACCCGGCTCGCACCCGGGCCACCACCCTGGCCGTCACCGACGGCCGTATCACCGCCGTCGGCCACGACGAGGTCAAGGACCTCATCGGAACGCGCACCGAAGTCGTCGACCTGCACGGCCGCCTGCTGCTGCCCGGCTTCCAGGACGCCCACATCCACGCCGTCATGGGCGGCATCGAACTCGGCGAGTGCGACCTGACCGGGACCACCGACCCCGACGAGTACGCCCGCCGCATCCGCACCTACGCCGACGCCCACCCGGACAGGGAGTGGATCACCGGCGGCGGCTGGTCCATGGAAAGCTTCGAGGGCGGCATACCGACCCGGCAGTTCCTCGACACCCTGGTACCCGACCGGCCCGTCTACCTGCTCAACCGGGACCACCACGGCGCCTGGGTCAACACCCGGGCCCTGGACATCGCCGGCATCACCGCCGCCACCCCCGACCCGCGGGACGGCCGCATCGAACGCGACCCGGCCGGCGGCCCCGTGGGCATGCTCCAGGAAGGAGCGGTGTCCCTGGTCGGCGCCCACCTGCCGCCCAAGACCGCGGCCGACCGTCTCGCCGGACTGCTGCGCGCCCAGGAACTCCTGCACGGCCTCGGCATCACCGCCTGGCAGGACGCCCTGCTGTGCGGGGCGGACGGCTACCCCGATCCCTCCGACGCCTATCTCACCGCGGCCCGTGACCGCACCCTGACCGCCTCGGTGACCGGCGCGCTGTGGTGGCGCAGGTCCGTGGGCGAGGAACAGATCCCCGACCTGCTGCAGGACCGGCAACGCCTCACCCACGGCAACCTCCGCTGCTCCACGGTCAAGATCATGCAGGACGGGGTCGCGGAGAACCACACCGCGGCCATGACCGCCCCCTACCTCGACGGCTGCGGATGCGCCACGGGTAACAGCGGTCTGAGCTTCGTCGACCCCGAGGCCCTCAAGCAGTACGTCACCGCCCTGGACGCCGCCGACTTCCAGGTCCACTTCCACGCCCTGGGCGACCGCGCCGTGCGCGAAGCCCTCGACGCCGTCGCCGCCGCTCGCGCCGCCAACGGCTACCGTGACACCCGCCCCCACCTCGCCCATCTCCAGGTCGTCCACCCCGAGGACATCCAACGCTTCCGGCAGTTGGGAGCCACCGCGAACATCCAGGCCCTCTGGGCCGCCCACGAACCCCAGATGGACGAGCTCACCATCCCCTTCCTCGGCCCGGAACGCTCAGCCTGGCAGTATCCCTTCGGTGACCTCCTGCGCGCCGGGACCACCCTCGCCGCCGGCAGCGACTGGCCCGTCTCCAGCCCCGATCCCCTGGCCGGCATCCATGTAGCCGTCAACCGCACCCTGCCCGGCGCCGCCGACAAGCCGTTCCTGCCCGAGCAGGCCCTGGATCTCACCGCCGCACTCACCGCCTACACGGCGGGCAGCGCTTACGTGAACCACCTCGACGACGCCGGAAGCCTGCGCCCCGGCAACCGGGCCGACCTCGTCGTCCTCGACCGGGACCCCTTCAGCGTTCCGCCCGAGGCCATCGCCGAGACCCGTGTCCATCTCACCTACATCGACGGACAGCGCGTCCACACCGCGCCCACCGCCTGACCGACGGTCGCGTACACCCAGCTGTCCGCGGCGCACACCATGGCAGGCCCCGGGTGACGCCCGGGGCCGCGCCAAGCGCACATGTTCCGACGACCCGTGTCAGGCAGCGCCGACACTTCACGCGTTCCGCCGGCAACGCGGATGCCGCATGATCGAGAGGTGCTGATCGAACTGGTGAAGGTCGCGAAATTTCCCGCAAGGCCTTGGCTTGCGGATGTCCGGACACCGTTCGGTCACACCGCGGTCCGGTGGTGCGGGGATCCTGCCGCGGAGCCCGGCGAGTACCACGTCGAGTGGACGATCGACGAGGACATCGTCTGGGGGCGGAACGCCAGCCCCGCTGTCGGTACCGGTGGTGCCGGTCCCGGGCTCCGCACCGGCGGGCACTGCGTGGTCCTGCGGGGACGTCTGACCGTCACGGAGGACGGTGCGGCTCTGCTGGACTTCGATGGCACGAACATCCTGCTGGACCTTGCTGATCCGCTGCCCGAAGATGTCGCCGATACGTGGGTCGAGCTCTTCATCGAGCGCGACAAGGTCAGTCTCTGCCCTTATGCACTCTGACCGCCCCGCCCTTCGCCGCCCTCGCCCCGCTGCGTGCCGGCGCCACCGTGCAGGCCCTGAGCATGCGCATGCCCGCCGGCGTCATGGTGATCCTGGTCGTCCACCGCCTGCACGACCTGCCGGTGACCGAGGCCCGCGCCGCCGCCCCGCTCGCCGCGCCGGCCGTCACCCCCGGCCCGCACCTGTGGCGCCGTAACGCCCGGCTGAGCATCCTCGGCGGCACAGCCGTCCATGTAACCCTGGCCAGCACGGTCTTCACCCACTGAGAAGGACACCCCGTTGAGCACCGGCAGCTACTACGAGCCCATCGACACCAGCCGCTACAAGCCCACCGCGCACGCGAGCGGGGCGTGGGACCCCGACGAACAGCACTTCAGCCCGCTGGGCGGCCTCGTCGTGCACGCCATCGACCGCCACCTGGCCAGGCGGGCGGACAACAGCCTGGTCGTGTCCCGGATCAGCTTCGACATCCTCGGCCGCCTCGCCCTCGACGAGTGCGAGATCCGGGTGGAGACGATCCGGCCCGGCCGCACGATCGAACTGATCGAAGCCACCGCGCTCATCGCCGACCGCCCTGTGGTGCGGGCTCGCGCCTGGCTGCTCGCCGCCGGTGACACCACCGCAGTCGCCGGCGGCGCCCCGGCACCGCTCACCTCTCCCGACAAACTCGCCTCGTGGCCCCTGACCGACGTGTGGCCGGGCGGCTACATCGCCTCCCTGGACGTACGGCCCCTCGCCGCCCCACAGCCGGGCCGGACGACCGCCTGGATCTCCACCGGCCTCGACCTCGTCGCCGGACAAAACTCCAGCCCGCTCGCGTCCTACGTAGCGCTCGTCGACACCGCCAACGGCATCGCGATACGCCAGCCACCCACCGCCTGGATGTTCCCCAACGTCGACCTCACCATCCACCTTCACCGCCAACCGGAAGGCCGCTGGACCGGCCTCGACACCACCGTCACCTTCGGCGCCACCGGCCATGGCGTCACCACCAGCGTCCTGCACGACGTCCACGGCCCCCTCGGCCACGCCCAGCAGATCCTCACCATCCGCCCGCAACCGACGGCGGCCCCGCACGAGCGCGAGCGCAGCTGAGGAGCCCAGCAGGTCCCGAGTCACCGAAAGGCCGTCAATGTGCCTTGTAAGCTGCCTTATTGGCCTGCGACCATCCCGGCATGGACTCGCGCGTAGTCGGGATACCCGAGGTGGACGGCACCGAAGACGTGGCCGTTGTGATCGATGTGATGCGGGCGTTCACCACCGCCGCTTGGGCTTTCCATCGCGGGGCCGACAAGATCGTTCTCGCTGCGGACGTGGGCGAGGCATTGGCGATCAAGGCGTGTCACCCGGGCTGGCTTGCGCTCAAGGACGGGGCACCGGTTCACGGGTTCGACCTGGTCAACTCCCCTGGCGTGATCCGGGACACCGACTTGTCCGGCCGAACCGTGATCCAGAAGACCACTGCGGGAACCGTTGGTGCCCTGGCGGTCGTCGAGGCGAAACTGGCATTGTGCGCCAGTTTCGCCGTGGCCGGCGCAACGGCTCGTGCCCTGGCGGATGTTGCCGACTCGGTGACGTTTGTTGCCACCGGCGAGGACGGTCGGGCCGCGGAGGATCTGGCCTGCGCCGAGTACCTGGGCCGGCTCCTGACCGGAGATCGCCCCGACCCCGACCCATATCTGCTCCGTGCCCGCACCTCCCCAGCCGCGGACGACCTGCGCGGCGGGCGGCGCCGCGGTGCTCACCCCGCCGATGTGGAGTTGTGTCTGGAGGTGAACCGGTTCGACTTCGCCATGAAGGTCGGCCTCGAGGAGGGGATGGCGGTACTGCGGCCGCTCCGGCCTCGACCAGATGCGGCGTCCGCTGTGCACCGCGCGCGGTAACCTCTGGCGGGTAGGCGTCGGTGGCCGGCCAAGGCGTTCGACAGCACATGCGGTCGTTAAGGCTTTTTGTCAGCGAACCTGGTCTCTCTTCGGCCCGATGCCTTTGATCCTGGTCGGGGTTCCCTCCGGGGTGAACGAGTGGTGGAAGGTGAAGGCGTGCGGCGCGGAGCCGTGGTCGCGGAGGTGTTCCAGCTTGGAGACCCCGTCCTGCCAGGTGGGTATCACGCCGTCGGAGACCCACCAGAGCACGTAATTCGGGTGTCCTGTCCTCTCGAACCAGTCGTAGCGCCTGTTCAGCGCCTCACGGTGCAGACCGGTGCAGATGGCGTCGAAGGCGGGGCGCGGGTCGGTCCAGAGTGAGAGAGTCGCGGCCAGGGCGGTGGTTTCCACGGTACGGCCCTTGCCGTACCAGGTCGGTACGGCGAACTCTCCCCACGCACCCCAGTCCGCCTCGAAGAGCATGCCCCGGTCACCGCCTGCCGCTTCAGCGCGAGCGAGGTACCCGGGTTGCTGACTGAACTTCCGGTAGACGGCCTCACCAATGTCGTATAACTCTCGCGTCTCAGGTGCGGGATCGGCGAGAGGTGACTTCAGGACACCGAATGTGTACAGCGCAAGATGGGGCATACGTCTCTCCCTGGTTGGGGTGCCTGGTGTGGACCCGATTCGGTGGCTTACGCATGGCGGCGAGGACTCGTCGAGGGTGACCGACTCATCCCGTCACGAGTGGCTCAGCTTGAAGCAACTCCGCTGCGACCGTGGGCGATCGCCGAAGGCCAAGTGAAGGTACCTGCCTCTGCGGGCCATGTCGAAGTTGCGTTTTCTCTGTCCAAGTGGCCTCCGGACCCAGGCCGACCAACTCGCCGACACCGGCATTCGGATTACCGATAAGGCGGGCACCTTCGGGAGGATGGGCGAATGACCGAGATCATCACACCCCGTCTCCTCCTCCGTAGCTGGCACGACGACGACCTCGCGCCGATGGCGGACATCAACGCGGACCCACGGGTCATGCGCTGGATCGACGACGGCTCGGTGCGCGACCTGGACCACACGGCCGAGGACATCGAGCGATGGGAGGAGGAGTGGGACGAGGAGGGCTTCGGTCTCTTCGCCGTCGAGTTGCTGGCCTCGGGCGAGCTGATCGGCTTCACGGGACTGTACGTGCCCGAGTTCGTGCCCGAGGTGATGCCCGCCGTGGCCATCGGCTGGCGGCTCGGCTCACAGTTCTGGGGCCAGGGATACGCGTCCGAAGCCGCGCACGCCACGCTGGAGTTCGCCCTCCAGGACCGCGGCCTGGACCGCGTCGTCAGCATCAACCGGGTGGGGGACAACGCCTCCGAGAACGTCATCCGCAAGCTCGGCATGGTGCCTGAGCGGGAGACGACACACCCGGTGTACGGCTACCCACTGCGCGTTCACGCCATCGATCTCACCGAGTTCCAGGCGTGAACCGTGTGAACCAGCCAAGTCCTCGGTCATCACAAGCCGGCCGACCACTGTCCCTGCGCCCATGAGTACAGCGGGGACTGCTGCGATGTGACCGGATCGAGCCGCTGATGCCGGCCGGTCCGGTCCGCGGGCGGCAACGACCGGCGGCCGCGCTTGCCGGCGTTTGAGCGATCTCTCACTGTGGGGACGAGTGGGCACCTTCATCCATCACGAGGAGCAGGAACGCCGGTTCCACGCGGGCCAGGACCCGATGACTGGCGAACCAGACCCCTACGCGGGCATCGGGCAGCCGGCGTCGCTGGGACAGGTGAACGCCAGACACGGCGTTCACCGACAACCGGCGTACCTGGTGGCAAGTTGACGTTCACTGCGTGATCACTCGACGTCTCTGTGTTGGTCGCGGGACGGTGTCTACGATCCGCCGGGATTCGACACCTGGCGATCGGCCCGTGCCTCGGTCGACGTCATCAACCATGGAGAAGGCTGATGGGTTCAATGACGCACGTGATGCGCATGGGTGTGTTGAGTGCAGGGGTGGTTCTGACGCTGGGTGTGGTGGCGGCACCGGTGATGGCACAGCCGCAACGCTCCTTCCTGGCCGCTCAGACGCAGGACGCGGCCGCTCCCGCCCCGACAGGGCTCGCCTACACCTACGACATCGCCAGCCAGACAGTCACGGTGACTTGGGATCCCAAGGACCCGGCCGACACCATCACGCGCAACTACCGGCCAGGCTCTTGCGGTCCTACGCCGCAGTACCCCTGCTTCATTGCGCCCCAGGTCATTCTGGGCAACTCCTTCTCTTTCAAAAAGGCGCCCAACACCGCTCCCGCGTACGTCAAGATTTACGCCGAGAACGCCATCCACCAGTACACCGGCTCCCAGATCTTGACCGTCACCGTCGACTGATCAGTCTGGCGGTGCCGATTCACCCAGAAGTGCACTTGAATGCGCCGCCGACCCGAAAGTTCTTGCGCAAGGCCGTGAAGGGAATATTTAGCCCGCAGAGGATGGTGGGTTGAGGGCCGAGCGGGTGTGGGTGAACACGTTCACGGGCTGTGGGCCGATCAGTTCGGTCGGCTGCCGAGAGCAGTCCGGGCATGGGGTGGCGAGGGCTGCGCGTGCGGATGGGTGTGGCGGCTGCCGCTGGGAGGCGGCCGAGCGGTTGCAGATCCTGGACGGCACCGCCGTATCGGTGCGCCACCACAGGGGGTGCCGCGTCCCGCAACCGCTGTGACGCCCACAGCGGTTGCCGACGGCCCGTCGCCCGGTGAGCGGACGGGGGCCGGTCGGGAGGGGCACACGGGGCGGCGGTGCAACCGCCCGACGGCACGGCTTGTCTTCCTCGTAGGGGGCCGCGGCCTTGCGGCCGGAGGAGGAGCGAGGATGCCGAGAGCGCGGTCGTTATGGACGGACTATTGGCCCCTGGCCGTACTCCCCGTCGCCGCCGGGGCCATGGATCTGTTCCTGTGGTGGCGCGGCGAGCCCTGGAGCTGGTCTGACTGGGCATCCAGCTTCGGTCTGGGAGCTGTCACCACGATGGTCGTCGGCATGCTGCTTGCCCGGCGTCAGGGAAACATCCAGGAGGCACTCGCCGATCTCGAACTGACGGAGAAGGTCGCTTATCTGACCTTCTCCGTGTCACAGTTGCGCGACGCAAGTGCCCCGGAGCTGACCTACCGGGCGTTGTACGACTGCAGAGCCGGCCTGTCACTGGTGCCTCTCGCCCGGCGACCGATGCAGGAAGAGTATCTGCGGACGGTATCGCGGGTGCTGGAGACGATCACGGACGGGCTCGGCTCCTCGCTTCGTTCCCATGCGCAGTGGACGCATGACGACTGGTTCAATCTCTGCACGGTGGTGGCGACACTGCGGGAAACTGCCGTGTTCCATGCGAAGAGATCGAAGATCGTGGCTGCTCACTGGGCCGACGGAATCGACACGACGACACAGAAGCTGCTGCGGATCGGGACCGCTCCGGTGTCATTCGAGGTGTTCCACGCCCATTTCACCGAGGGAGCGGACCGTATCCGCACCACCCTCGACTGGCAAGCGCTGTCCGAGATGGCCCTACGGGATGATGGAACCGTCCGGCTCTCCATGATCTCCACCGACCTCGCGCCTTACGGCTTGGCCGCCCTGGGGGGCTATCACACGCCCTGGTATCGAGACGCCTCCGCGGCCGGGGAGGTCGAATACGACCATCAGGAGGCGGTGCCCATCCGGCACACAGAACTTGTGACGGACCTGTCCGTCCTCCAGGGAGATCGACGGTTGCGGATCGAGGCCTTGCGGGACCAGTACGCGACCCGGCTCGACGGCCAGGGCATCTCGCTGGTCCTCGCGACCTATGCGCTGGATCCGGGCCGTGCCCTGGTGCTCGACGGCAACCACCGATTGACCGCTCTCGCGCAGCTGGTCGCCAAGGGCTGCCCAGCCCGGCTGATCGAGTTCCGGCTGACGGCTCCGGTGAGTTCCGCGATCCTTCCGGACTTGGTCCATTACCTCGGCCAGACGGGTCGTACCGGTTGATGCCGACCCGTTCCGACGGTCCTACCAGGTGAGGGCCGCGTGGCGGAGGGTGTCGCGGACGCGTACGACGTCGGGGTTGGCGTCGGCGCCGATGCCGGGGTGCGGCCGGACCAGTCCGGGGACGCGCAGCAGACCGGCGACCTGGTCGCCGGTGAGCGGCAGCATGGTGCCGGGGCCGGTCTCGTTCACCGTGATGGGGACGGGACCGGCCCTGTGGGTCACGCGTCCTCCGTGCTCGGCCGGCCGGGGTCGACGGTGGTGGTGCCTTCGGTGCCGAGGGAGTCCCCGAGGGCGGCGAAGCCGTATTCGTCCGCCACGTCGATGCCGGTGCCGTACAGCCGGTCCTCAAGCAGGGGCAGGATCTGGGTGCGCCAGATGGGGTCAAGCCCCTCCGGGCGGCTGGCGCTCGCCTTCATCAGATGGGACGGGCCGATGGGGCGATCGGCGTCGCTCAGGCGGGCGTTGAGCGCGTCCGGCAGCCGGGCGGGCGTGTCCGGCGGGTTGCGGGCTCGCAGCCAGTGGGGCGGCGCGGCTGCCGCGGCCCTACCGGCCGGCTTCGGCGCCGAGTTCCGCCAGGCGGGTCAGGGCGGGCAGGGCCGCGGCGATCGCCTGTCGTTCCGCGGGCGTCAGCTGGGCGATCAGCGGGGTCAGGTGCCGGCCCCGGTCCTCCTGCCGGGACTGGCCGATCTTCCGGCCGTTGTCGGTCATGTGGACGAGGACGGCACGGCCATCCGTGGGGTCGGGGCGACGCTCCACCAGACCGTCGCGCTCGAGCCGGGTGACGAGCTGAGTGAGCCCTGGCTGGCTGATCTGCTCGGTCTTGGCGAGTTCGGTCAGCCGCTTCGGCCCGCTGACGGCCAGGGTGTCCAGCACGGACAGTGTCGTGAACGACAGCTTCTGCACGGCGGGGAGCCGGATGTAGTAGCGATTGAAGTTCTCGATCGCTCTGGTGAGGTCGCCGACATCCAAGTCGGTGTTGCTGTCGGCACGCTGAGTAGGAGTCACCCTGGAAATGTATCGCAGACTTATATAAGCTCCTGATCGATTGCGTGCCGGGGCCTCGTCCAGGCGCACGGTATGCATTGCACCTCGGCGCAATGGCGCGTCAATGGACTTGTAGAGCGCTAGGTGAGGAACACACCAATGACTGTGCGAATCGGCATCAACGGCTTCGGGCGCATCGGTCGCAACGTCTTCCGCGCGGCGGCCTCGCGGAGTTCGGAGCTGGAGATCGTCGCCGTCAACGACCTGGGCGACGTGCCTACGATGGCCCACCTGCTCGCTTACGACTCGATTCTGGGGCGCTTCCCCGAGGAGATCACCGCCGAACCGGGCGCGATCCGCGTGGGCGACCGGACGATCAAGGTCCTCGCCGAGCGCGACCCCGGCGCCCTCCCCTGGGGCGACCTGGGGGTGGACATCGTGATCGAGTCCACCGGCATCTTCACCGACGCCGCGAGGGCGCGCTCCCACGTCGACGGCGGAGCGAAGAAGGTCATCATCGCCGCTCCGGCCAGCGGCGAGGACTTCACGGTGGTGATGGGCGTCAACGACGGTGACTACGATCCCGAGCGCCACACCATCATCTCCAATGCCTCCTGCACCACCAACTGTCTCGGCGTACTGGCCAAGGTGCTGCACGACGCCATCGGCGTCGACTCCGGCATGATGACCACGGTCCACGCCTACACGCAGGACCAGAACCTCCAGGACGCCCCGCACAAGGACCTGCGCAGGGCCCGGGCCGCGGGCCTGAACATCGTGCCCACCTCCAGCGGCGCCGCCAAGGCCATCGGCCTCGTGCTGCCGGAACTCGCCGGCCGGCTGGACGCCTTCGCCCTGCGGGTGCCCGTCCCCACCGGCTCGGTCACCGACCTCACGGTCACCACCCGCCGCCGCACCACGGTGGACGAGGTGAAGGAGGCGTACACCGCTGCGGCCTCGGGCCCGTACAAGGGCCTGCTGTCCTACGTGGACGCCCCGCTGGTCAGCACCGACATCGTGGGCGACCCGGCCTCCTGTGTCTTCGACGCCGGCCTCACCCGGGTGTCCGGCCCGCAGGTCAAGGTCGTCGGCTGGTACGACAACGAGTGGGGCTACTCGAACCGCCTCATCGACCTCTCACTTCTCATCGGGTCGACTCTGTAGTCTCTCGCCGGCCCGGCGTCTGCACCACCCGCACGTCAGCAACCGTCGTCCGCCGAAGCGGCGGCCGCCGCTTCGGCGCGCCCATGAACCGGCGCGCAGCGCACCCGACGCCACCGATGCCGCCGGAGTGCCCGGATGCCCGACGAATCCCACGCACGACGCCACGAGGACAGGCCACATGACGGCACTTCCGAGGTTACCGTTCGACAACCCGGACATCATCGGCATCGCACCCCAGATGCTCGCACTGCAGCGGGAGGGGCCGATCACCAGGGTGGGGACCGCCGGTGAAGACGCCTGGCTGGTCACCCGCTACAACGAGGTGAGGACGCTGCTCGCCGACCCCCGGCTCCGTCTCAGCGATCCCAAGCCGGAGCAGTCGGCCAAGAGCGCGGCCAGGGCCTTCATGGTCGCGCTGATGGCCGGGGACGACCACGAAACCGAGCCCGCCAGGCACGCGCAGATGCGCGCACTGCTCGTGCCCCGCTTCACCACGCGCCGTATGCGCCTGATGAAGACCCGGATCGAGCACCATGTGGACGAACTCCTCGACCAGTTGGCCGCCAGTGCTCCGCCGGTCGACCTGCACCGCGCGCTGTCGTTCCCGTTGCCGACCATGGTGGTCTGCGATCTGCTCGGCGTGCCGTTGGCCGACCGGGAACGGTTCGGGCAGTGGGCGAGAGGCACGTTCGACCAGAGCGACAACCAGCACTCGGCCAACACCTTTCAGCAGGTTGTCGACTACATGATGGAACTGGTGGCGCGCAAGCGGATCGAGCCGGGCGACGACATCCTGTCCGAGCTGATAGCCGCGGCGGGCGACACGCTGTCCGACGCGGACATCGCCCAATTGGGCAACGCCGTCCTGCTGTTCGGCTACGAGACCACCATTGTGCGCATCGACCTGGGCACCCTGCTGCTGCTGCGCAATCCGGACCAGCGTGCCCTGCTGGCCGAGCGTCCCGAACTCGCGCCGGCCGCGGTCGAGGAGATCCTGCGCCTGGGGGTCGGCGGCAAGGGATCCAACGCGCTCATACCCCGCTACGCGCACGGCGACATCACCGTCGGCGACACGGTGATCCGGACCGGAGACGCGGTGATGCTGGCCATCGGGGCGGCCAACTACGACGGCCGGGCGTACCCCGACGGCGACCTGTTCGACCTGGCCCGGGTCAAGCCCAAGTCGCACCTGGCGTTCGGGCACGGCGCCCGGCACTGCATCGGGCGCACGCTGGCCCGGATCGAGCTGACCGCGGTGTTCGAGCGGCTGTTCCGCAGACTGCCGAACCTGCGGCTCGCGGTACCCGAGGAGTCGGTGCGCTGGCAGGAGCACCGGATCACCGGCGGGTTCGACGAAATTCCCGTCACCTTCTGAGTGGCGTCGCACGAGCGAAAGCACAGCCGTCCACCGTTCTTGGTCACAGGCAAGCCTGCCGCGAGTTCCAAGTTGTCGGCCCGCCCGGATGTTTGACGCTCCTTCCCCCATGCACAGACGTCACGAGGACAAGGAACCATGCCGGACACTTTCAGCGACTACGTCGACTGCACGCCTCTTCTCGACGACCGTGAGGCCCTCGACCGGTTCTACGACGAGCACGGCTACCTCTACCTGCGCGGCGCCCTGGACCGTGAACTCGTGGCGAACGCCGCCGAGCAGATGCTCCAGGGTCTGATCGCACTCGGCCACGCCGCTCCAGGCACCACGCTCGACACCCTCACCATCGACTCCTACGAGGCGGTCGACGAGGTGGCGATGCACGACCACGTCAAGTACGACGACCTGTGGAACCACCCCTCGTCCCTCAAGGTCTGGGAGAAGGTCTTCGGCGAGGCCGTCTTCGTCTTCAAGTCGACGACGATCCGCTACTACCCCTCCGCCCCGGACACCTTGGAGCCGCACTTCCTGACGCCGCTGCACCAGGACGGCTTCTACATAGGCCCGAACAAGGACTTCCGCACCGCCTGGATACCGCTGCTCCCGACGACTCCCGGCACAGGCGGCGTCGCCGTCGCCGACGGCAGCCACAAGAAGGGCCCGCGCGAGCACGTCGTCACCGAGAACTTCCGCCGCTTCGGCCACGCCGTGCGCGGAATCCCGGCGCAGGAGTTCGGCGCCGAGGAGCGGCTGCTGTTCTCGCCCATGGAGCCGGGCGACGTGCTCCTCTTCCACGCCTTCATGTGTCACAAGTCCATGCCGAACGTCTCGGTGGACCCGGCCGGCATGCGGATGTCGATGGACACCCGCATCCAGCCCGCCTCCTCGCACCGCGGGTTCAACGCTCTGACCCCCTGGCCGGAGTCCGCTAAGGACGCCTCCAAGGGAATCATGTCGAAGATCACCGGCACGCCCACCACCACCGAGTGACGGCGTCGCCCTCACCCGCCTCAACCGTCCCCCACGAACGCCCGGGTAGGCAGCACATGACGAAACGCGAGGGTCTCCCCCCTCTGACGGGGCCCGACGCGGCACAGGAGCCACGGGCCGGCGTCGAACCGGCCGCCGCGGGGCTCAGTGGCATCGCCCTCGTGGTGGTGCTCACCGGTTACGCCCTGTCCATCGTGGACGCCTCCATCGTCAATGTGGCGCTGTCCTCGATCAGTGACGACCTCCACGGCGGCCCAGCGGCGCTTGAGCTGGTGGTGTCCGGCTACGGCCTCACCTACGCCCTCGGCCTGGTGCTGGGCGGACGGCTGGGCGACGCCTTCGGCAGACGGCGCCTGTACGCCGGCGGGCTCGCCGCGTTCACCGTCACCTCGGCGCTGTGCGGACTCGCCCCGACCATCGAGTTCCTCGTCACCGCCCGGCTGCTGCAGGGCGCCGCCGCCGCCATGCTCGTACCGCAGGTGCTGGCGACGATCCAGGCGGTCACCCAGGGGCAGGCGCGCGCCCGTGCGATCGGCATGTACGGCGCCACCGCGGCCCTCGGCATGGTCGTCGGGCAGATCCTGGGCGGGCTGCTGGTCTCGCTGGACGTCGCCGGCATCGGCTGGCGGTCGGTCTTCGCGATCAATGTGCCGATCGGAGTGGCCGCGCTGCTGGCCGTCCGGCGCGTCCCCGCGACCAGGGCCGGCGCCAGGCCGGCCTTCGATCCGGTGGGCACCGGGCTGTTCGGTGTCACCATGGTCTGTGTCCTGGCCGTGGTCGTGGCGGGGCCCGACCTGGGCTGGCCGCTGTGGCTGTGGTCGCTGCTCGCGGTCGCCGCGGTGGCGGCGCTGGCGCTGGTGCGTACCGAACGCGGGCTCGAGGCGCGGGGCGGCTCGCCGCTGCTGTCCCCGTCCGTGCTCTCCCATCCGGGGATGCGCAGGGGGCTGGCGGCGATGGTGCCGTTCTCGGCCGGCTTCGGCGCCTTCCTGTTCGTCTACGCGCTGGTCGCGCAGGGCCACTTCGGCCTGGACGGGCTCGCCTCCGGCGGGGTGCTGGTGCCGTTCGCCGCGGCGTTCTTCGTGGTGACGCTGTTCACCCCGAGGATCGCGGCGGCCCTGGGCGGCCGGATCGTCACCCTGGGCGCCCTCGTCCAGTGCGCGGGTCTGCTGCTGCTGGCGCTGGTGATCCGGCTGGGCTGGCCGCATCCCTCCCTGGCGCTCGTGCTCGTCGGGATCGGGTTCTTCGGGGCGGGCGCGGCGCTGACCGGCCCGACGCTGTTCCGGATGATCCTCGCCGACGTGCCTCCCGCGCAGGCCGGCATGGGCAGCGGGGTACTGGTGACCAGCCAGCAGATGGCGACCGCGCTGGGCGCGACCGTCGGCGGAACCCTCTATGTCTCCCTGTCCGGTTGGCTGTCGACGGTTTCGGCGGCCGTGCTCGTCGTCGCCCTGCTGGAGTGCTTCGCGGTGACCGTACTGGTGATCAGCCTGAAGCTCCCCGACCCCCGGTGACAGCCCGCGCCCCTCGAACGGCGCGATCCGGTCCAGACCTGCTCGTCGGCAGGGGCGCGCCGTCGTTCGGCGGGCCCGCGCGCAGAAGCGGAGACAGCCAAGTGCAGCTACAGACAAGGACAACCGTGGTGACCGGCGCGGCCAGCGGCATCGGCCTCGCCCTCAGCGCCCGCTTCGCACGGGCCGGCGCCGGCGTGGTCATGGCCGACGTCGAGGGCGACGCACTGCACCGCCGGGCCGCCGAACTCACCGCACAGGGCGGTCGGGTCACCGCCGTGACCGCGGACCTGACCGACCCGGACGCCGTCGGACGGCTCGCGGAAACGGCGTTCGACGTGCTCGGCGACGTCGACGTGGTGTGCAACAACGCCGGGGTCCTCGGCCCCGTGGGACAGCCTCTGTGGGAGGTGCCGCTGGAGCGGATGCGGCAGGTCTTCGAGGTGAACCACTGGGCACACGTCCTGGTGGCCCGCGCCTTCGTGCCCCGGCTGCTGGAGCGCGGCCGGCCCGCCCATCTGATCCACACCGCGTCGATGTCCGCCTTCGTCGTCGGCGCGGGCAGCGCCGCCTACGCCGCCTCCAAGCACGCGGACCTCGCCGTCGCCCGCAGTCTGCGCGCCGATCTGCGGGGCACCGGGGTCCGGGTGTCGGTGCTGTGTCCCGGCCGGGTCGACACTCCCATGGTCCAAGGTCTGACGGCCCCGCGCGGCGCGGGCGGTGACACCTCGGTGAGCGCCGAGGACGTCGCCTCCCTCGTGTGGGAGGCGCTCGGCTCCGACCGCTTCTACCTCTTCAGCAACTCCGACGCCCCGCTGCGGCTGCGCGATCAGTTCGACGACGTATGGCGTCATGTTTCCCTTCCGCCCCCTTCCCCCGAGGAGGAGCTGTGGCCCGCGCCGAAAGCGACGACCGTAGCGATGGAACACTGAGCATCGACCTGGAAGCGGTGCGGGAGAAGTACCGGCGGGAACGCGACAAGCGCACCGTCGGCCGCACCTACCGGTTCGCGCGCGGTGACTTCAGCCGCTACGCCCGCGACCCCTACACCGAGCGGCAGGAGCGCGAGCCGCTCACCGACGAGGTGGACATAGCCGTCGTCGGCGCCGGCATCGGCGGCCTGCTGACCGGCGCCCATCTGCGCAAGGAGACCGGCCTCGAGCGCATCCGGCTGATCGACGAGGCCGGCGACGTCGGCGGCACCTGGTACTGGAACCGCTTCCCCGGCGTCCGGTGCGACGTCGAGAGCTACATCTACATGCCACTGCTCGAAGAGATCGGCACGATACCCACCGAGAAGTACTCCACCGGGCCCGAGATCTTCGCCCACCTCCAACGGATCGCCCACAAGTACGACCTCTACCGCGACGCCCTCTTCCAGACCACCGTCACCGAACTGCGCTGGGACGAGGCCGCCGGGAAGTGGCTGGTGAGCACCGACCGCGGCGATCTGATCCGGGCCCGGTACGTGGCCATGTCGATCGGTCTCATGCACCGCCCCAAACTCCCCGCCCTGCCGGGCCTGGAGACGTTCGCCGGGCACTCCTTCCACACCAGCCGCTGGGACTTCGACTACACCGGCGGCGACAGCACCGGCGGCCTGACCAAGCTGAAGGACAAGACGGTCGGCGTCATCGGCACCGGTTCGACGACCATCCAGCTCGCCCCGCACCTCGCCGAGTGGGCCGAGCGGCTCGTCATCTTCCAGCGCACCCCGGCCGCGGTCGACGTCCGCGGCAACCGGCCCACCCCGTCCGGCTGGGCGGACGGCCTCGAAGCGGGCTGGCAGCAGCGCCGGATGGAGAACTTCCACGCGCTGACCTCCGGCGTCCCGCAGGACGAGGACCTGGTCCAGGACCGCTGGACCCAGACCACGGCCAAGCTGGCCGCAGCGATCCTGCCCACCGGCGACACCGGGGGCGACCCGAAGGAGCGGGCGCTCGCGGCCGAACGGGCGGACTTCCTCAAGATGGAGGAGCTGCGCGCCCGCATCGACGACATCGTCACCGACCCCGCGACCGCCGCCGCCCTGAAGCCGTACTACCGCGTGTACTGCAAGCGGCCCTGCTTCCACGACGGCTACCTCCAGACCTTCAACCGGCCCAACGTGACCCTGGTCGACACCCAGGGGCAGGGCGTTCAGCGGCTCACCCGGGCCGGGGTGGTCGCGAACGGCCGGGAATACCCGGTCGACTGCCTGGTCTTCGCCACCGGCTACGAGCACGAGTTCGCCGTCCCGTACACCGACCGCGCCGGGTACGACATCGTCGGGCGCGACGGCGTGAAGCTGTCGGAGAAGTGGGCGGGCGGGGCGCACACGCTGCACGGACTCCAGGTGAATGGTTTCCCCAACTGCTTCATCCTGTCCAAGGTGCAGGCCGGCCGGCACGTCAACATCGCCTACATGCTGGGCGAGCAGACCCGGCACCTCGCGCACATCGTCCGTTGCGTCGAGGAGCGCGGCCACCGGGTCGTGGAGGCCTCGGAGGCCGGCGAGAAGGAATGGGTCGAGGAGATCCTGCGGCTCGCCGCCAACGACATGGACTTCCTGGAGAACTGCACGCCCGGCCTCTACAACAACGAGGGCGACCCGAGCGGACTGCCCCTGCTCAACTCCAGCTACGGCGGCGGCTCGGTGGAGTTCGTGAACATCCTCAGGCGCTGGCGCGAGGCGGGCGACCTCGCCGGCCTCGAACTGCGCTGATCACCCCACCGTTCAGCGAAAGGAGGCAACGCCCATGGACGTAACGCCGATACCCGGCGCCGCTCTCGGCGCCGTCGTGCACGGCGCCGATGTCACCGGCGACATGGACAACAGCCGGTTGGAGACGATCTGGGCGGCGCTCGACGCGCATCTCGTCCTCGTCTTGCGCGGCCACGAGACCCCCTCCTACGAGGAGTTCCTGGCCTTCGGCCGCCACTTCGGGTACATCCCGAAGACCGGTCTGACCAGCGGCGCCCACCCCGGCCACAACGAGATCCTGATCGTCTCCAACCTGGTGGAGGACGGCCGCAAGATCGGTGTCGGCGACGCCGAGTGGATGGGCTGGCACACCGACTACTCCTTCCGCCCCCGCGTCTCCCAGATCGGCTTCCTGGAGGCCGTGGAAGTGCCGTCCTCCGGCGGCGGGGAGACCCTCTTCACCGACATGTACGCCCTGTACGAGTCGCTGTCGCCCGAGGAGCGCAGCCGCCTGCACTCCTACCGGGTCCGCCACGCCCTGCGCACCGGGTACGAGGAGACCATCGAGGAGGAGCTCCAGGGCGAGGTGTCCCTCGGTGAGAGCTCCGGACAGATCCAGCCCGAGGACGGCACCTCCACCATCCACCCCCTCATCGCCCGCAATCCGCGCACCGGCCGCCGGTCGGTCTACATCAGCAGCCTGAACACCCAGCGGATCGTCGACCTAGCCCCCGACGACAGCCGCAAGCTGCTCGACGAACTGCTGGCCCACGCGGGCAAGCCCCAGTACACCTACAGCCACGTCTGGCAGCCCGGGGACATCGTCATGTGGGACCAGCTCGGCACCGTGCACGCCAAGCGGGCCTTCGACCCGGCCGAACGGCGCATCATGCGGCAGGTCGTCAGCATCTTCGACGACCCGGCCGCCCCCTGGCGCGCGGAGGTCGCCGCATGAGCACCGCCCCGGCCTGCCTCAGCAACAGCCGGGTCACGATCACCCCGGCGCTGCGCGCCGCCGTCGACCGGCTCGACCACCGTTCACGTCACCAGGCGGCCTACCACTTCGGCTGGACCACCGCCGGCGGCGCGCCCACCAGCGCCGACGCCGGCAAGGCCGTACGGCCGGCGCTCGCGCTGCTGTCGGCCGAGGCGGTCGGCGCCCCGCCGGAGGTCGCCCTGCCCGGCGCGGTCGCCGTGGAACTCGTGCACAACTTCTCCCTGGTGCACGACGATCTGATGGACGGCGACGAGGAGCGCCGCCACCGGCGCACGGTGTGGAAGCTGTGGGGTCCCTCCAGCGCCATCCTGACCGGTGACGCGATGCTCGCGCTCGCCCAGGAGGTGCTGCTGGACAGCGGGCTGCCGACGGCGGCGCCCGCCGCCCGGCTGCTGGCCCGCACCACCCGGCATCTGATCCGCGGCCAGGTCCAGGACCTGTCCTTCGAACAGCGCTCGCACGTCACGGTCGAGGAGTGCGTCGACATGGCCGCCGGCAAGACCGGTGCGCTGCTGTCGGCGAGCGCCGCGATCGGCGCCGTCCTCGCCGGGGCACCGGAGGCGACGGTGGACGCGCTGGCGCTCTACGGCGACCAGATCGGCATCGCCTTCCAGCTGGTCGACGACGTTCTCGGCATCTGGGGCGACCCGGCCGTCACCGGCAAGCCGGTCCACTCCGATCTGCGCTCCCGCAAGAAGTCCCTGCCGGTGAGCCGCGCGCTGAACGAGGACGGCCCGCTCAGCGACGAGCTGGCCGCCTGGCTCACCACCCCCGGCGAACCCGACGAGGAGGAACTGCGGCGCGTGGCCGGCCTGATCGAGGACGCCGGCGGCCGGGACTGGGCGCTGGCCGAGGCCGCCCGGCGGATGGCGCTGGCGGAGGACGCGCTGCGCGGTGCCGAGCTGGACGCCGGGGCGCGGGGCGAACTCCTCGCGCTCGGGCGGTTCGTCGTCGACCGCGAGGTCTGAGACCGGGCCGGCCGCCGTACCCGTATCCCCCCTTCTGACCAGCGCAGCACTCCCGTCAGGGCCTCCCTGTATCCCCCTTCTGACCAGCGCAGCACTCCCGTCAAGGCCTCCCCGTGCCCGCCGCTTCTCCGTAACCCACTCCTTAAGGATTCCCCCCATGCCCCAGGACGTCGACTTCCACATACCCCTGCCGGGCCGGCAGAGCCCGGATCACGCCCGCGCCGAGGCCGAGCAGCTCATATGGCCGCGCTCGCTCGGGCTGATCAAGTCCGAGGCGGCGGCCGAGCGTCATCTGCGCGGCGGCTACGCCGACCTGGCGTCCCGCTTCTACCCCCACGCCACCGGCGCCGACCTGGACCTGGGCGTCGATCTGATGTCGTGGTTCTTCCTCTTCGACGACCTCTTCGACGGGCCGCGCGGCGAGAACCCGGAGGAGACCAAACAGCTCACCGACGCGGTCGCGGCGGCGCTGGACGGCCCCCTCCCCGACACCGCGCCCCCCATCGCCCACGGCTTCGCCGACATCTGGCGGCGCACCCGCGAGGGCATGACACCCGCCTGGTGCGCGCGCAGCGCCCGGCACTGGCGCAGCTACTTCGACGGCTACGTCGACGAGGCGGAGAGCCGCTTCTGGGACACGCCGTACAACTGCGCCGCCCAGTACCTGGCCGTGCGCCGGCAGACCATCGGGGTGCAGCCGACGGTCGACCTCGCCGAGCGCGCGGGCCGCTTCGAGGTGCCGCACCGGGTCTTCGACAGCGCGGTCCTCTCCGCGATGCTCCAGATCGCCGTCGACGTCAATCTGCTGCTCAACGACATCGCCTCGCTGGAGAAGGAGGAGGCCCGCGGCGAGCAGAACAACATGGTCATGATCCTGCGCCGGGAGCACGGCTGGTCCAAGGACCGCAGCGTCGCCCACATCCAGGGCGAGGTCCGTGTCCGCCTGGAGCAGTACCTCCTGCTGGAGTCCTGCCTGCCGCGGGTCGGCGACATCTACCGTCTCGACGGTGCCGAGCGCGAGGCTCTGGAGCGCTACCGCGACGACGCCGTACGCACCGTGATCCGCGGTTCCTACGACTGGCACCGCTCCTCGGGCCGCTACGACGCCGAGTTCGCGCTCGCCGCCGGTGCCCAGGGGTATCTGGAGGAGCTCGGCAGCACCGCCCGCTAGCGGCACCGCCCACCGGCACCTCGCACCGCGCCCGGCCGGCGTGGGCGGCGGCACGGCTGTGGGCTGACCGGAACGGCTGTCAACGGATCAGCAGAGACGGGAAGTTGAGAATCGAATGACCGAGCAGACCACCTTCTCGGCGGGAGCGGCGCCCGGGGCGCTCCCCGTCGTGGGACACGCCCTGCAGATGATGCGTCACCCCGTGAACTTCATGACCTCGCTGTCGGCCCACGGCGACCTCGTCGAGATCAGGATCGGCCCCACCACGGCCTACGTCCCGACCCACCCCGAACTGCTGCGGCACGTCCTGACCAACGACCGCATCTTCGACAAGGGCGGCGTCTTCTACGACCGCGCCCGTGACATCGCCGGCAACGGCCTGGTCACCTGCCCGTTCGCCGACCACCGCCGCCAGCGCCGGCTGATGCAGTCGGCGTTCACCCGCGGCCAGCTCAAGCGGTACGCCGAGGCCATGCACGCCGAGATCGAGGACACGACGTCGCGCTGGGAGGACGGCATGGTCGTCGACGCCTTCCCGGAGATGTACGGCATGGCCCTGCGCACGGTCGGCCGCACCCTGTACTCCACACCCGTCAGCCCCGAGATGGCGGCCAAGGTGGAACGTTCCTTCGACGTCGTCCTCAACGGCCTGTTCCGGCAGATGTTCCTGCCGGCCTCGGTCCGCCGGCTGCCCCTGCCCTCCCAGCGCCGGTACAGGAGCAACCTGGACTTCCTGCACGAGACCACCCAGCGGCTCATCGACGACTACCGCAGTTCCGACACCGAGCGCGACGACCTGCTCGCCGCCCTGATCGCCTCCCGCGACGACGACGGCGGCCGGCTCGGGGACAAGGAGATCCACGACCAGGTCATCACCGTCATGGCGGCCGGCACCGAGACCGTCGCCGGCACCCTCACCTGGGTCTTCTACCTCCTCTCCCAGCACCCGGAGATCGCGGCCGCGCTCTACGACGAGATCGACACCGTCCTCGACGGCCGCGCCCCGCAGTGGGACGACCTGCCGAAACTCTCCCTGGCCGACCGGATCATCACCGAGACGCTGCGACTGCACCCGCCGGCCTGGCTGTTCACCCGGCTCACCACCTCCCCGACCGAACTCGCGGGGCGCCGGCTGCCCACCGGCTCGACCGTCGTCTTCAGCCCCGCCGCGGTCGCCCGGTTCGAGGACGCCTTCGACAACCCCGGGAAGTTCGACCCCGACCGCTGGCTCCCGGACCGCATCGCGCCGGCCTCCCGCCACGCCTACGTGCCGTTCGGCACCGGCGCCCGCAAGTGCATCGGCGACCTCTACGCACGCACCGAGGCCACCCTCGGGCTCGCCACCATCCTCAGCCGCTGGCGGGTCACTTGTGAGCCCGGCATGGACGTCCGCCCGGTCCCGCTGGCCACCGTCTACCACCCGCGCCGGCTGCGATTGAGGCTGGACGCGCGCACCCCGCACCGGATGACCTCCGCCGTCCCCGTACCGGCCGGGGGCGACGCGACGTGAGCGAAGGGAACGTCGTCCCGGCCCGGCCACGCGCCTTCCGCGCGGGCGTACGGCGCGCGCCCGCGAGTATCCGCACCCCGGACACGGCGCGAGAACGGGCGCCGGAGCACCCGGCAGCGTTCGCGTCGTCCGCGGTGGCCAGGAACGGGCACACGCCTCAGTCCTGCTCACCGACCAGGGACGGTGTACGCAGAGCCAGTAGGGCGACATCGTCGTCGAACACCTGGCGGCTCCGGCCGATCAGGATGTCGCACAGTTCCTCCAGCGGTGCGGTGGCCAGGCTGGCGGCCTGCTCGGCCAGGTCGCCCAGCCCGGTGTCGATGTCCTGGCCGCGGCGCTCGACCAGCCCGTCGGGGAACAGCAGCAGCGTGCCGCCGGGTGGGAGGGGGTGTTCGTGGCTGAACCGGGAGACGGACGCATCGATGCCCACCGGGATCCCGTGCCGGGCGGGAGCCAGATAGCACCGGCTCCCGTCCGCGCCGACCAGCAGCGACGGCAGATGCCCGGCGTTGCTCCAGCCGAAGGTGTACTCCCCACCCTCTCCACGGCGGCGCTCGACGCGGCCGAGCACCAGCGTGGCCGTGGGAGGGTCGGCAAGCATCGTCAGCGCGTGATCCAGCCTCGACATGATCAGGCCGGGCGGCCCACACCGGTCGAGGGCGATCGCCCGCAGCATGTTGCGGACCTGTCCCATCAAGGGGGCGGCCTCGACGTCGTGGCCGGTCACGTCACCCACCACGACGCAGATGGCGCCGTCGGGCAGGACCATGGCGTCGTACCAGTCCCCGCCCAGCCTCGGCAGTTCGGACGCGGGTTCGTAGCGGACCTCGACGTTGAGCGGCGACAGGTCGGGAAGGACGGGCAGCATGCGGAGCTGGAAGTGCTCGGCGGCGCGTCTGAGCTGTTCGTACAGGCGGGCGTTCTCGAGGCTGACGCCCGCGGCACTGGCCAGAGCCGTCAGCAGGCCCTGGTCGTCGTCGTCGAAGGGCGTACCGTCCAGCTTGTCGGCGAGGTAGAGGTCGCCGTAGACCGTGTCGCGCACCATGAGCGGAACGCCCAGCAGCGTCCGCATGACCGGATGCCCGGGCGGGAAGCCGGCCGAGCGAGGCTGCGCGGCCACGTCCGCCACGCGCAACGGCTCCCGGTCGTCCACCATCGTGTGCAGCAGGCCATGGCCCTGCGGCAGACCCATGGCGGAGCACAGGCGCGGATCGTCGATGCCCACGGTGATCAGGTCGATGACCTTGCCGCTCTCCGAGAGCACCATCTCGCCCTGCCTTGTCACACTACGCGCTCGGCCGGCCGGGGCGGCTCCCGTCGGGGGCAGATGCCGGGGCACCGCTGGTGAGGCAACGGGGTCTGGTGCGCCACCGCCGTGTGCGAGACGCTGGTCCATCCGAATCGATCATCAGCACACGGAGGCCATGCGCCCATGGCAATGCCCGGAACTCCAGAGCAGTCCTTGCCTGCGGGCACCTACGAGATCGATCCGGTGGCGTCGACGGTCCGGTTCGGCACGCGTGCCATGTTCGGGCTGCTACCGGTGCGTGGGACGTTCGCTGTCCGTCGTGGCCGGATCACCGTTGCCGGGACTCCGGAGGAGTCGTCGGTGGAAGTCGCGATCGACGCGGCCAGCTTCGAGTCGGGCAATCAGCAGCGCGACGATCACGTCAGGTCCCCCGACTACCTGGACGTGGCGCGACACCCCGAGATCGCCTTCCGGAGCGAGAGCCTGGAGAGATCGGGCCAGGGTGCCTCCTTGCGCGGACAGTTGAGTGTCTGCGGAGTGACGCGGCCGGTTCGCGTCACGATCAACACCGTCGCCGGCGAAGGCAAGCGGATCACGGTCAACGGCACCGCCACGGTAGACAGATACGCCTTCGGCGTCACAAGGGCCAAGGGCATGACAGGCCGCCACCTGGAGATCACTTTGGAAGTCGTCGCGAACCGCTGAGGACGGCCTGGCCCTTCGGTCTTGGCCGGGCCCCACTCGTCCGGGCCTGCTTGCGGAGGGTCAGGCGAGGGCGTCGCGGAGGTAGGCGGGCAGCAGCCGACAGATCGAGGGATCCGCCGTCCAGTTCCGGTCGGCGAGTTCATCCGCCAGGACGGTCAGAGGGCCGCCGCTGCCGGTGCGGACCACGGCCCTGAACGTTTCCCCACCGCGGACCGGAGCCCGGGCGAGCTGGCAGGCCAGGACCGCACGGCCCACCTCGGCCGGGTCCGCGTCGGTGATCGCACGGCCGTAACCCTTGCAGATCCACACACGGCTGAACGGCTCGTACAGCTGGACCTCCCACACCAGACAGCCGGGGTCTCTCTCACGGGACATGGGTGCGATCATGCCCCTGATCACCCACCGCACTGCCCGTACCGGCCAGTACTGTCCGAAAGCACACCCTCCTCGGCGCGGAGCCGACTGCTGTCACCGTGAGGGGCAGGTTTCACCCGTGGATCTGAATACAACACCGTCCTGATGAGGCCCTGGACCACGGCGCGGCGGGGTGACCCGCACGATGCATCCGGCCGGTGAGGACGGCCAAGGTCCGACCGGTCAGCCCTCTGGTAGCAAGCCACCGGACCGGTCCGTGTGGACCAGGATTCCAGGGGAGTCGGGATCGACCTTGCCCGTGTAGTGGTCCGGCCAGAAGTACCGCCGGGTGCGGGGCAGGGGCACCTCGACGAGTCGGCCGTCACGCATCATCCACAGGCCGAAGCAGTCGTCTTCCTCATCGTGGATCAGCACCTGCACGGAGTGCGGCGATGGCCAGGGCAGCGACTCGAGGTGTGGCAGCAGTCCGATCCATCGGCTCCGCCGTATGAACTCGATGGCCCAGCCGCCGAACATGCCGTGCCCGATATCGGTGAAGTGCCCAGCCCACTCGCGGCTGTCGTCCGGCCGGGTCAGCGGTTCCATGATCTCTTCTGCGTCACTGGCCAACACGATGACCTCGGCGAATCTGCTCATGGGCGAATATCACCGGACACGCGGAAGGAACCGCAATCGAATAAGGGCGCTCAGGCTCCCCGCGCTCGCAGAATGCCTTCGACGCCCGACCGGAAGGTCTCGGAGATCAGTTTCGGGTCGAAGAGGCAGCCGGCGGCCATGGCGCCGTCCCGGAGCATGACGAGGTGCCGTCCGGCTTCGTCGGCGGGAGCGTCGCCCACCTGCGCCAGCAACTCGGTCACGGTGTCCAGGAACCACCGGCGATGGGCCAGCACGGCTCGGTGGATGGGGTGCGTGGGGTCGGGATATTCGGCCACCGCGTTGAGGAAGGCGCAGCCGCGGAACCCGGGGCCCTGGATGCCTTCGGTGATGAACCGGCCGACCGCCCGGACCTTGTCCGCTGCCGACCGCTCGCCCGCCTGAGCGGCCTCGACCCCGGCCCGGATTCCCCGGTCGGCCTGATCGAGGTAGGCGAGGACGAGTTCTTCCTTGCCGGCGAAGTGCCGGTACAGCGTGGCACGGGTGACCTGCGCCTCCGCGATGATCCGGTCGACGCCGACGGAGTGGATTCCCTCCGCGTAGAAGATTTTGGTCGCCGTGCCGAGCAGCCGCGCCCGCGCCGCCGACGTGCTCCCGCCCCCTGATCCCTCGCTCATGCGGCCAGACTACCCCACCCGTGAGGGAGAACGTTCGGTCTTGACAGGCGCCACTCTCGCCCTCTTGGATACCGAAAGAGACCGAACGTTCTCCCCCTCGTCGGGGATACGCACGCCTTCAGTGAGAGGAACCTCCCATGGACACCCTTGCCGGTACCCCCGCCACCAGCGCTCCCGCAGCCCTGCGCAGGCTGTACCTCACGCGCTTCGTGTTCGCCGCTGTGTGGGCAGCCCTGCTGTTCTCGACCGCCGACACCCTGGGCGCGTTCACTGCCGCACTGCTGGTGATCTATCCCCTGTTCGACGTGGCGTGTGCGGTCATCGACATCAGGTCCGCCCAGGTGAACGGGCGGCCGGTGCGTGGTCTTCACGTGAACATCGCGCTCAGCACCCTCACCGCCATCGGTCTCGCCATCGCCGCGGCCTCCGGCATCCCCGCCGTCCTGCGGGTCTGGGGTGCCTGGGCCGTCACGGCGGGCATCGTCCAGGTCATCGTCGGCGCCGCCCGACGCCGACTCGGCGGCCAGTGGGCGATGATCGCCAGCGGCTCCCTCTCCACCCTCGCCGGCGCCTCGTTCATCGCCCAGGCGGGCGAGGACGGCGCCTCCTTGAGCGACCTGGCCGGCTACGCCTTCGTCGGCGGCGTCTTCTTCCTCGTCTCCGCCCTCCGCCTGGGGCGCACCCGCACCAAGGCGGTGGCCGGCGAGCGGGGCTGAGGCCGGGGGCCGGGGGCCGAGCAGGCGGTAGCGCGACGCGTCCCGTCCGTGAGCCGAGTGCGCTCGCCCCACGGGGCTCCTCCCCCGGACCTGAGTACCTTCTGAGTAGGCGCGCTCATGTTCCACGAGGTGGCAGGGACCACACTCCGAACCATGACACATGTTCCGCCACCGGCCGAGGAATTGCGGCTCATCGACACCGAGTTGTGGCAACTGGACGCTCGTCGCGTCCAGTTGCTGGCGCGCCGCGCCTGGTTGGTCGGCCGGCTTTCGTCGTTCCCGCAGCCCGGTCCGGTGCCGCCCGCGGCCACACCCTCGCCGCAAACCCCCGAGACCACCGCACCGCGTGTGCAGAATGTGCTGCTGCTCTTGGGCGGCCTGCTGCTGACCATCGCCGCCATCGCGTTCACGCTGGTCAGCTGGGGGCATCTGGGGATCGCCGGACGTGCGCTGGTGCTGGGCGCGGTCACGGTGGCCACCCTGGCCGCTCCGCTGCCGCTGCTGGGTCGTGGCCTGCGCTCGACGGCCGAGGCGGTGGCGGGGCTCGCGCTGGCGCTCACGGTGCTCGACGCCTACGCGCTGTACGCGGTCGCCCTCACCGGCATGGACGCCACGGCGTACACGGCCGGAGCGTCGGCGGTGCTGACCGCCGTATGGACGGGATACGGGTTCCTGCCGCGTCTGAGGTCGCTGCGGCTGCCTCTTCCGGCCGCGGTGACCGTCGCCCAACTGCCGCTGCTGCTGTGGGCGGTGGCAGCCGGCGCGGGGCAGTACGGGATCACCGGCGCGCTGCTTCTGACGGCCATGGGCGACACGACGGTGGCGCTGCGCGCTCCGGCCGGGCCGGTGCGGATCACCGCCACGGCCGGCGCGTACGGCATGGGGGTGTGGGGCGCGCTGAGCGCGGGCTGGCTGTCGTGGACGGCCGGCGGTCCGGGCGCCGCGACCCGGGCGGCCGCGCTGCTGCTGTTCGCGGCCGGTGTCGCGCTGACGGCGGCATGGCGGGATCGTGCCGCGGGGCACGCCGTCGGGCTGTCCCTCGCGGCCGGTCTGCTCGCCGTCACCGCGCTCGGCGGCATCGTCCACCCGGCGCTGCCGTCCACCTGGGCCGTTCCAGCCCATCTCGCCTTCGGTGTCGCGCTGCTGGCGGCGGTACGGGTCAAGCGTCTCCTCGAGCCGGTGCGGCGCGGTCTCGCCCTCGCCTCCGCCGCCGTGCAGGGCCTGGCGGTGCTGTGGGCGCTGCCCCTGCTCGCGCTGACGCTGCTGGGGCCGGCCGGCTGGGCGGCACGGGTGTGGTCGGGGGCACCGGCCGGTGCCCGTGAGGCCGTGACGGTGGGGGCGCCGTGGCTGCCGCAGTCGCAGTCGGCGCCGCTGGTCCTTGCGGCCGTCGCCACCGTCCTCGCACTCGCGGTCCGCACCGCGGCGTGGCGGCCCAAGGCGCTGACGGGCGTGCTCGTGCTCGGGTGGTCCGCGCTCATGCTCCTCCCGGTGGTGACGGACCTGCCCTACCCGGCGTCGCTCGTGGTGGAGGTGCTGGCGACGGCGGCCCTGCTCGCGGTGGCGGCACGGCCCCGCTCGACGGAAGGCACCGGCCCGCTCCCGGCGTTGGTGCTCGCCCTCCTCACCTCCCTCTCGCTCGCGTTCCTCTCGCTGCCGACGCGATCCGCGACCGTGGGAGTGCTCACCGCTCTGACGGCACTCTTCGCGGCCGTCTCCCTCAAGCAGCGGCTGACCACGGTCACCGTCCCGGCCGCGCTCGGGTACGGCGCCGCCTGGGCGTGCGCCGTGGGCGCCGCGGCGGGCTGGGCACCGCAGCACACCGCGCTCCTCGTACTCGTGGCCCCGGCGGTGGCGGCGCTGTGCGCCGCACGAAACGCCGACGCGCGGACGACCGTCACGGCCGAGGTGACGGGCACGGCCGCCGGTCTCCTGGCGCTCGCGCTGACGGTCGGCGATCCGGCGATGCTCTCCCTGGCGCTGTCCCTGTCCGGGACGATCGTCGCCGGGACGGCCCTGCGCGCCGACCGCCGCCCCGCCGCGTACGCGGCCACCGCGCTGTTCGCACTGGCCGCCTGGGTGCGCCTGGCGGCCTGGGGCGTCACGGCGCCGGAGGCGTACATGGTGCCGTTGTCCGTCCCGGCGCTCGTGATGGGCGCGCTACGGCGGCGTCGTGACCCGCAGGCGTCGTCGTGGACGGCGTACGGCCCCGGTCTGGCCACCGCGCTCATCCCGAGCCTCGCGGCCGCCTGGACCGACGTCCACGCCACCCGCCCGTTGCTGCTGGGCGCGGCGGCGCTGCTCGTCACGCTGGTGGGCGCCCGGCACCGGCTGCGGGCACCGCTGCTGCTCGGCGGCGGGGTGCTCGTGCTGGACGCGCTGCACGAGCTGGCCCCCTACCTGATGCAGATCACCGGCCTCCTCCCCCGCTGGGTGCCTCCCGCACTCGCCGGAGTGCTGCTGCTCGCCGTCGGCGCGACGTACGAACAGCGGCTGCGGGACGTACGGCGCGCGCGGGACCTGCTCGGCCGGATGGATTAGGCCGTCTCGCTCCGAGTACCCGGGGTCCGCGCCGTGCGAGATCGTGGGCGGCACGCCCGCCGGCGGTTCCTCGGGGTCCGCGCCTCAGGGGGCTTCCCCCTCGGCGGCCGGCGGGGCGGTGTCGTCGTCCTCGCCCTTGGCGCGCACGTCCGGCGGGGTGGGCGCGGTGATGTTCCGCTGCTCCGCGGACCGCTCCTTCGTCTCCTCGTCGACCTGCGCGGTGTCCTTCTCCTCGGAAGTACTCACCACTTCGCCCCTTTCATCGGTACGGATCGGACGGCACCCCGGCACACCATCGCGTCAGCGGCCCGCACCGCCGGGACGACCGTTCCGGACATTCCTTCTTCCATCTGGAGCACAGGTTCCCTGGGCCAGCGATCCGACGCACGCGGTCGAAGATGTTCCGGTCATCGAGGTCCTCCCCGGTTGTCGGCCCACCCGCGCGGCCTGCCGCTCAGCCGAACTGGGAATCCTCGCCCGCCGACAGGCCGCGGCGAGGACCGTTCGGAGGTTGACCGGATCAGGTCGCTGATTCACATCGCTCTCACAGCCGGCCTTCCTACTGTCGCGGCCATGACCAATCCACCTCTCGATGAGCCCGACAACGCCGTCGTCTCACAAGTCTTGTCACGCCGCCGCATGCTTGCCCTGGGCGGGGCCGGAGCCGTCGCCCTTGCCGGGATCGCCACCGCCGCCAACGCCTCCACCGGCGACACCGCCACCGACCTCGGCACTCTCGACGCGGCGGAGGCCAACGCCCTGGCCGCCGGTGCGTGCATGCGACTGACCACCGAGCAGATCGAAGGTCCCTACTACATCGACTACGAGCTCTTCCGGAAGAACGTCGTGGAGGACCGCACCGGCATACCGCTTCTCCTCCGCCTCCGCGCCGTGGACGCCGTCACCTGCAGGCCCATCCGCAACTCGGCCATCGAAATCTGGCACTGCGACGCATCCGGCGTCTACTCCGGCTACACCGGGAACGGCAACGGAGGCGGCGGGACTCCTACCGGCCGGCCGCCGAGCCCTCCGCCCTCCGGCACGCCGACGGGGCCGCCCCCGGGCGGTGGTGGCGGAGGCCATGCCACGCCCACGGACGACCTCACCTGGCTGCGCGGCATCCAGATGACGGATCATCAGGGCTTCGTCACCTTCCGGACCGTCTTCCCCGGCTGGTACACCGGCCGTGCCGTCCACATCCACACCAAGGTGCACACCGGCGGCAGCCGGACCTCCACCGGCTACACCGGCGGGCGTACCTGCCATACCGGACAGTTCTACTTCGCGGAGAACGCGGTGAAGGCCACCGAGGGCATCGCCCCCTACGCGGCGAACACCGTGGCCCGGGTCACCCTCGACGAGGACATGCTCTACCCGGGGACCGGCACACAAGGCGGCCTGCTCCGGCTCGTCTACGACCGCCGGGGGATCGAGCAAGGTGTCCTCGGCTCCATCACGATGGCCGTGGACCCCACCGCGAGCAACGAAGGCGGAGGCTCGCCCGGCGGCAGCCCGGCTCCCGAGTCCTCGCCATCGCCCAGTGCGTGACAGACGTCCGCTTCTTCGATATCGCGGGCTGACCTCGGAGGCGGCGCTCGCTCGGCGCCGGCACCCTCGGGGCGAGGGCTGCCCGTTTCCGGTGCAGTCGGCCCGTGATCGGGCGGGGCATGCGGGCTCCCGCCCGCATGCCCCGCCTGTCTGTGCGGAGCGTCGCGGGCGACCTCCTACCGTCCGGTAGCCCCGTGCCTGTTTTCTTGCCGCACCCTCCTGGGTCATACGTCGGCTCCTTCGAACGCTAGGGTGACGGGCGCCTGACGGTTGCCCGTCCCAGGCAGCCGGGCTGCCTGCGTAGGCACCTGCTCACGCATACGTGGGGCTCTCGGCGGTTACGGTCCAGCGTCCGACGACGTCGCCCCGCTCCTGTCGCGGGTGCCGACGTGGAGAGAAGAAGGCACGTGAGTTCCATACACAGCGCTCGCCGGCGCACTGGCGTCACCCATCTCGCACCCATGCCGCCTGGTGGTGGGCTCCATACCGAAAGCCATCCCACGGCACCAGCGGCAGAGTCCCCGGCGGTCGTCCCCGCCCGCGCCCCGGTCCCTGCCCTTGCCTCTGCCCTCGGACAGACGTCCCCGGCGAGGACGCCGTCGGGTCGACATCGCCAGGCGCCGGCAGGTACCCGAAGTGAGCGCCGCAACCCGCCCAGGCCGGATGTCCCGCTCAGCGTGCGGAAACGAGCGAGCGACGGGAGTGGAGGAGTTCCGGCCTCGGAACAAGTGCCCTGTCTCCGGGTTCACGCCGCTTCGGCAGCGGAACACGTCTGGGACGGACGGTGACGGGCAGGTTCGAGTTCATGCAACGCACCTCGCACCCCGTCAGACCGCCCGGGCCGGCGGACGGATGGAGCACCGCCACAACCCGCCCGGCCTTCCCTGCCGCACCCGGTCCCATCGCAGCCGCCCAGCCCCCTGTCAGTGCTGAGGACGTCGCGCTGGTGCGGGCCAGCCTCGCTGTCGTCTCTCCTCATGTCGCCGAGCTGGCAGCGCACTTCTACAGCATCCTGTTCGCGCGTTACCCCCAGGTCAGGAATCTGTTTCCGGCCGATCTCGACGTCCAGCGGGAACGTCTGGTGCGCGCCCTGCTGCGCATCGTGGAACTGGTCGACGACACCGACAACCTCGTGGCGTTCTGCTCCCGCCTGGGGCGCGGCCACCGCAAGTTCGGCACACAGAGCGCCCACTACCCGGCCGTCGGCGAATGCCTGCTGCTGGCCCTCTCCCACTTCGCGGGCCCGGCATGGAGCCCGGCGCTGGCGGCGGCATGGCAGCGTGCCTACACCGCTGCCGCGGACGTGATGGCCCGGGCCGCCGAGGAGGACGCCCGGGACCGCCCGGCCGTGTGGGACGCGCACATCGTCGGGCACGTGCACCGCGGACACGGAATCGCCGAGATCACCGTCCGGCCACAGCTGCCGTACCCGTTCGTGGCGGGCCAGTACGTGAGCATCGAAACGCCGTGGGCACCGAGACTGTGGCGCCAGTACTCCCCCGCGCACGCCCCACGGCCCGATTCCGAGCTGACCTTCCACGTACGTGCCGTACCGGGAGGAAAGGTCAGCAACGCGCTCGTTCACCAAGCTCGACCGGGAGACCCTGTCAGGCTCGGTCCGCCGGAAGGCGACATGGTCCTGCGTCCGACCCCCCAACGGGACCTGCTCTTCGTGGCCGGCGGCACCGGCCTCGCTCCGATTCGCGCCCTGATCGAGGAAGCGGCCCGGGACGGCATCGGTGACGCACGGCAAGTCAGTCTGTTCATCGGCGCCAGGACGGCGGACGAACTGTACGGACTCGATGACATGCTGCGTATGTCCCAGCGCTACCACTGGCTGCGCGTCCGGGCGGCGGTCTCCCACGAGCGCATCGTGGGACTGGAGGGCACGCTGCCCGAGGTACTGGCGGAATTCGGCCCCTGGTACCGGCATGAGGCGTACCTGTGCGGCCCCCCGCAAATGCTGGGCGAAGCCGTGCAGGCCCTGCGGCGCCACGGTGTCCCGTCTCGTCACATCCACTACGACCCTTGGGACACCCCCGTGCTGACGGCCCCGTTGGGGCCGCCCCCGCCCGACGAGGAGACGGACCAGCTGTGAACGGCCCCGAGACGCCCGGCTCTTCCGGAGAACGACTGCTGCAGCAGCAGCTCGGCACCACCGACCGGGCGGCCGCCTTCTACGACCGTCAGGTGCACCCCTATCTGACCCCCGCGATGCGGGAGTTCATAGCCCGGCAGAACATGGTGTTCCTGTCGACCGCGGACTCCGGGGGAGCCTGCGACGCCAGTTTCCGCTCCGGACCGCCGGGCTTCTGCGTCTCCCCCGACGAGCGCTCTCTGACCTACCCCGAATACCGGGGCAACGGTGTCCTGGCCAGTGCGGGCAACATGACCGAGAACCCCCACCTCGGCATGCTGTTCATGGACTTCACCCATGACCACATAGGGCTGCACGTGAACGGCACGGTCAGGCTGTACACGGACCACGAGCTCCGCACGTGGTACCCCCATCTGCCGACCGACCCCGCGCCCGGCCGCCAACCTCACCTGTGGGTGCACCTCACCGTCGAGGAAGCCTACGTCCACTGCTCCAAGCACATCCCCCACCTCGAGCCCGCCCCACGCCCCCGTTCGGCCACGGACCGGAACCGTCCCAAGGACAGCGCGTACTTCCCGGAACCTGCCCCCGCTCACCAGGCCCCGGAATCGGTCGACGCCGAAGCCGACCGCACCTCGTGGCGAGACCGCCTGCGGATCCGCCAGTGACCCCGTCCCGCGGCTCCGACGACACGTTCCTCCCCGCAAGCCCCTCTCATCCCGCCGGGGCTGTTCGGCTCGAGGTCCGGGTGCCGCGACCATTGCGGTGGTGACCGACAGCGGTTCCACAGGTCACGGTCACCCCGGACCCGGCGGGCCCGTCCACCGACGGGCCCACCGCTGCACGGCCGCACCGGACCGGTTACGGCGCGCGTGAGGGCGGTCCCACCATCGGGGCCGCCCTCAGCTTCGCCTCAATACCTCGATGCCGGCCTGGTCCGTGTCCTCGGGTGTTCCACCGAGGCGGTGGATCACGACCCAGCGACCGTCGTCCATCGCTCCCGTGAACAGGGAGGCGTCGCGCGTCGCGCCGTTGTGCCAGCGCAGCGGGCCCGCCGTTTGCCAGGATGGCGCGGGCTCCCCCAACCTGCGTTCGACCAGGATTCGTTCGACCAGTTCGGCGGCCGCGCGAGGGGTGGCCCACAGGCCCCCTGCGGGCAGGATCGCGCCGTCCATGGTCCAGGGTTTGCGAACTCTTCCCAAGCGGCCTCGGGCCAGTAGGCGGCGGCCCGGGTCCGGGCTCGCGGTCACCTCTGTTATGGCCAGCGGGCGCAGGACGTACTCGGTCACCAACTCCTCATAGGTGGTGCCGGCCGCAGTGGTCAGGGCTTCACCGAGGAAGGCGTAACCGAGGTTGGAGTACTCCTCATGCCGACCGGGTGGGCGGGTGACGACGGTGTCGAGCCGGTTCAGCAACTGGTGAGCGGTACGACGGTCGAACGTCGCGTACGGGTTCCGGCGCGGGAGGCGAGGCGGCAGACGCGGCAGGCCGGACGTGTGCTGGGCAAGGTGGAGCAGTGTGATCCCCGTTCCGGGAGTCGCCGGAAGCCACCGCTCGAGGGGGTCTTCGAGCGCGAGCAGCCCGCCCTCGGCCATGCGGGTCAGAGCGGTGCCGGTGATGACCTTGGTGAGAGAGCCGATTTCGACGAAGCGGTCGACGGCATGGCCGTTACTGACTGCGGGTGGAGCGGCGTTGCTCAGGATGCAGGTGGGAACTCGGTGCACGAGGGTCCTTTCTGGAGTGTTCCGGCTTTCCGACTCGGGCAAGTCGGCACGACAGCCTGCGGTAGGTCGCGCGCGCGAGCGCGTGTCTGCATCGTGAGGTGAAGCACCCACCACAGTGACGGCTCATCATCGGCGCCGCACTTTTGTCCTCGTGAGACACCCAGTTCCACGGAGGCGTTTCGGACGGAGAATTGGCCAGAATCATTGGCCACGACTCTCCCGATTTCAGCATTCCTCCGCGCCTCGGCGGACAACTGATTCCTCGTGAGGACAGCGCGACAGAAGTGCCGGGACGACGAGAGTCGTTTCTCTTGCGTGCCTAGGCACGAGGGCCTGACGATGATTTAGTCGTACGGATTGCGTCGTACGCAGGACATCGATCGCCGGTTCCGGTACGGGGGAATATGGCCAAGAACATTAGGCCCGTTTTGCTGGCCACGGGCGCAGCCGTCGCGGTGTCGCTCCCCGGTGTCTTCGCCGCCGCCCAGCTCAAGTCCCCGGCCGTCGCGGCCAGTGCCGCCGGACTGGCGGCCGTGGTCGGCGTGTTCGCCGGATTCTTCAAGGACAGTCTGCTGCAAAGGTTCCAGAAGGATCTGGAGAACGCGACCTTCGTGCGCGACGGGTGTCTGACCACCCAGGGCGAACTGCCGCTCGTCCGGGACGTCGTCGAGCCGACGTGGCTCGGTGTGCACGCGGCGCGCCGCACAACCGGCCGAACGTCCACCGGCCAGCCTCCGTACGTGCCCCGTGACATCGACGACGAGTTACGGGAACACCTCGCGGCCGCCGGCGCGTTCGTCCTGATCGTCGGTGATTCGACGGCGGGGAAGTCGCGCGCCGCGTACGAGGCGCTCACCGCGACGCTTCCTCAGCACACTCTCATCGCACCCCAGGCGCGCACGGCACTCCCCTACGCGATCGAGCAGACGAACGGCACGCCTCGCGCGGTGCTCTGGCTCGACGACCTGGAGCGGTTCCTCGGCGACGGCGGCCTGTCGAGAAACCTGATCACCAGGTTCCTCGACACCAAGGGGCAGCACCGCGTCGTGCTGGCCACCATCAGGGCCTCCGAACTGAACACCTATCTGCGCACGGACAACGGTTCGCGCCCACTGAACCGCGAAGTGCTGGACGCGCTCGCGCTGGCCCATCGCATCGACCTGCCCCGGATGTTCTCGCTGGCCGAACGTGGCCGTGCGGCAACCCGCACCTGGGATCCCCGCATCACCGCCGCGCTCGACCACGCCGACCGGTTCGGCATCGCGGAGTACCTGTCGGCCGGGCCGGAGCTCCTGCACCTGTGGCATGCCGCGCGCGACGGCGGTGACCACGTGCTCGGTGCCGCTCTGGTCTCCGCCGCGGTCGACTACCGCAGGGCCGGCGTGACCGCTCCCCTGCCGCGCGCCGCGCTGGAGGAACTGGCCGTCCACTACCTTCCCCGACGAGGCGGCACTCCCGTCCCGGGTGAGGCCCCGGCGCAGGCCTGGGAGTGGGCGAACGAGGTCCGCACGACCACCGCCCTGCTCACCCCGGTGGGCACCGACTCCTTCGACGTCTACGACTATCTCGTGGACGAGACGATCCGCACGGCCGCCTCTCCGGTCACCGACACGGTGCTCGTGGCGGCCCTGCGTTTCGCGGACGCCGCGGATTCCATGCGCATCGGCACCATCGCCCGCGCGCACGGCAGGTACGCCATCGCGCTGAGCGCGTACGAGGGAGTGCGCAACGCCCGGATCGCCTCGCTCGGGGAGGACGACCCCGACACGCTCACTAGCCGAGGGAACTACGCGGCGGTGCTGCGGGTACTGGGCAGACTGCACGAGGCGGAGTGCGAGCACCGGGCCGTCCTCGAAGCCAGGGAACGCGTGCTCGGACTGGAGGATCCCGCCACCTTGGTGAGCCGGAACAATCTGGCCCTGGTGCTGCGTGATCTGGACCGGCTGGAGGAGGCCGAGGCACAGCACCGCATCGTCAGCGCCGTACGGATGCGCGACCTCGGCGACAACCATCCCGCCACCCTCACCAACCGCAACAATCACGCCTTCGTCCTGCACGATCTCGGTCAGGTGGCCGAGGCCGAGGCCGAGCACTGCGCCGTGCTGATGGCCTACCAGCGGCTGCTCGAGACCGCGGAGGCCGAACTGACCGCCGGCACGCCTAACACGGCCGCGGTGCTCAGGTCGCTGGGCCGGCTGGAGGACGCCGAGGCCGAGCACCAGACCGTGCTGGACACCAGTACTCGGGTGTTCGATCCGGACCATCCCGACGCCCTGACGAGCCGCGGCAGCCCCACCCTGGTGCTCCATGCCGTGGAGCGACTGGACGAGGCGGAGGAGATGCACCGTTCGGTGTACGAGGGCTACGCGCGCGTGCTGGGGCCCGACCACCCGTCGACACTCACCAGCCGGGAGAACCTGGCGGTGGTCCTGCACGCCCAGGGCAAGGTGGACGAGGCGGAGAAGGAACACCGGGCCGTGGTCGACAACTTCGCCAGGGTGCTCGGCCCCGACCACCCCTCGACTCTCACCAGCCGGTCGAATCTGGCAGTCGTCCTGCAGGCCCTGGGCAGGGCACCGGAGGCGGAGAAGGAACACCGCGCCGTGGTCGAGGCGTTCTCCCGGGTCGTCGGCCCCGACCACCCCTCGACGCTCACGAGCCGCAACTATCTCGCGGCGCTGCTGCTGTCGCTGGACAGGACGGTGCAGGCCGAGGCGGAGCTGCGGGCCGTCCTCGACGGTTTCCGTCGCGTGCTGGGCGACGACCATTCCTCGACGCTGACGAGCCGGGGCAACCTGGGCGTGGTGTTGCACGCGCTCGGCCGTTACGAGGAGGCCGAGGCCGAACTGCGGGCCGTTTCCGCCGGGTTCACACGGTTGCGGGGTCCCCTGCATCCGTCGACGTTGTCCAGCCGGTCGAACCGTGCGGCCGCTCTGCACTCCAGGGGTTCCGTCGCCGAGGCCGAGGCCGAACTGCGTGCCGTCCTCGAAGGGTTCATCCAGGTACTCGGGGCCGAACATCCCCGTACGGTGCGTGCGAGGGAGTCGCTGCGGCGCGGCGGACGCCGGCGGTGAGGGCCGGGACCTCGGGGCAGCCGGCCGGAGCGCGGGGTGCGGAGGGGGCGCGGGGTGGCGGGGCGAGCCCCTGGGCGGGTCACGCGGGCCGGGGACGCGGCCTGGACTCACCCAGTGTGTCCAGCAGTTGGTTGAACTCCCTGACGAGTTGCTCGCACTCCGCCGCCGACCTGCCGATGGCCGTGACCCCCATCTTCCCGTAGCGGGCGAGCGCCGGCCACAGGTGTGGGACGACACCCCGTCCGGCGTCGCGGTCGAGGCGGAGCCGGGGGGACTGGTGCAGGGCCGTGATCAGTGTGGCGGTGGACGTTCCGCGGCTCGACGGGGACAGTACGCTGTCGGTCGCGCGGAAGAACACGTCGCGGCCGTCAGGGGCCACCAGCCGATCGGGTACGGCGGCGTGCAGGGGAAGTACGGCCCGCACGGTGCGGTTGGGGTGGGTGCTGCCCGTCTGCCGCATGTTTATCTCGGTGGCGAACAGTGCGGTGCCCTCGCCCCGGCGGCCGGCGCGGACCGCCATGAAGTCGATGCCGACGTGGCCGCGGACGCCCCGCGCGGCGAGCGCGGCGAAGGCTTTCAGCGCCTGGCGCTCCACCTCGTCGCGGTACCCGGCATGGGCCGGGTAGCGGCAGCCGAGGTAGTCACCGGCGGTTCCCACGAGTTGGTCGTGCACGCCCAGCAGTTCCACTCGGACGGATCCGTCCGGCTCGGGACGCAAGTGCCCCAGGGCGCTGGGGTGCTGGACGGCGCCGCCGGGCCCCGCCTCCACACGCCGTTCCACGACGGCGCCCACCGTGCCGAGCCACCGCAGGAAGTGTGCCCGGCGGACGCCTGCGCCCATCGGGCTCAGGGAGGCGCAGAGTTCCCGTTCCACGATGGACGGGCGGTCCGAGTCGACGGCCACGAAGGCGTTGCCGTGCCCGGACCCGAATCCGTGGTCGAGTTTGACGACCCAGTGGCCGGGGCCGTGGAGGCGCACCAGCGTCGCCAGCCGGACGGCCAGCGACGCCACACCGTGTTCGGCGACGTAGGAGCCGGGGAGGTGGCGTACACCGGCCGCCCGAAACAGTTGCCTGCTGCCCGACTTGTGGCCCCAGCCGAGCGTGCGGGGATCGGCCTCCAGCAGGTCGGTTCCCAGGGCCTGGGCGAGGTGTGCCATGCGCGGGCTTGAGGCGAAGCACGCCAGGCCTTCGACGGTGTGCCCGGAGCGGCGTGCCAGCGCGACGGTCCGCCGCAGGCGCCGGACGAGACGGGCGTCGTCGAGGACTTTCTCGCTCAGGTGCCGGTCGCTGTCGTCGTCGATCTCGACCAGGGCGTGCCGCGCACGGCGGTCGGCGGCGGACGCCGGGCTCGCGGGCAGGATGCGCAGGAGGTAGTCCTCGACATCGGCGCCTATCGCGGGGGCCTGCAGCATGACCAGGGCGAGATCGGTTTCCGATGCCACACGCAGCGACTCCCAGAGTCCCCGGGAGGAGGACAGCCAGCGGCCCACCCCGAAGGACATCTCCTCCGCGCTGAACTCCTGCGAGGGGCACACGAGGCGCAGCCGCAGGCCCTTGCGGGCGCGGAGCGTGGCGTCAAGCCTGTCGAGCGGCTCCGTGCGCGCCCGCGCGGTCACGAGCTGAGCGCCCAGTCCAAGGCTGACTGAACGTGGATGAGGGTGGTGTCGAAGACCGGCAGCGGGCTGGTCTGTTCGTCGATCAGCAGGCCGATCTCCGTGCAGCCGAGGATGACCGCCTGGGCGCCGCGGGCGGCGAGCCCTTCGACGATCCTGATGTAGGTGTCGCGGGACGAGTCGAGAACGTGGCCGAGACACAGCTCATGGTAAATGATCTTGTGGACGCGGGCCCGCTCCTCCGGTTCCGGGACGAGGACGTCGAACCCGCGCGCCGTCAGGCGGTCCCGGTAGAAGTCCTGCTCCATCGTGTACCGCGTGCCGAGCAGAGCGACTTTCTCCACTCCGGCCCGCTCCAGGGCGTCCGCGGTACCGTCGGCGATGTGCAGGACCGGAACACCGAGGCCCTCCTGAATCGCGGGGTAGACACGGTGCATTGTGTTGGTGCAGATCAGTACGCAGTCCGCGCCCGCCAGTTCCAGTTGGCGGGCGTGTTTCGCCAAGTACTCTCCCGCTTGCGCCCAGTCTCCTCGCTCCTGCATTTTCTCCACCTCGGCGAAGTCGACGGAGTGCAGCACGCAGCGGGCCGAGTGCAGACCGCCCAGGCGATCCCGGACCCCTCGGTTGAGCTCCTGGTAGTAGTACACCGTCGACTCCCAGCTCATGCCGCCGAGGAGACCAATGACCTTCATTACTTTCATCCTTTCCCGTCGCACGCGTCGAGAGCGTGACCAAATCTTTGCAGCAGAATTTCGAGGCGGGCTTCCGACGTGCCGAAATTGAAACGGACAAATCCGCCCAGCGATGCGCCAAAGACACTACCAGGCAACACCGAGATTTTTGCCGCTTTCATCAGGACGTCACGGGCGTCGCAGTCGACACCCGCACCCCGAAGATCGATCCACGCAAGATAGGTGGCAGCCGGCGGCGTGTATTGCACTTGCTCGAATGTTGATATGAAATCTGCCAATCTGGCTCGGTTGATGCTCAATTGCGCCCGTAATTGATCCAGCCAGCTTCCACATGATTCCCACGCCGCGATCGTGGCCGCGACCCCGAGCGCGCTGGCCCCGCTGCGCAGGTGCCACGGCAGCGTCCGGAACCTCGTGTGCAGCTCGTCGCTGCCGAAGTGGCCGACGGCGCAGCGGAGCCCGGCGATGTTGAAGCTCTTCGCCGCCGAAGTGAACACGACAGTGCGTTCGGCGGCTTCACGTACGGAGGCGATCGAACGGCATTCCGTCCCGTCGTAGACGATCTCCGCATGGACCTCGTCGGTGAAGACGACGGTGTCCCGGCGCGCGGCCAGGCCGGCGAGCGCCTCCAAAGTGGCCGGGTCGAAGACGTGACCGGTCGGGTTGTGCGGCTGGCAGAGCAGGATGAGGCGCAACCGCCGGGCCCGTTCCACGCCGGCCCAGGCGGCCGCCACGGCGTCGTCGCCGATGTTCCCCACGGGCAGCAGCAGCGGGCGGCGCCCTAGCGAGCGGATCGCCTCCAGGAACGGCGGATAGGTGGGAGTGTGGACGAGCACCTCATCACCATCTCGGGTGAAGGCGAGAATCACGCAGCACAAGCCCTGGACGATCTGCGCGCAGACCTCCACCGCCCGCGCGTCCGGGCGCCAGCCGCCGGTGCGCCGCGTCCGGTCGGCGAACAGCTCGGCCAGGCGCGCCGGAGCGCCTGCCGTGTAGTCGGGATAGCCGAGCGCGGAGCGTTCGACGGCGGCTGACAGCGCCGCGCGGATGGGCGGTGCCACCGCGAAGTCCAGCTCCGCTATGTCCGCCGGGACGACGTCGTCGGGGGCGCGGCCCCACTTCAGGCCACCGCCCGCCCGCAGTTGGTCGTCGCTGAGCGCGATCAGACGCATGGACGCACGCCCCCTACACGGCTTCTTCGACGCCGTCGATGTCCTCGATGTCCTCGGCGAGACCCGCCGGACGTCTCGCGCCGGTGCTCGTGACCTGGAGGACGGAGATCACCCGGATGCGGGAGCCCGAGGGGACGTCGGTCGTGATCCGCGCGCCCGACTCGATGCGGCAGTCGTCACCGATGCTGACCGGTCCGTAGACGGAGACGTTCCCGGCGATCTCGACGCGGTCCCCGATCCGGGGATGCCGCCTGCCCGCCCACTGAGCGGGGCCGCTCCGGATCGACCGGCTGCCCAGGACGACGTTCTGGAGCAGGTAGCAGTCGCTGCCGATGCGCACCTGTTCGCCGATGACGGTGCCGTAGCCGTGGTCGATGACCGCGCGGCTGCCGATGACGGCCGCCGGGTGGATCTCCACGCCGCTCTGCCGCTTGGCGGTCTCGGCGACACACCGGGCGGCGATCGCGATCCCGTTGTCCGTCTGCCGGCCCTGGGAAAGGGCGGCGCCTGTCCGATGCAGCACGTGGGCCACGCGGTGCGCCAGCAGCGCGCGGAAGCTGAGGTAGCTCTCGTACGCGTAGACGGGGCTCGAGGCGGCCGCCGGGTCCCGGACCACCAGTGCGTAGAGGTCCTCGAGCACCCTCAGCGGGACGTCCGCCATCAGCTCCTGCACTGCCGCCGGGCCGAGTCCGCTGCGCGCGAGCCCCTTGCTCACCGGACGCAGGATCCCTCTGATGTCCGCCTGGATCCGCCGGATCGGCACGGTGTCCTTCATTCGTAGTCCTCCCCGCGGTCAAAGAGAAAGGAGACGCACACGCCCCGGGAGGAAGGACTTCCGGTACCCGGAGGACGGACCTTGAGTACGGCCGCGAAATTGGCGCAGCTGCTGGGGCCGACGAACAGGCGGTGTGTCGCGGACAGCGTGCGCTCCGCCGCGGTGACTTCCTCGTCCGTGACGGGCACGATGCCGTCCAGTTCACCGCTCGGGAAAAAGGGAGCCGGCTGCCCGACCGAGAATCCCTGCAGGCCGTGACTGCCATGGACATCGGTCTTGAGGTCGCAGTTCGGCGGCTCGACTCCGATCACACGGACACGCTCGAACCATTGCCGCAGGGTCGACGAGACGCCTCGCGCGGTCGCTCCGGTGCCGAGTCCGCTGACAATGCTCACCGTGGTGTCACGGCCGTATCCGCGACCGATGAGCTGGGCCAGGATCTCCGCTCCGGTACCCCGTTCGTGAGCCGTGGGATTCGCGTGATTCCCGAACTGGTTCAAATAGTGGTAACGCCCGGGTTCACTGCGCATCATCCGCTGCACAGCGGCTTCGTTGTCCTCGCAGTCGGGAAAGCTGACCCCCCGGTCCACTACCGTCGCACCCAGCCGGGCGGCCAGCCGCTTCTTGGTTTTCGAATATCCCGGGTCGGTGATCAGTACGAGCTCATAGCCGCGTATTCTCGCCTCGATGGCGAGCCCGATTCCCAGATTTCCGCCGGTACGCTCGATCAATGCCGTGGATCCGCCTGGTTCGACGAGCCCACGCCGTTCGGCGTCGTCGATCAGCGCCCGGGCCACTCTCGCCTTGTGACTGCGCCCCGGATGCAGGAACTCACACTTCAGAAAGACACCAGGAAGGGCTTCGAACAACGGAGTTGGGAGAACAGTGTCCGACATGTCCAGAGCGTAGTACTGGTCATGACAACCATCAAGAGAGTCGCGAATTTTTCAGCCATCAAGACCGCGCGTTTGAACATCAACGGTGAATCGAGAATTCCTGTTGTTTCTCTTGGGGCTCCCGCGAAGTCACGGATCCGGTGAATCGGCGCCGCGACGACACGTCCGCACGCCTTCCGGCGGACGGCCGGGGAGCCCGTGCAGCACCGGTCAGGTGCGTGCTGCACGGGCGGTCAAGGGGAACGCTCCCCGGCCGCGGTGATGCGGTTGATCGCCTCGAGCGTCAGGGCGCGGTCGTGGGGTTGACGCGAGAGCGCTCGGTGCAGCGTCAGCCCCTCGATGAGCGCGTCGAGCTGCCGAGCGGTGTCGGCGTCGAAGTGCTTCTCCAGATGGACACGGCTGCGGCGCATCCACTCATGCGTGAGATCCCGGTAGTCGGGCCGGCGAGCCGCGAGCGTGTACAGCTCCTGGGTGAGCACCAGGTCGCGCCTGTCCCCCTCGGACAGCACGTGCACGAGGTCGGCCACCGCCTCCCGGGCCCGGCCCGGATCGGCCGGAGCGGCCAGGTGGTCGTCGAACACCATGACGATGTGGTCGGTGAAGCGTCTGAAGGCTTCTCGCAGCACCTCGTCCATGCCGCTGAAGTGGTAGGTCATCGATCCCAGGGGGACGCCGGCACGTGCCGCGATCTTCCGGTGGGAGACGCGGACGATGCCTTCCTCGGCGATGAGGTCGAGGGTGGCGTCGAGGATGCGTGCGCGGCGCTGGGGGTCGGTGTGTCCGGTGGCCATGACGGCAGGCTCACAGACTCCGCACGACGCGGGCGGGATTGCCGACGGCGACGACGTTCGCGGGCACGTCCTTGGTGACGACGGCACCGGCACCGATGACGGAGTTCTCCCCGATGGTGACTCCGGGCAGGACGATGGCGCCGCCACCGATCCACACGTTGTCGCCGATGGTGATCGGCCGGGCGGCTTCGAGCTTGTCGCGCCGCGGCTTCGGCTCCAGCGGATGGGTCGGAGTCAGCAACTGGACGTTGGGCCCGATCTGGCAGTCGCCGCCGATCGTGATGGCCGCGACGTCCAGCGCCGTGAGGTTGTAGTTGACGAAGGTGCGCGCCCCGACGGTGATGTTGCTGCCGTAGTCGACGTGGAGCGGCGGACGCAGATGGGCCTGCTCGCCCAGGGCTCCGAGCAGTTCCCGCAGCAGCGTCTGCGCGGCGTCGGCGTCCTCCGCGTAGGCCGCTTGGTAACGGGTGGCCAGGCGCACGGCGCGCTGCTGGCGCTGAGCGATCTCGGGATCGTCGGCGATGTAGAGATCGCCCGCTTCCATGCGCTCCAGGTTCGTGCGCGGGTCCTGCGCGAAGTAGTCCGTCGGCATGCGCGGCAGCATACCTTCTCGAATGTACGAACGTACACTCTCGTCGGACGCACGCCGCCGCGCCGGACACATCGTTGCCGGGGCCGCCACGCGATGCCCGATCCCGCTGCCGACCCTACGGTGGGGGCATGGTGGTGATCAGCAACGAAAGTCGGCAAACGCCGGCCCGGAGAGGCGTGGTGGAGGCGCTGGGCCTGGCCGTCCTGTTCCTGCTGTCCGTGGTGGCCGCCTCGATCGAACCGCACGAGCACCGGTTCTCGTTGCGCTGGACCGGCGTGGTGCTGGCGGGAGTCGGCTGCTCCGCACTCGTCCGGCGGCGCCGCCACCCGATCGGCGTACTGGCCGTCGCACTCGGCTGCGGGGTGGGCTTCCTGGTCCTCGGATTCCGGGAGAGCCCGCTGGTCCTCAGCCCGGTTCTGCTGTCCGTCTACACCGTGGCCCTGCTGACCGACCGGCGTACCACCTGGATGGCCGCGTCCGCCTCGGCCGCCACTCTGGTGGGCGCCGCCATTCTGTGCGCCCCCCGCTCATGGCTGAACCCCGACAACGTGGCACTGCTGGCCTGGACGGCGCTGCCGGCCGCTGTCGGCGACGGTCTGCGCTCCCGCCGCGCCTATGTGGCGGCCGTGGAGGAACGGGCGGTGCATGCGGAACGCACCCGTGAACAGGAGGCGCAGCAGCGGGTGGCGGCCGAACGGGTGCGCATCGCACGCGAGTTGCACGACATCGTCGCGCACCACATCGCGCTGATCAACGCCCAGGCGGGCGTGGCCGCCCATCTCGCGAAGCGCCGGCCGGAACAGATACTGACCGCGTTGGAGGACATCCGGGACACCAGCCGGTCGGCCCTCGACGAGCTGAGGGTGACCGTGGGACTGCTGAGGCAGTCGGGCGACCCGGTCGCACCGCGCACCCCTGCGCCGGGGCTGGCCGACATACCGGTGCTCCTGGCGTCCTTCGCCCGTGCGGGGCTGGCCGTGGGACTCACCCGCCACGGCACCGCCGTCCCGCTGGCACCGGCGGTCGACCTCACCGCTTACCGGATCGTCCAGGAAGCCCTGACCAACGTACGCAAGCACGCCGGCGCGGACCACGCCCGGCTGATCCTGCACCACCACCCCGAGCGGCTGACGATCACCGTGGAGGACGACGGGGGAACCGCGCGGCACCAGCCCGCGCCCGCCGGTACCGGGCACGGGCTGATCGGGATGCGGGAGCGGGTGGCCACGGTCGGCGGCCGGCTGCGCGCCGGGCCGCGCCCGGAGGGCGGCTTCAACGTGACGGCCGACCTTCCGCTGCGCCCCGGTCGGCTGGTCGGCGAGACACCGAGGAGAGACGGGCATGACGATTCGCGTACTGCTTGCCGATGACCAGGCCCTGCTGCGGGGCACCTTCAAGATGCTGTTCGAGTCCACCGGTGACATGGAGACGGTGGGCGAGGCGTCCAACGGTCACGAGGCGGTGGAACTGGCGCGGACCCGGCACCCTGACGTGGTCCTGATGGACATCCGCATGCCGGAGATGGACGGCCTCGACGCCACCCGGCTGATCAGCGAGTCCGAGGATCTCGCAGCGGTGAAGGTGCTCGTCCTGACCACCTTCGAGGACGACGAGCACGTGGCCGAAGCACTGCGCGCGGGCGCGAGTGGCTTCCTGGGCAAGGGCGCGCGTCCCGAGGAACTGGTCGAGGCCGTCCGCACGGTCGCCGCCGGCGACGCGCTGCTGTCACCCGCGGCCACAGGTGCGCTGATCAGGCGTTTCCTCGCCCAGCCGGACCCTTGCACGGGAGAGGTGCACGAGCGCCTGGAGTGCCTGACGCCACGGGAGCGCGATGTCCTGGCTCTGGTGGCCCTGGGGTTGTCGAACGACGAGATCGCCGAGCGGTTGTTCGTCAGCCCGCTGACCGCGAAGACCCACGTCAACCGGGCCATGACCAAGCTCGCGGCCCGCGACCGGGCCCAGCTCGTGGTCATCGCCTACCAGTGCGGCCTGGCCACCGCGGTGCCCTGACCAGCGCGTGCTCGCTCCGCTGCGTGTACCGGCATGCCTGTCCCGGCTGTAGACGGGCGTCCCGGGTACCGCAGTCGTGGTAGCCAGGAATCGCTGCGGTGGGACGACGCGCGAGGGGCCGTCGCTGAGCGAAGGTGAGAGGGCGAACGGAGGTCTCACCATGATTGAAGCTCTCAGCAGGATCGGCGATGGCGACCGGACAGCGGTGGCGGACCGTCAGGAGAACGACTGCCTCGCTGCCGTGGCACCGCAGCTGTCTCTCCTGCGGCATTCCCTGACCAGTGGAAACCACCGCGACGAACACGGATACGCCGACGGCCGGCCGGGGCACGGTCACCTGCGGCCCGCTCGTCGCAAGCCGGCTCCCACCGTCGGACGGCTCACGCTGCCGCAGTGGGTGAGCCGGACCAAGCACGTCGGCTGATGCCGGGCCCGAGGCGGGCGGGCGATGGCGTCCGCCGGCCATGCGCCCCTTCCGCGGCGCTCGTGCGACCGGACCGCTCCGTACGAGCAAAGAGGAGCAGCAGGGCACCGGCCCCGCAGAGGCAGGAGGCGCAGGGTTCCACTGCGGCTTCCACGGGGCCGGTGCATGGCACACATACCCCTCGATGCGCCCGATACGCCCGACCCATCCCCGCCACCCGAGCGGGATGTGCCCTCATGCACGACGTGGGGCCCGGCCGTTCCCGGCCGGGCCCCACGTCAATCTCCGCCGCCGGCGGCGCTCCTCACAGAGGAACCGCGCCTACCAGCGGTACCAGCGGCCCTTGCGGCCCGTGCCGTCCGCGGACCGGACGACGAAGCCCAGCAGCCACACGACCAGCACGATCACCGCGATCCACCACAGTGCCTTCAGGGCGAAGCCCGCACCGAAGAGGATCAGAGCCAGCAGAAGAACCAGAAGCAGGGGAACCATTGTTATCAACCTCCTGGCCACCGGATGCCCTTACTTCGCCCCTACAAGCACGCAAATTATGAGTTATTTCCAAGGAGCGAAGGGCACGCGCACGCCACGCACGATTCCCCCTGCGCGACATCTGATGCACCGCGGCCTCGCCGCGGCGAATACTGAGTGCGAATCTCTGGCCGTAGGTTTGCCGGCGCCGAGCGAGGTCATCCGCACAGCGAGGACTCACGCAGCAGCCAAAGGAGAGTGAACGGCATGGCCGCCAGTGAGAAGGCCCGGGCCAAGGCAGAGCAGGCAGTCGGCAAGGCCGCCCAGGCAGTCGGACGAGCCACCGGCAACGAGAAGCTGATCGCCAAGGGCCACGCAGCCGAGGCCGCGGGCAACGCCCGCCAGGCCAAGGAGGCGGTCAAGGACACGGCCCGGCACTGACGGGCGATCGGCAACTTCACGTGGGGGCGGTCCCGGCATTCGGGACCGCCCCCACCTCTGCGCCCTGGAAGGTCTCGGGTCACGGCCGGTCGAACACGGGGCCTCCGACGGAGACCGTCTCACCACACAGGGCCACAGCTTCCACGCACGCCTCGGCATCTCCCCGCGCACACAGGCACTCCTCCCCCATCGCTCGCATGCGGCCGGCGTGCTCCGTCCCCGGCAGTGGACCGGCGAGCACCCCGGTCAGCGGTCCAGGGCGGGCAGGTGGGCCAGGCCGGTGTCGAGCATGATGCGGTCGACGGTCTCGTCCAGGGCGCTGCCGGCACCGATGACCGTCTCGGACCCGCCGGGCAGCAGATCACTCGGCCGGTACCAGTCACGCAGCCTCGCGTCGTCGACGTCGTCGGCGATCGGCTTGGTGGCGTGCCGGGCGAGGGTCTCCTCCAACGGCACGTCCAGGTAGTAATTGTGGGTCGGACCACGGTGGTCGGAGCGCAGCCGGGTGAGCATGTCGCCGTAGTGGTCGGCGTAGAGGATGCCTTCGAGTACGACGTGATACCCGGCGTCGAGTGCGTCGCGGGCCGTCAGGTCGATCAGGCCGATGTTCGCCGCTCCGGGCCGGTCCCACTCGCGGAGCACGACACGGCGGAGGTTGTCCTGGCCGACCAGGGCCAGACCACGGCCGAACTCTCGCGGATACCTCCCGCGACGGACGACTTGCCCGAGGCACTGTTGCCGCGCAGGACGACCAATCGTGTTTCCCCGCTGCCGACCATCACGGCGGTCAGGCTACCGGCGACCGGTGAACCGTGCGTCTTCCGCCGGGGTCGCCGCGGCCGGGAAGTCTGTGGCCGCAGGCCGGTGCCGGCCGATCGAGGGCGGCAGTTTCCCGTCGGCCGTCGGACCGTCGGGCCGACGATGACGTGACCTGGTTGAACGTTCGAGCGTGGTCCAGTCCGCCGCCATGGGCTCTGCGCAGGGGGAGAGTTCCGCGCGTGCGAGAATTGGTCTAGTCCCTTTTTGGTCCAGACCATTGACCCGCCGTCACGGCGGACGCTATCCCAGTAGCCGGCAACACCCGTACCACGCACGGACATTGACCACCCCCTCCAGACACCGGGACTGACATGAGACTCGTGCGTTCCTTCCGCGCGGCCCTCACCGCCGGCGCCACACCGGCAGATGGACAACGCTGAGAACACCAAGGGGAACAGGCGCCCCTCGGTGAGCATGCCGTGGGTCTTCGAGTATCTCGGCGGCATGCTCCAGGAGTCGGTGGACCCGCGGACCACGGCGTTCCCCTACCGTGTCGCCGCCCGGATACCGGGCACCACGGTCGTCCCCGACGCGGTCGACGCCGCGGGCAGGCCCGGTGTCGCCATCACCCTGGAAGGTCAGGCCGAGGACCGCCAGGAGTGGATCTTCGACAAGTCCACGTACGCCTTCCTCGGCTTCCGCGACGTCACGCAGGAGGACACGGCGATCGGCAAGGCCGGCAGCGTGCTGCGGACCACCGCGGTGCTCGAGCGCGCCGTGGTGGATCGTGTGGGCGAAGAACCGCACCAGAAGTCCTGACCGTGGGGTGGCGTGTCGTCCGAGGCGGGAACAGCTGATCGGGGCAGCACTGTTGCACCAGCCGAGGGACCGGCGCGCGCGGGCGGGGCATGGAGGGGCGGGGAGATCGTCCGCTCGGCGCGATCCGGTCCCCCGGGTCCGCAGTACGCCCGGTCAGCCGATGCCCGCGCCTTCCCTGGGCTGCCGCAGAATCGGACCGAGGCGTTATCACACAGGAGGAATGTTCATGAATGACCGGCCCTTGACCCTCATGGCGGTGCACGCCCACCCCGACGACGAGGCCACTGGAACGGGAGGCGTTCTCGCACGGTACGCGGCGGAGGGTGTTCGCACGGTCCTCGTGACGTGTACCGACGGGGGTTGCGGTGACGGGCCGGGGGGTGTCAAGCCGGGCGATCCCGGGCACGATCCGGCAGCCGTGGCCCTGATGAGGCGTCAGGAACTGGAGTCGAGCTGCGGCATTCTGAAGGTCGGTCACCTGGAGACGCTGGACTACGCCGACTCCGGGATGATGGGCTGGCCGACGAACGACGCCCCCGGCTCCTTCTGGCAGACCCCCGTGGAGGAGGGCGCTGCCCGACTCGCGGAACTCATGCGCCGCTACCGGCCCGATGTGGTCGTCACCTACGACGAGAACGGCTTCTACGGCCACCCCGACCACATCCAGGCGAACCGCATCACGATGGCGGCGCTGACGATGACCGGGCTGACACCGAAGGTGTACTGGACGACGGCACCCCGTTCGATGATGCGGCGGTTCGGGGAGGTCATGCGCGAGTTCGGTGCGGACTGGCAGGAGCCGGATCCCGCCGAGGCCGCCGCGATGGCCGAGATCGGGCTCCCCGACGAGGAGATCACCACCTGGGTGGACACCACCGCCTTCGGCGGTCAGAAGTTCGACGCCCTGGCCGCCCACGCCAGCCAGGGCGAGAACATCTTCTTCCTCAGGATGGGCCAGGAGAGGTTCACCGAACTGATGGGCGTCGAGACCTTCGTACGCGTCCAGGACACCACCGGCGCGGACGTGCCCGAGAACGACCTCTTCGCCGGACTGCGCTGATCCACCCGCCTTCCCGGACCTGCGGTCTTTGATCACAAAAGTGGCCCTGCCCGGGAGCGCGGCGGTTGTGAGGACGCCGGCGCGCTGCCCGGGCAGGGCCGTCGAACGGGAACGTTCGCCTGATGGGACTCGAATCAAACCGGTTCGAGTCGCGGTTCCGGCTGCCGTGTCGGTGCGGCCTTCGGTTCCCACAGTTCGGTGGTCCGTACGTAGCCGTAGATGACTGAGGTCATCGCCAGGATGAGGAGTGGCCCGAAGACCCACGGATGTCCGGCCATCTCCATCGGCAGGTAGCGGTACGACACCAGGAGCGCGGCGAAGACCGTGGCGCCGTAGCCGACCAGCTGGATTCCTCGGCGGTCCCAGCCGCGGTCGAGTGCGCGCAGTGCTGCCTCGATCGTGAGCGCGAAGACCACGCCGGCGACAAGGTCCACGCCGTAGTGGTAGCCGAATCCCAGCGTTGCGCTCAGCGTGGCGATCAGCCAGAACGTGCCCGCGAATCGCAGAATCCGTGGGGCCCTGCGGGAATGAACGAATATCGCGGTGGCCCACGCGGTGTGCAGGCTGGGCATGCAGTTGCGGGGGGTGATCCCGTCGTACGGCATCGGGTGCGGGGCGTTGATCGTCGGCGGTGTGCCCGGCCACAGATCGGCCGCCGCCCACTCCACGCCACCGGTGCCGGAGGCGCCCGGCCCGTAGGCGAAGACGGGCCCGACGACCGGGAAGATCATGTAGACGGCCGGCCCGAGGAGGCCGATCACCAGGAAGGTACGCACCAGGTGGTGGCGTGGGAAACGGCGCTCGGCCGCCACATCGCGCAGCTGGTACAGCGCTACGACGACCGCGGCAACCGCGAGCTGCGCGTAGACCAAGTGCAGGACATGGGGGCCGATCGGGTCGGTGGCGTCGACGATCCGGCCCATCAGCCACGACGGGTTGCCCAGGGCGTGATCGGCGGTCGCCACGTACTGGTCGAGCACCGCCGGCCGGGTCTTCGCGGTGATGAGCAGCCAGGTGTCGCCGGTCTTGCGGCCGGCCACCAGCAGCAGGCCCAGGCCGACGCCCTTCAGAAGCAGGACGCGTTCGGGGCCGGTGCGGCGCGTGACGGCGATGACCGCACAGCCCAGCATCACCCACAACGCGCCGTTGCCGAAGAAGTGACCGTCGGCCGTCCTGGCGCCGACCGCCCAGCGCACCAGCACGAAGACGGCGTCGATGCCGATGGCGGCACCGGCGGCGATGAACCGTTGCCGCCAGGTGAGCACGACCATCATCAACGCCATACCGCCGTACAGCGGTCCCGGTTTCGGGGCGAGAATCAGCCCGTTCAGCTGGTCCGTGATCGGCCCCGGTTGACCGTAGCGGCGTGCGGAGATCTCCAGCGTGATGAGGATTCCCAGAGCCGCCACGCATGCCGCGGCCCACACCATGACTCGCCGTTGACGGCACGCGGCCAACGCGGCTCTGCCGTTCACTGTTGAAAACACCCGCGCCGTTTTGGATATCAATCGTTCAGCCGATTTGTTCGATATGGATTAATTGGACGGAAAGCCATGACGGTAGCCATCACAAGCTCGAACATGCTATCGGAGCGATGAATGGCACCCGCCGGCCACGGGGGTCGTCACGTATTGCTTTGCAGGCGGTCGGTGAGGAAGGCGAGGATCTCGTCGCGGGCCCGGACCGTGGGGTGGCCGGCCTCGTCGACGAGATGGGCGGTGACGACGCTGTGCGGGGTGCCGACCACGTCGGCGAAGAAGGGCGGTGGGGCAGGGTTCGCGGCGCTGTCCGGGAGGACGCGCCCGTCGAAGGCTTCGCCGAGCAGCTTCCGGTAGGCGGCGAAGCGCTGCCCCGTGCACCAGCGGTCGCCCTCGAAGCGGTAGGCGAGGACGGTGAGTCCGTCGCGCCCGAGCCGGTCGCTCACCGCGCGCGCGTCCGCCTCGTCGAGTTCGAGCCCGCCGGGGTCGTCGAGCGGCAACGACGGATGGTTGACCACCGGGGCGATCACGGCCGGCTCCAGTGCCATGGTGAGGGCGAAGTTGCCGGTGAAGCACAGGCCGATCGCACCCACCCCCGGCCCACCGCACTCGGCGTGGGCCCGGCGCGCCAGGCCGCGCAGCCAGACCGTCACCGGGCTGGTGCCGCCGCCGGCGAAGGCGCGGAACTCCGCGCTGACGCAGGCGCGGCGGACCACGTCCCGGCCGCGTTCGGCCGTGGGGAAGGCGCCGTCGGTGCCGAACAGGGAGGGCACGTGGACGGTGAAGCCCGCGTCCCGCACCCAGCGCGCGAGCCGCAGGACGTCGGGGCTGCTGCCCGGCATCTCGGGCAGCACCACGACCGCGGGCCCGGCCCCGGTCACGTACACCGTCTTCTCCACCCCCTCCACGTCCACGCTCCGGCGGTCGAAGTCCGTGATCGGGTCGTCGTCGCTCATGGGACCAGCCTCGTCCCATGGCCGGCCACCGGTTGAGAGGCGGGATCGCCAAGGCCAGGGGTAATCTCGCCAAGCGCAGTGGAAGGGCGGGCGGTACGCGGGCGGCGCGCCGCGGCCGGAAGTACCAGGGGGATCGGAAGCGATGGCTGAGGCGGCGGCACGGAAGGCACGGAAGGACGAGGGTCCGGGCGCGCCACCGGGTGCGCTGCGCGTCGGAGTCCTGGCGTACCCGGGCTGCTTCGCGTCCGAAGTGTTCGGCGTTCCCGACCTGTTGACGATGGCCGGGCACGTCGCCGGACCGGACGGCCCCGGCTACCGGGTGTCGATCGTCTCGCCCCGCCGCCGGGTCACCGCCTCGGGCGGCGCGACCCTGGACGTGCGTCCCCTGCGCGAGGTCGACGTCCTCGTGGTCCCCGGCTTCGAACTACGGCCGGACACGGATCTCGACGCCTGCCTCTCCCGGTTCGCCCCCGAGATCGCGGCGATCCGCGCGCAGGCCGCCGCCGGCACCGCCGTCGTCTCCCTCTGCGTCGGCTCGTTCCTGCTCGCCAGGGCCGGGCTCCTCGGCGGGCGCCGGGCCACCACCTCCTGGCTGTACGCCGCCGAACTGGCCGACCGCTGCCCGGACGCCGACGTACAGCCCCAGCACCTGGTCGTCACCGACAGGGGGGTGACGACAACGGCCGCCTTCAGCGCCATGTACGACTTCGCGCTGGACTTGATCCGCCGGCACAACGGCGCCCAAGTGGCGCGCAGCACCGCACGGTTGGCCCTCGTCGACGATGCGCGAACCTCTCAGGCTCCCTACGTCGACCCACGGCTCCTCCCCCAGCCCGGCCAGGAGTTCTCCCAGCGGATCATGAGGCGGCTCGACCAGAACCTCGCCGAGCGGTACGACCTCGCCACGCTCGCGGACGCCTTCCAGGTCAGCACCCGCACGCTGCTGCGCCGCTTCGCCGAGGAGACCGGCCGCAGCCCGCTGGCCCATCTGCAGGCCTCACGGGTCCGCCGCGCCCGCCACCTGCTGGAGACGACCGACCGCACCGTCGCGGCCGTCGCCGCGGCCGTCGGCTACCAGGACGCCGGCACCTTCGGGGCCCTCTTCGCCCGCCACACCGGCCACCGCCCGAGCGCCTACCGGGCCGCCTTCCACCGCACCGCCCGGGAGTCCGCCTCGCGTCCGGGTGGAGACGGCGGCCAGGTGGACAGCGGCCCGGCAGCCACGGTCACTTCGGCCCAGGCCCGGGTCTGAGCCTGGGCCGTGGTGTCCGCGGCGCCGGGGTGCTCAGGGCCGGTGTCGTGCCCCGCAGCGTGTGTCACAAGCGGCGTTCGTCAGAAGTCGTCCGCGCCGTTGCGCAGTTCGGGGGTCCAGTAGCCGGTGAGGGCCTTCGCGGGGTCGGCGGCGATGCCGCCGCTGCCGGGCGCGGTGACGGCGATGACCTCGGAGTCGCCCTCCAGCACGACGGAGAACGCCGACACGGGCTCATTGTCCTCGTCGACCCCGCCGTCCGACAGCTTCACGAGGGCGTATGCGGGGGCTCCCGCCGTGAGCACGACCGGCGCGGCCGGCTTGCTCCTGGCGACGACCGGGACGTCCTGCTTGTGGCTCTCCAGGAACTGGATGTGCGGCGCACCCGCCAGCCGGCAGGAGTGACCGGAGGTGTTCCTCGCCGTGAGGACGAGGTGGATGTAGGGGGCACCACCCTGTGTGGCGGCGGTGACAGCGACGTCCCGCGCGGCGCAGACCCGGGTGGTGGCGGTCGCCTGCTCACCGGTCGAGCCCGCGGAGCCGCCGCTGCCGGTGCGGTCCGTCGGGGTCTTCGATGCCGTCGAGCGCGCCGGGCCGTTCGAGCCCTTCGTGCCGGACGCGCCGGCCTGGCCCTCGCCCGTCGCCTTCGCGGTGGCCGAAGCGGTCGCCGTGGGGGCCGACTCGCTGGTCGAGTCGCTCTGGCAGGCGGTGAGGGACAGCGCGAGGGCCGTGCCCGCGACGGCGAGCAGCGTGGTGTGGTGAAGCGGAGTGTTCATGAAGGTTCCCCGTGAGTGGTGCGGGGCCGCGGCTCTTCGCCGTCGGCCGAGGCCGTCCTGGTGTCGTGGTGCGGTTCTCAGTTGCCCTTGCCCGGGGGTCCGTGTTCCGGCGGCTCCGCCCGTTGGGATCGGCCGCCGGGACTACGTCGGTCCCGGGGAGGAAGGCGTCCGGCGCCTGTTCTCAGTCGATCACCAACGGCCCTGGGTGCCCAGGCGGTTCCGCCTGCGGAAGTACCGTCCGCCATACTTCTGCCGGGGGGCTCGCGCTCGGACGAGCCGGATGATCGGGGACGTCGACGGTGCGCGGTGGCACACCTTCCACGGAGGACTTCGGGCAGCGGCTGCGCGTGCTGCGGGCTCGTGCGGGACTGAGCCAGGAGGCGCTGTCGGATGCGGCCGGGGTCAGCGTCAGGGCGCTGGCCGACATGGAACGCGGGCGTACCCGAGGGCCGCAGCGCCGTACGGTGAAGGCGCTGGCCGAAGCGCTGGGGCTGGACGCCGGACGAGGCGGCGGGGCTGGAGGAGTCCGCCGCTCTGGGGCGTCCGCGCCCTCGGACGACCGCGGGGCCCGCCGCGCCCGTCACCTTGGCCCTGCCGCGTGACATCCAGGACTTCACCGCCCGCGACGCGGCACTCGACCGGCTGCTGGACCTGGTGCGGGACGCCGGTCCGAGCCGGCCGGCGGTCGCCGTGGTCACCGGACAGCCCGGTCTGGGCAAGACCGCGTTCGCGGTGCACGCCGCGCACCGTCTCGCCCCGCACTTCCCGGACGGGCAGTTCGCCCTGGACCTGCACGGCATGGACGCCGAGCCGGCCACTGCCCGTGACGCTCTGGCCCGGCTGCTGAGCGCGTCGGGGATCGCCGACGCCGCGATACCGGCCGGCACCAGGCCGAGCCGCCGCTCCGGCAGGCCCTCACCTTCTTCGAGACCGCGCAGATGCCGTCCTGGGCCGAACAGGCGCGGCTCGACCTGGGCCAGGTGCTCGCCGCCATGGGCCACCCGGAGGCCAGGGAGACGCTGCTCGCCGCCCGTGACGCTCTCGCCGAGCTGAGAAGCCCGCGACAGGCAGAGGCCGCCACCGCACTCGCCGCGCTCGGCCAGGCCACCACCGGCATGTGAGACCCGCGCGGTGCGAGCGTGGGATGCCGGCGCCGGCGTGAGTACTGGCAGCGCACCATGGTGGCCGGGGTTGCCTGCCGGCTGCCGCTTCCGGCACCGGGTCGGACGCCGAACCTGACCGGCGAGTGCGGGTGGTGAAAGAAAGAAGCGAGGAGATCCTCTCCTCGCCACTCTCAACTTATAGCGCACCGGGGGGCTTGCGGCAAGGCCCCGGTCCTGGCGCAGAATCGTCGGCCGAGCCCACAACCTGCGGAAACGAGGCGCGACATGTGTGTCGTGGCCGACGTATGGGGGCGAGGTGACGTCGGAGCAGCTGTGGGAGAGGTCATGACCGAGCAGTACGTGCTGGATCTTCGAGAGGTCGACGAGAGGCGTGTCGGCGCGGTCGGCGGCAAGGGCGCGAATCTGGGCCGGCTGTCGCGTGTCGCGGGCCTCCGCGTGCCGGGCGGCTTCTGTGTGACGACGGACGCCTTCCGGCGGATCATGGCGGAAGCGCCGTCGATCGACGATCGGCTCGAGGAGCTGTCACGCCTGCCGCTGGACGATCGGGAGGCGGTCCGAACGCTCAGCGCGGAGATCCGACGGACCATCGAGGACATCGCCGTCCCCGCCGATCTCGCGGCACAGATCACGCGCGCGCTCGTACGGAACGGCGAGCGGGCCGCCTACGCCGTCCGGTCCAGCGCGACGGCGGAGGACTTGCCGACGGCTTCCTTCGCCGGCCAGCAGGACACGTATCTGAACGTGGTGGGGCCGACGGCGGTCCTCCGGCACATCAGCCGGTGCTGGGCCTCGCTGTTCACCGAGCGTGCCGTCGTCTACCGCCGGCACAACGGCATCGACCACCGCACGGTGCACATGGCCGTGGTCGTGCAGCAGATGGTCTTCCCTCAGGCTGCCGGCATCCTGTTCACGGCCGACCCCGTGACGGGCAACCGGAAGGTCGCCACCGTGGACGCCGGTTTCGGCCTCGGCGAGGCACTGGTGTCCGGCCTGGTGAACCCGGACGTCTTCAAGGTGCGGGACGGCGAAGTCGTCGCCGAGGCGATCGCCGCCAAGCAGCGCGCCGTTCACGCCCTGCCGGGCGGCGGGACGCGCGAAGTCGCGATCGACACACGGCGGCAGGAGCAGCCGGCGCTGACGCACGCACAGGTGGTGCGGCTCGTGCGGCTCGGGCGGCGGATCGAGGCGGAGTTCGGCAGCCCGCAGGACATCGAATGGTGCCTGGTCGACGACGACTTCCAGATCGTTCAGAGCCGGCCGATCACGACGCTGTTCCCCGTCCCCGAGTCAGGTGACCAGGAGAACCACGTGTACGTCTCCGTCGGTCATCAGCAGATGATGACCGACGCCATGAAGCCCCTGGGGCTCTCCATGTGGCAGCTGACGGCCATGGTGCCGATGCACGCCGCCGGCGGGAGGCTGTTCGTCGACGTCACCGGGCGCTTGGCCGCGCCCGCCAGCCGTGCCGGACTCCTGGACCTCGTGGGACGGTCCGATCCCCTGATCGGGGACGCGCTGGAGACCGTGCTGGACCGCGACGGCTTCGTCCCGTCGCTCCCGGACGCGGGCCCCGGCGGGCCGCCGGCCGGCAGCAGCGCCTCCTCCCCTGTCGAGACCGACCCCGCTGTCGTCACCGAGCTGATCGAGCGCAGCCGGAGGTCGGTCGCCGCCCTGGAGCGCGGCATCCGGACGAAGAGCGGGCCGGCGCTGTTCGACTTCCTGCTGGAGGCCTTCGAGGAGCACAAACGGGTTCTCGGTGATCCGCTGAACATCCAGGTGATCATGGCGGGGATGGAGGCCACGTGGTGGCTCAACGACAAGCTGCACGAGTGGCTCGGCGAGAAGAACGCGGCCGACACGCTCACGCTGTCCGCTCCCGGCAACGTCACTTCGGAGATGGGTCTCGCGCTGCTCGACGTCGCGGACGTCATCCGTCCGCACGCGGAGGTGGTCGCCTTCCTGCGGGGCGTCGAGGACGAGGGCTTCCTGGACGAGCTGGTGAAGCTGCCGGGCGGGACCGAAGCACGCGACGCCATCGACGGCTACCTCGACCTGTACGGCATGCGCTGCGTCGGCGAGATCGACATCACGAGGCCGCGTTGGCGTGAGCGCCCCACCACGCTCGTACCCGTGATCCTCGACAACGTCAGGAACTTCGGGCCGGGTGCCGCGGAACGGCGTTTCGAGCAAGGGCGCCTGGAGGCGTGGAAGAAGGAACAGGACGTGCTGTCACGCCTGCGGGCCCTGCCGGACGGGGAGCGGAAGGCCGACGAGACCAAGCGGATGATCGACCGGGTCCGGACCTTCATCGGCTACCGGGAGTATCCCAAGTACGGGATCGTCAGCCGCTACTTCGTCTACAAGCGGGCTCTGCTGGAGGAGGCCGAGCGCCTCGTGCGGGACGGTGTGGTCGCCGAGAAGGAGGACGTCTTCCACCTCACGTTCCAGGAGTTCCATGACGTCGTGCGTTCGAAGCAGGTGGATCCCCGGCTCATCCAGCAGCGCAAGGAAGCCTTCCGGTCTTACCAGACGCTGACGCCTCCCCGGGTGCTGACATCGGACGGCGAGTCCGTCACCGGGGCGTACCGGCGCGACGACGCGCCGGCCGGCGCCCTGATCGGTCTGCCGGTGTCGGCCGGGGCCGTGGAGGGGAGGGCCCGGGTCGTCCTGGACATCGCCGAGGCCGACCTCGAGGCGGGTGACATCCTGGTCACGGCCTACACGGACCCGAGTTGGTCGCCCCTGTTCGTCGGAATCGCGGGACTGGTGACGGAAGTCGGCGGTCTGATGACCCATGGCGCCGTGATCGCCCGGGAGTACGGCCTGCCCGCCGTGGTCGGTGTGCAGCGCGCCACCCGCCTGATCCGCGACGGCCAGCGGATCCGGGTACACGGCACCGACGGGTACGTCGAGATCCTCTCCTGACCGGCCCTTTCCCGCCACATCCTGACCGGCCCTTTCCCGCCACATCCTGACCGGCCCTTTCCCGTCACGTCCTACGGCTGGAACTGGAAGTAGTGGCTGTCCCCGCCGAACCCGGGGCCCCAGGGCCGTCGACGGTCACCGTGCGCTTCGCTGCCGCCTGATCGGCTCTCCCACCCGGTGCAGATGGGTCAGGGCCTCGCGGTAGGAGCGGATCAGTCCGGTCTCGTGGTAGGGCACGCCGATCTCGGCGCAGTACTGCCGAACGACAACTTGGGCGCGGCGCAGATGGGGCGTGGGCATGCTCGGGAACAGGTGGTGCTCGATCTGGTAGTTGAGGCCGCCGAGCATCATGTCCGTCAGCCGGCCGCCACGCACATTGCGGGAGGTGATGACCTGGCGCCGCAGGAAGTCGGGCCGCTCGTCACCGGTGAAGGTGGGCATCCCTTTGTGGTTCGGGGCGAAGGTGCAGCCGAGATACACGCCGAACAGGCACTGGTTGAGCGCCAGGAACGCCACCGCCTTGCCCGGCGGAAGGACCAGGAACAGGGCGGACAGCACGCCCGCGATGTGCAGCAGGAGCAGGGCGCCTTCCAGGTTTCGCTTCCTCATGTACGGCGAACGCAGCGCCCGCAGGCTCGAGACGTGCAGGTTGAAGCCTTCGAGGGTCAGCAACGGGAAGAAAAGCAGGGCCTGGTGGCCACCGATCAGGCGCGCCACACCACGGCTGGCGCGTGCCTGTTCGGTGGACCACACCAGGATGTCGGGGGCGACGTCGGGGTCGAGGTCCTCGTGATTGGGGTTGGCGTGGTGGCGCGTGTGCTTGTTCATCCACCAGCCGTAGCTCATGCCCACGCCCAGGTTCCCGAACAGCCTGCCCATGATCTCGCTGGGCCGGCGTCGCCGGAAGACCTGCCGGTGGGCCAGGTCGTGCGCGAGCAGGGCCACCTGCCCGAACACGAAGGCCAGGAAGGCCGCGACGGCCAGTTGGCCCCAGGTGTCGCCCAGAGCGAAGAAAGACCCCCAGCCCGCCGTGTACAGCACGACCACCAGGCCGATGCGTGCCGCGTAGTAGCCGGGGCGCCGACGCATCAGGCCGGCCTCGGCCATCCGTTGGGAGAGCCGTGCGAAGTCACTGCCGCCGCCGGCCCCGGCCCTTTCCGTGTCGGCAGGTGCGGGCTGAGGCGTCAAGGAGACATCGGGGGAAGTCGTCATGTCCGGAAGTCTTCTTGTCGGCCCGCGACCTGGAAAAGCCTGCCAGCCACCCCCCGCGTGCGAGGCATTCCCCCCGGGCGACCGGGGGTTAACCCCCGGTCGCGGCGGGCGTGCCGGGTCCCCTCGTCGCGGGCTCTGAAATCCGGACCCCAATCGCCGAGACCAGCTTGTCGGAGTGATTCACGAGCCCGGTGAATCACCGAGCTCCGATGCACTTCCTGAACCGGTCGAATGGAATACGGGACAACCGCACTGGCCCGGTCCCGGATCATTTTGGCCACGTCGTCGATTCCTTCGACGACGGATTTCCATATCGGTCCACAAGCGATTTGCGGCAGGCGGCGCACGCAGTGCACCTCGCGGGGGTCTGTGGCGTGAGGCCGGTGGGGATCCGTGTGGGGACGGACCGCTCGGCCCGACTCGCACTGGTGTTTTAGCCCAGGTGGTGGGGGCATCCGCACCTTGAAGCTCGGGTCGCGGCGTGGACCGGCGAGGCCATCGCGCCGTTGTCGGGCTCTGCGGACAAGACCATGCCGAAACCGGACGATGAGGGGTTGGTCGCGATGACCGTGGCGACACAGCAGGGCGGCGGCGGAGGCGGTTCCAGTGGCCTGTACGACGTTCTGGAACTCATTCTCGACCGCGGTCTGGTGATCGACGCGTTCGTGCGGGTCTCTCTTGTCGGTATCGAGATACTCAAGATCGATATTCGGATCGTCGTCGCGAGTGTCGACACCTACCTTCGCTTCGCCGAGGCGTGCAACCGGCTCGATCTGGAATCCGGGCCGCGCAAGCCGGCCGGCCTCACCGAGCTCAAGGGAAAGATGACGGAGTCCGGCGCCCAGGGGGCGGCCAAGGGGGCCCTCTCCGGTGCCGCGGAGACCATTTCCGATGCCTTCAAGCAGGCACGCGAAGAGCACAGTGGCCGTTGACCGCCGGCTCGCACCGAACTGCCGCCCCGGCCGTCCGACCGCCGGCCCCTCAAGGGTCGGGCACGGGGGTCAGGGGCGGCTTCGCGGTGATCGCTCACCTACCAGAGGCGAGCGGAGTCGTTGCCGGAGGGGTCCGCGAGAGCGAGCCGAGCGGTCATGCGTTTCCCCACCGTTTCCCGCACGGCTTCGACGCTCTGACAGACGGCTTCAACGATCTCCAGGCCGTGCTGCCCGACCCGGCTCGCGTCGGCGGCCCTTACGGCCGGCAGCGCGGGATCGGAGTCCCACACCTGGACCTCCACCAGATCGTCGGCGATCCGCAGATCCAGCAGGATCGGCCCGGAGGCGTACTTACGGGCATTGGTGACCAGCTCGCTCACCACCAGCTGTGTCAGCTCCACGGCCCGCTGGGAGACAGGGGTCCGGTATTCGGTACGCATCCGGGACAGGAAGCCGGTCGCCAAGCGGCGGGCCTCGGCGATGCAGGAACTCTGTCCGTCCAGGGCTGCCGCGGCATGTGGACGGCCGTCGTCGTGGAGCGTCATGCTGTCCTCACCAGACAAGGTCCGTTCCGTCCGCTCGCTGCTGCTACGCACTACTTCAGGTCAGGTACCCGGGGAAGCCCGGACATCACACCGGGCGCTACGCGGGCATATGTCAGGATCGTTCCCACGCGGGCGTCGCCTCCTCCACCGGCGGTCGGTACTCAGGGGGAAATGCCAGGGCGACTGCCGGGCACTCTTCCGGAGAACCATGCCTGGCCCCTGTCTGATCTCGAGGATGCTGAGGAACGCCGTGACGGAGACCGACGCCGAGCACACGCACGAGCCCGAGCTGCTGGAGGTGGTGTCCACCACTCTCGACGGCATCACCGTGGTGACCGCGGCCGGCGAGATCGACCACGGCAGCGCCGGACGCCTCGTCCAGGCCCTGGATCCCGGTGGTCTCGGCGAGCGGCCCCGCGTGATCGTCGACATGGAGCGGGTGACCTTCATCGACTCCAGCGGCATCAACGTCCTGCTCGCCGCCCACCGCGACCTCACCGCGGCGGACGGCTGGCTGCGCCTGGCGAATGCCTCGGCGTACGTGCTGCGCACCTTGCAGATCGTCGGCATCGACACCCTCGTGCCCTGCTGCGCCAGCCTCCGCGAAGCCCTCACGGCCTGACTGGGCGTCTCGCCCCGCTCTGCCGGTTCCGGGAGCTACGGCACCGTGCGCCACGCACTCGGTGTGCGTCCGGTGTGCGTGTTGTTCCAGTCCAGGCGCAGTACGGCGAGGTCGTCGGTGTGCCGGTCGGCGTTGAGTGTGCGGCTGCGGGCGATGAGCTGGTCCAGGTGGGAGCCGGGGTCCGGCGTGTCGATGGTGCCGATGATGTCCAGCAGGCCCTCGACGCCGAGCCGGGTGGAGTCGTCGGCGGCGAAGCCTTCGATCAGGCCGTCCGTGTAGGCGACGAGCGCGCCGCGGGCGGGCAGGGCGATGGTGGTGGAAGGCCACTTGCCCAGCCCGGGAACGATCCCCAGAGCGACCCCGTGGGCCGCGGTCACCACCCGTGCGCCGTCGGCGGTGACGAGAAGGGGTTCATGGTGGCCGGCCAGATGGAGGGTGACCGTGCCAGCCTCCGGGTTCAGGGTGATGAGGGTGCAGGTGGTGAAGAGGTCGCTGCCGGCCCGTTCGGCGATGTGGATCTGCTCCAGCAGATGGAGCAGATGCTGGTCGCGGTGTCCGCCCAGGATCAGGGCCCGCCAGGCGATACGCAGGCAGACGCCCAGTGCCGCCGCGTCGGGACCATGGCCGCTGACGTCCCCGATGACGGCGTGGATGTGACCGTCGTCGGTCTGGACGACGTCGAGGAAGTCTCCCCCCAGCAGTGCCTGGGCGCGGCCGGGGTAGTAACGGCTGGACGCGGTGACGGTGGCGGAGGACAGGAGGGGCTCGGGGAGCAGACCACGTTCGAGGCGTGCGTTCTCCTCCGCGCGCAGGCGCCCGATCTGCAGAGCGGCATTGGCGCGCTCGGCCTGCTTTCGCTGGACGGCGTAGCGCAGGGCGCGCTGCATCAGGTCGGGTTCGACCTTGCCCTTGATCAGGTAGTCCTGGGCGCCGGCCGCGAGGGCGTCGACACCCGCGCGGGGCTCGTCCAGCCCCGTCAGGACGATGATCGCGGCGTGGGTGTTCGACTGGATCGCCCGGACCGACTCCAGTCCGGACGCGTCGGGCAGGTGCAGATCCAGGAGGACACAGTCCACGGCGTCGGAGGCCAGTGCCGCGCGGGCTTCGGCGGCCGTGCGGCAGCGCGTCAGGGTGTGCGGCAGGTCGGTGTCGTGGAGGAGCTCCTCGACGAGAAGGGCGTCTCCGTCGTCGTCCTCCACGAGCAGGATGGCGTACCGCGCGTCGCGGGTCGCGGCGGGGTCGGTCACTGCTGGGCCCCCCTCTGCGGGGCCGCGGACGAGGATCCGGTGGCGGGCAGGGTGAAGACGACGCGGGTGCCCAGGGTGTGCTCGGCGTCGATGCCGATGGTGCCGCCGTGGAACTCCACGACCTTCTTGCACATCGCCAGGCCGATGCCGGTGCCCGGATAGGCGTCCTTGGTGTGCAGGCGCTGGAAGAGGACGAAGACCTTCTCGTGGAACTCGGGTGCGATGCCGATCCCGTTGTCGGTCACCGAGAACGTCCACTCCCCCGCGTCGCACACCGCTCGGACCCGGACGCGGGGCGGCCGGTCGGGGCTGCGGAACTTGACGGCGTTCGAGAGCAGGTTCTGCCAGAGCATGCCCAGCTGGGTGGTGTCCCCGACGACGGTGGGAAGCGGGTCGTGGGTGATCTCGGCGCCTGTCTCCTCGATGGTCACACTGAGGTCGTCCAGGACCTTGCTCATCACCGCTTCCAGATCGACCGTCTGGTGATCGTTGTGCACCCGCCCGACCCGGGAGAAGGCCAGGAGGTCGTTGATGAGCGTCTGCATGCGGTTGGCGCCGTCGACGGCGAAGGCGATGTACTGGTCGGCCTTCGCGTCCAACTGGCCGCCGTAACGACGCTGCAGGAGCTGCGTGAAACTGGACACCTTGCGCAGTGGCTCCTGAAGGTCGTGCGAGGCCACGTACGCGAACTGCTCCAGTTCGGTGTTGGAACGCTTCAGGTCCTCGGCCTGCTCGTCCAGAAGCCTGCGCGCCTGCTCGCTGAACTCCAGTTCCTTCACCAGCCGTTGCCGCATCGCCTCCACGTCGGAGGCCAGTTGCCGCAGGTCGGCGGGTCCGGTTCCGGCGAGGGAGCGGTCGAAACGACCCTGCGCCACCTCACGGGCCGCCGAGCCGAGCCGGGTGAGCGGAGCGGTCACGCCGCGACGCAGCCCCTCGAAGATCAGGGCCGCCACCAGGATGATGACGACGGCGATGACGGCGAACATCCAGTTCCGCAGCGTCTCCGCCCGCCTCAGCGTCCGCGTGGCCGCCGCCCGCTCGCTCTGCAGATGGTCCTGCTGACGCGCCATGGCACGCCGCAGCGCGTCGAAGTCGGACTTGCCCTCCGCGGCCCGCTCCGTGGCGAGTCTCACGGCCTCGCCGGCCGGGGCTCTCGAAATGGGGCGGGCGATGCGCCGTTGCCAGGTGCCGGCGAGCCGCTCGACCTCGGCCAGGTCGGCGGCGGCCCGCTCGTCCTTGACCAGGGGTCGCAGCAGGTTCAGGGCGGTCTTCTCGTCGGTCACGCCGTGGGCGTAGGGCTGGAGGAAGTCGGAGCGGCCGGAGAGGCCGTATCCGCGGATCCCGGTCTCCTGGTTGACCAGGGCCTGCTCCACCCGCATGGCCTCGATCAGGGCGGGCGAGCGCCGGTCGACCAGCTCGGAGGTGATCTGCGAAGTACGCCACATCGCCCAGCCTCCCAGTGAGCCCAGGACCGCCAGGACCGCCAGGGTGGTGGCGACTCCGGTACGCAGCCAGCGCCGCGTCGTCCAGCTGGAGAGAACGCCTCTGTCGGACGGCTCGGTATCTATGGCGGTCTGCATCTTTTCCTCGACGAGTGGGCCGCTGTTGCCATGTGGCAACCACACTGTACCCACGGCTCGACAACGCATGTTGTCCCTGTCGGGAACATCACCGTACAGTGGCGTCATGCCTGGTCCCGCACCCACTCCGCCTTGGTCCGGGGAGACGGCCGCACTGGTGACCCAGGTGGTGGACGAGCTCACCCGGCGACTCGCGCGGGACGCCCCTCACCCGCCCGCCGACCTCGTGGACACGGCCGGTGACGCCCGTCGGCATGCTCTCGCGCGCTTGCGTGTGCTGCGCGACGTCAGGCTCGCCGTCAGACGTCTGGAGGACCAGGCGGCGCACGCGGCGGCAGCGAGCGGGGCGGGCTACCCCGAGATCGGCCAGGCCTTGAGCATGAGCCGGCAGGGTGCCCGTCGTCGCTGGCCCGGTCTCATCACCAACAGCACACCCACCCCTCCCTCCCCCGAATCCCGGAGCTTGTGACACATGGCCGCCGCCGCTACCCGCCCGTACGACGTCCTGCTGGTCGAAGACGACGTCGCCGATGCCATGCTCATCCAGGACGCCCTGGCCGAGCGCGGTACCCGCAACCTCACCCAGGTCTCCGACGGCATGGCGGCCCTGGAATACCTGCGCGACCCGGACAACGAGCGCCCGGACCTCATCGTCCTGGACCTCAACATGCCGCGGATGAACGGCCGCGAGTTCCTCGCCGTGGTGAAGGAGGACGCGGACCTGCGGACCATTCCGGTGGTCGTGCTGACCACGTCCGCCGCTCCCGACGACGTCACCGGCGCCTACCACCACCACGCCAACGCCTACGTGACCAAGCCGGTCAACCTCGAGGAGTTCGAAGCGGCGGTGCGCAGCATCGACACCTTCTACCTCGACATCACCGTCAAGCCGCCCAGGGACTAGGCGGCGTCGTCGGGGGCCGGCAGTCGGACGCGGCCGTCTCTCTCGGCTCACCGAGGCTGGATGGCCGTTGACCGGGTAGTCGGACTCCACGGGGCCCGGCCGGAGCCGGGCGCCCATGGCGAGAGGAGCGACATGCCAGGCGTTCTCCAGCGGCTCAAGCAGTTCGCGCAAAGCCCGCAGGGCCGGCGCACGATCGAACAAGCTCGCCGCACCGCGGCCGATCCCCGCCGCCGAGCCCAGGCCCAGCGTCTCTTCGAGAAGCTGCGCACCCGGCGGTCGGCGTCGGGGATGTGACCCGAACTCGGTTCGGCAGATGCCGAGCCGAAGTCGCGGGTCCCGGTTCCGTGCCGGAGCCTCAGCGGCCGGCCAGCGTGCGGTCGAGGAGGGGCAGCAGGCGGTCCCAGTGGCGCCGCAGCCCCGCGGGGTCGAACGCGTCGGTGTCGGACATGGTGAAGCCGTGGGCGGTGCCGGGATAGATCTCGGAGGTGTGGTCGACGCCCGCGGCGTCCAGGGCCTGGTCGAGTTCGACGAGAGCCTCGGGAGTCATGTCGGTTGCCGCGTGGCCGAGGTGTACCTCGGCGGTGAGCGTGGACAGCAGGCGGTGCAGCGCCTCGGGCCCGTCGGCGCCCACGGGGCCGTGGAAGCCGGCGACGGCCGCGACCCGGCCGGGGTGGGCGGCGGCGGTACGCATCGCCAGGAGACCGCCGATGCAGTAGCCGGTCACCGCCACCGGGCCGGCGGCGACCTCGGGCCGGGTGGTGAGGAACTCCAAGTAGGCGTCGGCATCGCTCAGTACACGTTCGGCGGTGTGCGCCTCGATCAGCGGCATCAACTGGGCGAAGACCGCGGGCCGGGCATCCTCCCCGATGTACTCGGGCAGTTCGATCACCGGTGCCGGGCCGTGCCGGTAGAAGAGGTTGGGAACGAGCACGTAGTACCCGTGCCCGGCCAGTTCGCGGGCCAGCTCCCGCAGCGCGGGCCGGATACCGAAACCGTCCGCGTACATCAGCACCCCTGGGTGCCGTACGCCGTCGTCGGGGAAGGCGGCGAAGGCGTCGGCCTGGCCGTCCGCGGTGGGGATGTGCATCATCTTGTCGGGCATGTCTTCTCCTGTCGTGGTTGACACGTCGAGCGTTGATCAACACGACAGGAGGCGGGGCCCGCGCAGCAGCGCCGGGCCCGCGGTCCAACAGCGGACCGGTTCCGGCCCCTACGGCGCTCAGTGGGGCACCGGGTCACCAGACTGTGTGTGGCGCGAGGCCGTCCCGGTGGTCATCGGTCATAACCTAATCGACCGGACAGGGCCGGTGCCAGTGGTCAAGGTGGGGGTGCCCGTGTGCCGCTGGTGGACGCTCAGGTTCGCCGGAGGGCACCGTCAGGGACGCGTCAGGTTGGTGTCAGGGGCTGCTGCCACTCTTTTCACGTGAACGGCAGCGGGACAGACCGGGGCCGGGAACAGGGAGAGGTGCCCGGAGTGGTTGATCGGGGACCAGCGAGCTCGCCTCACGGTCGGGCCCCTTGCGGGCCCACGCAGGTTCGAATCCTGCCCTCTCCGCCGTACGGCACGCATCTGAGGTACCTGCCCCCACGCACTCGGGGCACTGCCCGGCGGACGCGGCCTTCGTTCTGCCCCTGAACAAGCCCTGAGTCGTATTCGCCGGGCTCACCGGCGGCCGTCCACCCGCTCGGCGGGATCCTCGGCGGCGTCGGGCACGCTCAGGCCGCTGCGGTCGCGTACGAGTGTCCGCATGATCCCCGCCCCCGTCAGCACGGCCATGAGGTGCAGCGTCACGGCGAGGGCGACGTTCTCCGGGTAGCTGACGTCGCTCGGACGCGCCAGCGCCACGTAGACGGTGGCCGGCAGCCGCCAGCCGCTCCACGCGAACATCGAACCCGACCCCAGCCACGCGAGGGCGAGCAGGAGCGGATACGGCAGCCGGGCCGGGCGGCGCCGGACGAGGGCCGGTACGGCGGCAGCGGCGAGAGCCCAGCACGCGCTGACCCCGACCAGCACATGCCAGTCGGCCGGCCGCTCATCGCGGTGCGCGATGCCCAGGGGGCCGCCGGCCGCCCAGTAGAGCCACACCAGGCCGGTCACGGCGCCGGTGACGGCGGGCCACAGCGGCCCTGGGGAAGTCGGGGGGCGCTCGGGCCTGCGCAGTGCGTGGGGCCAGCGCCGTCGAAGGTAGGCGGGAAGCGCGATGGCCAGCGCGATCCCGGTGCCCACGAAGCTGCACTGCAGCAGCATCGCTTCCCAGCCCGGCATCGCCCCGTCACCTCCGGAGCTCGCCGAGCCTCCCGAACTCCCCGTATGCGCATCGGAGTTCACGAGCGAGCTGATGACCACGAATGGCAGGATCGACACCAGGAACCCCGAGCCCACCCAGCCGATGAAGCCCACCAGCCGGCCGGGGATCCGCGTCCCCCAGGGCCGCACCAGCGCCAGCCCCAGGGTGATCCCGGCGGCGGCCATACCGATCGTGACGGTGTTGAGCGCCAGCCACCCGCCCAGGCTGAAGCCCCGCCCCACCGGCAGCAGTCCGAGTGACGAACCGACCACCCACGACACTTTGATCACCAGGTACGGCACGAGAGCTGCTGCCGCCGCGTACCCCGCCGCACGCCCGATCCTGTCCCCACGCTCCACGAACGTCTCCCTCCGCTGCACCCCCATCGTCCGGTGCCCGCGGACCACTTCGCATCGCCCCTCAGGCGCGCCCCCGCTCCCCCGCTGGAGCGACTCGCCCCTCCACCTCGCGGACCACCCCGCAACCGCGCCGCCGCCACGGCAGGGCCCCCGCCCGGTGGTATGCCGAACGGGGGCCCCTTCGTGCCGCGGGTGCTTGTCAGCCGTCGGACTCCGACGACGGCAGGTAGGCGCCCGGTACGCCGTCAGGCTCGAAGAGCCTGGTCTCGCCGGGGTACGGCTTCTTCCAGTTGTGCGTCTCGTACCAGGTGAAGTGGTTCATCTGGGCGGGATTCGCGTAGTCGGGCACCGCGTTGGGTCCGGTCAGGCGCTGCCTGGACTTCCAGCGGTCCCACTTCGCGGCGAGTGACTGCTTGTCCGCGGGGACCTTCGCCGACGGCGCGGGTGCCGCGGCGGGGTCCTGCGGTGCCGGTGTGTCCACGCCGCAGGCGGGCGGGGTCTTCAGGCCACCGGTCAGGGAGGTCCGGTTGGGCAGCGCGGTGAACGGTGTGAGGTCCGCCTTCTTGGTGAAGGCCCCCCGCATCGGGGTGGCAGCGCTGTCCTTCTGGTTCATCGGGTGGATCCCGAGGATCTGCTCGATGGTCCGGATCACCGTGATCTGGGAGTAGTAGCGGCTGTCGACGGTGCCGTGCCGTGCCCAGGGGCTGATGATCTGGATCGGCGCGCGGTGGCCGTCGACGTGGTCGAGGCCGGCCTGGGAGTCGTCCTCGACGACGAAGATCGCCGAGTCCTTCCAGTACTTGCTGTGCGAGATCTCGTCGACGATCCGGCCGGTGGCGAGGTCGTTGTCGGCGACCTGGGCGGCCGCGTTCGCCGGGCCGCCGGTGTGGTCGCTGGAGAGCCAGAACATGTTGAGGTTCGCCGGCCCGTTCTTCTCGAAGTCACGCTTCCAGATCTGGTGCCGGTAGATGTCCGGGACGCTGGTGTCGAACTTCGCGAAGCCGTGCACGGACACGTCGTTGAGCGACGGGATCGGCGAGGACGAGTTCAGGGTGTACGCGGTGTCCTGCCCGGTCGAGTCCATGTTCTTGGCGTCGCAGTAAAGGTTCTGCCAGCTCGCGTCCGCGGGCTTCGACAGGAACTGCTGGAACTCGCCGAAGTTTCGCACGCTCTTGCCCGCCGCCTGGGCGCCGGACCAGATGAACCCGGTGCGCTGGTGGCCGAGAGCGTCGTCCTCGGTGTCGTAACTGCGCTTGTACTCACCGGCCGAGGACTCCGTGTACTCCGGATTGTCGGCCTGCATCAGCCAGTTGTGGCCCTCGGCGGAGTTCGTGCCGATGTCGTACGTGTTGTCGTACAGCCCGAACTGCTCGGCCATCGCGTGCTGGTTCGGGGTCACGTTCTCGCCGAACTGTGCCAGCGACGGGTCGCCGTTGCCCTGCGGGACATCGCCGAAGAGCTGGTCGTAGGTCCGGTTCTCCTTGACTATCAGGAACACGTGCTTGATCGTCGACGGGTCGCCGAGCCGCTGCGGGACCGGCACCGGCTTCGCGTGCCCCATGCCCTTGGCGAGCTGCACCGAGCCCCGGCTCCAGCCGTTCTGCTGGAAGACCTTGGATGTCCGGGACCTGATGACGCTGTCGTCCGGCAGTTCGAACCGCGTCAGGCTCGACGTCGTGTCGTGGGTGGCGTGCCCGGCGGCGCTGGTGGGGCGGCGGGCGTCGACACCGCGCGTGTTGGAGACCAGCACCTGGTCGCCGACGGTGGCGATCTCCGCGGGGAAGTAGTCCGTCGGGAGCAGGCCGACGTAACTGACCGGCTCCTGGGGGGTGGTGTACCGGTAGACGGCGACCGCGTTGGCGCGGCCGAGCGTCACCAGCAGATGCCCGTCGTCGGTGAGCGTCACCGCGTCGGGCTCGTAGCCGACCGAGGCCTCGGGCCAGGGCTGGGTCGCGATGGTCTGTACGACCTTGTCGCGGCGGGTGTCGATGACCGACACGTCGTTGCTGGCGGTGTTGGTGACGAACAGCGCCCCGCGCCTGGCGTACAGGGCGGTCGGGTGCAGGCCGACGTCGATGCTGGTCGGGGCGGCGTCCGGGTGCGTCAGGTCGATGACGCCGACCGTGCCGGTGGTGGTGGCACCCGTCCTGGGGTCGGCCGGCACCTGGGTGCCGTAGGAGTTGAGCGTGGCGTCTCCGGGTTCGGCCGGGCGACCGCCCTCGTTGCTGACGTAGAGTTTGTCGCCGACCCGGGCCAGGTCACGCGGGGCGTTGCCGACGGCCCAGCTCCGGCGGACGGCCCCGGTCGCCGCGTCGAGGGCGACCACCCGGTTCTGGCCGTTGACGGCGGAGTACACGGTGGAGCCGTCGGGCGAGAACACCGCCTCCCCCACCAGCGCGTGCTTGGTCCCGTCCGCCGGTATCTTCACGGCCGTCGGGTCGGCGACGCTGCCGTCCGGGTTCACGGTGAACCTGGTGTAGCCGTCGGTCTGGCCGAGCCACAGCTGTGAGCCGTCGGGCGAGTAGGTGGGGCCTTCCTGGCCCACCTCGTTGCTGCCGAGGCGCGGGCTGGACGAGGCGGCGGTGCCGACGAGTTGCTGCACCGTCCACTTCTTCAGGTCCACGACGGACAGTGCCGCACCGCCGTCGGTGACGGAGGCGGCGAGGTGGGTGCCGTCGGGGCTCACCGAGGACGACATGATCTTGCCGTTGTCGATGACGAGGCGTTCGCCGTACGGCGCGATGTACTGGTCGCTGGAGACGACCTGGCCGCGGTCGGTGACCTGGCCGACCTGGTCGGTGCCGAACTGGTGCGTCTGGGCGAAAGCGGTGCCCGCGGCGGTGACGGCGACAGCGGTGATGCCGGCGGTCAGCAGGGTCCGGCGGCCGACACGTCTGCCGAGGAGAGCGACACCGTTCTTGTGGACACGCCTGCGGTGGCGTCTTACCTGCATGGGTTCATCCCTTCGAGGTGGACAGCAGGTCGACGCTGCCGTCGAACTGCCAGAGCGGGTTCGGTGCGTCCCCGGTCGGGGTGCGCACCAGGAAGTAGCCGTTCACTTCCTTCGGTCCGTCGCCGTCGGCGACGAACCGCCCGTCCGCGGTGACGTCGAGCTGGTAGACGGCCGAGCCGGTGGCCTCGACGCCGGGCAGATGCCACGAGACGACGCAGCGCCAGTCGTTGCCCGGCCCCTCGGCGGCGACCCTGACGCTGCCCTTGTCACATGTGGCGGCCGTCCTCAGCCGCGCCTCGGTGACGTCGGGGCGGTGCAGTTGCCCGGTCTGCAGGCGGTAGAGGTGGGCGAACTCCGTGGCGAGGGAGCGCTGCACCTTGTCCTGCTGGATCCCGGAGCCGGTGGCCGAGGTCGTCGTGGCGACGACCAGCACCGTCGCTGCGGCCAGCCCGGCCAGCGGCAGCACCCCGGCGGTCACGGCACGGCATCCCGAGCCGTCGTAGGCGGCGTTGGTGAAGTCGCGGCGTACGAAGAGCAGGCAGGCCAGCGTCGTCGCGACCACGGCCCAGGCGAGACTGACCGCGATCCCGATCAGCAGCGGCTGAAGCTCTGCGGGGCTGGTGAACAGGCCGTTCCAGGCGATGAAGGCGTAACCGGGCAGGGCGAGGCGCACGGCGACGGGCAGCGGCAGCATCTGGGCGAGCTGCATGGCGAGCGCGAACAGCGCGGGCAGCAGCAGTCCCATCGGAGACCGTCCCAGCGTGACGGAGCCGAGCAGCCCGATGGCGGCGAGGGCGAGCGTCGGGGCGAGCACGCAGATCCAGGCGAGCGCGACCCGGCCCGCGGCGTCCGCCGGTGTCAGCAGATGGCCGTCGAGGCCGACCAGCGGCTGGTTGCCGACGGCCACGGCTCCGCCGGCCGCGCTGGAACAGGCCAGCCCCGCCACCAGCAGCAGGATGACGGTGAGGGCGGCCAGTGCCTTCGCCGCGAAGATCCGCCGCGGGGACCGGACCGCCACGAGCAGGTGGCGCCAGGTGCCCAGGCGGTCCTCGGCGGCGAACACGTCACCGGCCACCAGCGAGGTCAGCAGCGGCAGCGCCCAGGTACCGGCGAAGCCGAGCACCACCAGCGGCCCGGCCCAGCCCGTGGCGTGCATCCAGCGGCCGAAGAGGGTGTCGACGGGAAGCGTGCTCTGCCGGCTCACCGCGATCACGAAGAGCGCCGGCGTGATCCAGCAGGCGAGGACCAGCAGGCGCATCCGCCATTGCGAGACCAGCTTGACCAGCTCGAACCGGTAGCCGCGCGACAGCGGAACTGGGCTGGGCCGGACATCGTTGCCAGGTACGAGTGTCGCGGTCATCGGGCCCGCTCCTCCGGGTGCTGCTCGGTCAGGGCGAGGAAGGCGGCTTCGAGCGGCGCCACCACGGGAGTGAGTTCGCGAGGCGCGATGCCTGCCCGTACGAGCCCCGTCACCAGTTCGTCGAGGGCGGGCACCTGCGCGCGTACGACGAGGACTTCGGCGCCGTAGCGCGTGGTGGCCTCGTCGGCGATGTGGATCCCCCGCGTGTCGGCGGCCAGGCGGCGGGCGGCCTCGGGGTCGGAGGTCACCAGCCGGTAGTCGAGTTCGCGTTTCTCGGCGGCCAGCTTGTCCAGCGGGCCGGAGAAGACGACCCGGCCGGTGGCGATGATGGTCACCTCGGAGCACAGCGCTTCGAGGTCGTCCATGCGGTGGCTCGAGAGCACGACGCTGGTTCCGTCCGCCGCGAGCCGGGTGAGGACACCGTGCACATGCCTCTTGCCTGCCGGGTCGAGGCCGTTGGCGGGTTCGTCGAGCACGAGCAGCCGGGGCTGTGTGAGCAGGGCGGCGGCAAGTCCGAGCCGCTGGCGCATGCCGAGGGAGAACCCGCGCACCCGGTCGTCGGCGACATCGGTGAGACCGACCTGGTCGAGCGCGTCGTCGATCCCCGTCGTCCGCGCCCCGATTCCGCGGAGGGCGGCCAGCGCGGCCAGGTTCTGCCGGGCGGTGAGCGAGGGGTAGAGGCCGGGCCCGTCCACGAAGCCGGCGACTCCGTCGGGGGCGGTGAGCGCCCGCCCGGCCGGCGTGCCCAGAATCTCGAGGCGACCGCTGTCTGCGGCGGCCAGCCCCAGCAGAAGACCCAGCAGAGTCGTCTTGCCGGCGCCGTTCGGTCCGACCAGGCCGTGTATCTGACCCTGCGTCACATCCAGGTCGACGCCGTCGAGCGCGACCACGTCGCCGAAACATTTGGTGATCCCGCGCGCCCGGACTGCGAGGAGTGCGTCCATGAGTCCCTTCTTCCGCAACGCTCAGGGACCTTACGGACGGCACACAGCTTGGACGGGGTCGGCCGGTTTAACGTCCAGGGAACGAGTTGTCAAAGCATGGACAAGATCGGGGGTACGAACCGGCCTACATGCGACCAGACTTGGGCAGGAACCGGTGCGGTACTGCCGGGTCGCCTGATCACCGGCGCACCCCCGCGGTGAGACGTACGAGGGCGGCGTGGGCGGGCGGGCCCCAGGTCGGCTTGCCACCGGGGCGGCCGTGGACACCGGCGTCCCCGATGTGGATGCCCGCGAGGGCGCGCAGCACCGCCCAGCCGCGGGCGCGGCGCAGGGTGGCGGTGTCCGGGCCCGGCCGGTAGGTCTCGTGGAAGAGGTCGGCGGCGCCGTCCGGCAGCAGGATCCAGGCGGCGGCCAGGTCGCAGGCCGGGTCGCCGGCGAAGAGGTCGCCGAAGTCGATGACGCCGGAGAAGGTGCCGTTCGCGGTGAGGACGTTGGCCGGGTGCAGGTCGCCGTGGAGCCACAGACGCGGGCCTGCCCAGTCGGGCGCGGCGGCCGCGTCTTCCCATACCGCGCGGACGGCTTCCGGGTCGCCGATCAGCCCCAGTTCGGTGGCCGAGGTGAGCGCTTCGGTGAACCGCTGGGCGGTTTCGGCCAGCGGGCCGCCGCGGTTCCGGCCCGCCGGCGCTCCGTCGGGGGCGGGGCTGTGGAGGGCGGTCAGGAAGCGCGCCAGGGTGACGGCCGCCTCGGCGGGGCGCGTCGCGGGGGCGCGGTCGGCGGGCTCGCCCGGTACCCAGGTGGTGACGAGCCAGGGCCGCGGGAAGCGTTCGGAGGGCTCACCGAGACGCTGCGGAACGGGAATCGGGAGCGGGAGGTGCGGGGCGAGGAGGGACAGCCAGGCATGTTCCTTGCGCAGCAGCGCGTCCGCGGACTCCGTCATCCAGGGCATCCGGACGGCGAGGTCGTCACCGAGCCGCCACACCTGGTTGTCCCAGCCGAGCGCTCCCAGCTTCAGGGGGCGGTCCGCCAGGTCGGGGTGCTGCTCGCGCAGCAGGTCCCGGATCAGATCCTCTGTGATGTCGATTCCGGTGACTGTCATGCGGGACAAGGTAGTTGGGCGGCGGCCGCCCGGGTCCCGGATGGATCCGTGTCAGGTCCAGTGGCCGCCGCCGTACCTCGGAACGGGCCCGTCACAGGGCCGCCGTCAGCGGCACTTGCCCGTCACAGAGCCGCCGTCAACGGCGCTTACGGCACTCCTGGTACCGCCGTTCGACGTCGGCCAGGAACCAGTCGGGCACCTCGCCGACGGCCCGCAGATGCTCGCGCTCGTCAGCGGAGAGCGTCTGCGCCGATTCGTCCACGGCCACCGCGTAATCGGTCAGCTCGGCCGACATACGCTCGCGCCGGAGATCGCCTCCGAAGGTGGCGCGGTCGGTTCGGCCGCTGAGAAGCAGGGTGAACCATCCGAAGAACCGTAGTCTGCCGGACCTTCTGCGCAATTCCTCACGAACGATGAGCCAGCACAGGCGTTCATCGGTCACGTTCGGGATCGATCGTGGCGATGTCATGCGTCCCCCCTCCCACGTGGCTGATCAACGGATCAGCCCGGCGCAGGAGCGTACCCCGTGGCGTGGGCGTCGTGTCGCCGGCCTTCCGTGACGGGCTCGGCGGTCGAGGGCGCGGGGCCGCCCCGGAATCGCGCGCTGGGGCGGCCACGCTTCCGGGTAGACGGACAGAGCCGCCGTCGGCGGCCGACGAGCATTGGGGGGGCGATGGGCACTGCCACGAAGGTTCCCGAGACACGGGACATGAGCGGGGAGGAACTGTCCGGTGACGAGGCATGGGCGGCGCTGCGCCGCTACGGCGGCTGGGCGCTCCTGCGGGACGCGTTCGTCCGCTTCCGGTACGCCGACGGCTTCAGCCACTCCCGGGCGCTCGCCCTGCAGACGGTGCTGGCCCTCGTGCCCCTGACCATCGCCTTCGTCGGGCTCTCGACCGTCGTGCACACCGAGAACGTGGGCCGGCTGGCAGAACTGACCATCCACCGGATCACCCGCGGCCCCAGTTCCGGCGTCGTCGACGACGCCCTCGCCCGCGGCCGGAGCACCGCGGGTGACGGCGCCGCCGTCGCCCTCTGGCTCTGTGCCGCCTTCTCCCTGGTGAACGTCACGACCGCCATGTGCCAGATCGAGCGCGGCGCCAACCGGATCTACGGCAACGAACGCGACCGCCCGTTCCACCTCAAGTACCTGCGCGGCCTGCTGATGTCCGTCGGCGCGGGACTCCCGCTCGGCCTCGGGTTCGTCGTGATGGTCGCCGGGGACGACCTCGCCTCGGCGGCGGTGACCGTCTACCGCCTCGACAGCGGCACCCTGGCGGCCTGGGACGTCCTGCGCCGCCCCTTCGGGCTGCTGCTCGCGCTCATCTCCGCGAGCACCGTCTTCCGCCGCTCACCGCGCCGCAAGCAGCCCGGGTACACCTGGCTGGCCTTCGGCGCGGCCGTCTACCTGGTGCTGTGGATGACGCTGACCTGGCTGCTGAGCCTCTACCTGGAGGTCAGCGGCTCCTTCGACACCGTCTACGGCCCGCTGAGCGCCTTCATGTCCTTGCTGTTGTGGGCCTACCTGACCTCGATCGCCCTTTTCCTCGGGCTGGCCTTCGCCGCGCAACTGGAAGCGGCGCGCGGCCTTCGGCCCGGCCCGGTCGAAGCCGACCCAGGTGTCTGAGTGCCCGGCTTCGACGGCCGCCCGGTCACTTCTTGTCGGCGGTGAACTGCGCGATCTGGTCCTTGACCCAGGGGTCGTAGACCGCGAGCCGCCGGGCGGCATCGGGGTAGAACTGTGCCAGCTGGCCGGCGACCCAGGGATCGATCTGCCGGTGTCCGGCGGACGGCCGTGACGGGTGATGGCCGGCTGCCACCGTCTGGGCGGAAACAGGCGATGCCTGTGCGGTCGTGGTCGCGCTCGCGGGACCGCCCACGGCGACGAGTGCGCCCACAGCGGCTACAGCGGAAACGCCCGTGACGGCACAACGCCGTATCAGCTTGCTCACGGTCTGTCCTCCAGCGTCCTCTAGCGGTGGATCCCTAAAGCGGAATCAGTGGTTCCGGTGGGTTCGATTACCCAGCCCCACCCTCGCCACACACCCCATCACCGGCACAGAACGATCCGATGTGGGCGAAGCGACTCCCGGTGTTATTCAATGAAGAGTGCGATCAGGGATCTCGGGGCCCCGTCGCACGGGTCCGCGTACGGCCCCGGCGCCGCGCCGGGGATTGCTGAGAGAGCCGCATGGACTCCACACCGTCCCCTTCGTCCTCTTCGCCGTTCGAACTGGTCAGCAGCGCTCTCGAGCGCTACATCCCGCGCGGCGGACGTGCGGCGCCGGCCGGTCCTGCCGACGCGCCGGATGACCGCGCCGTCGGCCGACGCGTGCCCGAGGACGGGGGGAACGGCCCCCAGGATCAGATTCTCGGCGCGGTCAACCTGGACAGGGAGCTGAGGATCACCCGCTGCAATCTGGACGCCCCCGTCTTCGCGGGTCTGGACGCCCTGACCGGGAGCCCCTTCGTCGATCTTCTGCCCGCCGGGGACGTACCGACGGTCACGCGGCGGTTGCGGCAGGTACTGGAAACCGGTGAGGCGCACGTAGCCCGGATCCAGCGGCTGCGGCGCGGCGACGGTTCGGAGCTCGTGGTCTCACTGAGCATTCTGCCCGCCGCGGTGCCGCAGGAGGGCCTGACCGTCTCCGTGATCGCCATGGCCACCAGGCTGCACCTGTACGCCGCCGAGACCGCGATCGGCACCTCGCTGGACATCGGCGAGACCGCGCAGTCGCTGGCGGAGTCCCTGCTGGCCTGGGGAGACGTGGCCGCCGTCGACCTCGACTTCGCCGTGTGGACGGGCGAGGGGGTCAGCGAGCAGGCGCGGGGACGCATCCGGCTGCGGCGGGCAGCCCTGGTGCCGGACCGGGTCTGGCCCGAGGGGTACGTGACTCCGGGCAACGATCTTCCCAGCGACGCCAGTCGTCTGCTGGCGCAGGCGGTACGGCGGGACGACGCCCCGCAGGCCATCGTCATACCCGACCGGGAGGCGGTCGAACGGGTGCTCGGTACTCCGCGGGTGATGCGTGCCCTGGTGCCCGGCGACCGGTCGGCGGGGGTGGCGTGCATACCGCTGGTCCTGGACGGCGCGCCGCCCGTCGTGCTGGGCGTGGCGGAGGTCTGGCGGCGGGCGGACTGCCCGTTCCGCGACAGCGAGCTGTTCGACCTGCAGGAACTGGTGGCCAGGACCGCCCATCACGTCGACCTGGCCCGTCAGCACCAGCGCGAGCACACACAGGTGCTCGCGTTGCAGCGCCGGCTGCTCCCCCGGACCGGCGGCGACACCATCGAGATCGCCAGCGTCTACCAGCCCGCCACCCCCGACAGCGCGGGCGTCGGCGGCGACTGGGTGAACAGCTTTCCGCTGCCGGACGGCCGTACCGCGCTGGTGGTCGGTGACGTCGTCGGGCACGGCCTCGGAGCCGCGGCGACCATGGGTCAGCTGAGCATGGAGGCCCGAGCCCTGCTCTCGGCGGGGCTGGCGCCGGACGAGGTACTGGAGCACCTGGACGAGACCGTGACGCTGCTGGACGACTCGGAGGCCGGGCTGGCGGCCGGATACAGCGCCCTCGGTTCGACCTGCTGCGTCGCCCTCTACGACCCGGTCAGCCACCAGGTGGCGTTGTCCAGCGCCGGTCACCTTCCCCCGATCCTGGTGTCGCCGGACGGGCACGCGGCCCCGCTCGCGGTCCGCCCGCACCCCGGGCTGGGCGCCGAGTTCGCGCTGCGGGAGCCGTTCCACGTGCACACGTTCGGCGCGCCCCCGGGCTCCCTGCTCGCCCTCTACACCGACGGCCTGGTGGAGGATCCGGCCGTGTCGATCGACGAGGGCATCGACAGGCTGGCGGACGTCGTGTCCGCGGTGCACCCCTGGGACACCCTGCAGCAGGCCGCGCGGCGCGTCGTCTCCACTCTGGCGCCCGCGCGTCAGCGCGACGACGTGACCCTGCTGCTCGCGCGCACGATCGGCTACCGCAAGGAGGACACCGCGACCTGGCGGCTGCCCGCCCGCTACGACGCGCCCGCCCGCGCCCGCGAGCGGGTCTCCGCGCTGCTGCGCCAGTGGCGCACCCGGGACGACACCCGGGACAATGTGCTGCTGCTGGTCAGCGAGCTGGTGACGAACGCGGTGCGCTTCGCCACCGGCCCTGTCACGGTGCGGCTGATCAGGTCCGGTCACGGTCTGCTGTGCGAGGTGGGCGACACCGGCAACGGCAGGCCGCGGCTGAGCCGGGGCGGCCTCCTCGACGACGGCGGTCGCGGCCTGCACGTGGTGCACGGGCTCACCAGCCGGTGGGGGGTGCGGTGGACGGACACCGGGAAGGTGATCTGGGCGGAGGTCGCGAGGTGACGCGCGCGTGCCGCGCGCACCCGGCCCCTCCGCCCGCCTCGGCGGTCCGGCCGGCGTCCCCGGACCGGGGACGCCGTGACCGTGACGCCGTGACGATCAGATGACGCCCTGCGCGAGCATCGCGTCCGCCACCCGCTCGAAGCCGGCGATGTTCGCGCCGGTCACGTAGTCACCGGGGGCGCCGTAGCGCTCGGCGGTCTCGGCGCAGGTGGTGTGGATGTCGGTCATGATGCGGGCCAGCTCGTCCTCGACCTGGTCGGCCTTCCACGACGTGCGCGACGCGTTCTGCGTCATCTCCAGCGCGCTGACCGCGACCCCGCCGGCGTTGGCCGCCTTGCCGGGGCCGAAGGCGACACCGGCCCGCTGGAACAGCTGTACTGCCTCCGGTGTCGTCGGCATGTTCGCGCCCTCGGAGACCGCCTTCACACCGTTGCGGATCAGGGCGTCGGCGTCCACGGCGTTCAGTTCGTTCTGGGTCGCCGACGGCAGGGCGACGTCCGCCGGGACCTCCCAGACCCGCCCGCCGGGCACGAACCGCGCGGAGGCGCCCCGGCGCTCGGCGTACGTGCTCACCCGGCCGCGCTCGACCTCCTTGATCTGACGCAGCAGCGCCAGGTCGATGCCCTTCTCGTCGACGACGTAGCCGCTCGAGTCGGAGCAGGTCACCGCGTTGGCGCCGAGGGCGGCCAACTTCTGGATGGTGTAGATCGCGACGTTGCCCGAGCCGGAGACGACCGCCGTCTGCCCTTCCAGGTCCTCACCGCGGGCGCGCAGCATGGCCTCAGCGAACAGCACGTTGCCGTAGCCGGTCGCCTCCGGACGGATCAGCGAGCCGCCCCAGCCGGCGCTCTTGCCGGTCAGCACGCCGCCCTCCCAGCGGTTGGTGATCCGCCGGTACTGGCCGAAGAGGTAGCCGATCTCACGGGCGCCGACGCCGATGTCGCCCGCCGGGATGTCGGTGTACTCACCGATGTGCCGGTACAGCTCGCTCATGAAGGACTGGCAGAAGCGCATGACCTCCGCGTCGCTGCGGCCCTGCGGGTCGAAGTCGCTGCCGCCCTTGCCGCCGCCGATGCCGAGCCCGGTCAGCGCGTTCTTGAAGATCTGCTCGAAGCCGAGGAACTTGATGATCCCGAGGTTCACCGACGGGTGGAAGCGCAGGCCGCCCTTGTAGGGGCCGAGGGCGCTGTTGTATTCGATCCTGAAGCCGCGGTTGACGTGGACCCGGCCGTGGTCGTCCTGCCACGGCACCCGGAACATGATCTGCCGCTCCGGCTCGACCAGCCGCGCGACGAGCCCAGGCTCGGCGTACTCGGGGCGCGCCGTGAGCACCGGGGCGAGGGTCTCCAGCACCTCGCGCGCGGCCTGGTGGAACTCGGGTTCCGCCGGGTTGCGGCGCTCGATCTCGGCACGGAGCAGGTCGAGCGAGGTCTTGGGGTCGGGTCGTGAGGTCACAGGGTCCCTTCCAGGCACGGCTGACACCGGCGGGTGACCGGTGAGGGGCGCTCGGCGCCGTTGCCGCGCGCGGGACTGCGGCCGCCCCGGCTGAACGTGCCAGGTCGGCCGACTCTCCCAGTGTTACTCCTGTGTTAACGCGATACCAAGAGCCCTGCCGGATTGCCCGCTATCTGGACACTTTGTACGGCGAACGGATGACGAGCGGGTCCCGGCCGGCCGCCCGGCACATCCGCCCGCACCCCATGCGGGGCTCCGGCTACAGCCACTCCCCGTCCAGGGCGGTGGCGGTGAGCCCGGGTGCCGCCGCGTACAGGACGGCGCGGTCGCCCGCCTTCTGCCCCGCGTCGTACGCCCGTCGCAGGATGTCGAACACGGCGGCACCTCCTCGGTTGCCGCTGGCGTAACTGTCCCGGCTGTGGTCCAGGAGCCCCGACGGCCAGGCTTCGGGCATCGTCTGCTCCATGTACTCCAGCACCCGGGTCCCGCCGGGGTGCGCGAGCAGCATGTCCGGGTGCCACGAGTCGGGGTCGTCCTGGTACCGGGTACGCAGCCACTCCCACATCGCGGTGACCGTCTCCTGCACGGCGCGCGGCCCACGCCGGTCCATCACGAAGTGGGTGCCGTCCGCCCGCGTCTCAAGGCGGTGCAGGTCCTGGGTGCCGGGCAGGGTGTGGTGCCAGGCGCCGTCGAGCCGCAGCACCGACTCGCGCCGCGGACGGCCCGTGACCACCGCGGCGACCGCGGTGTCCGCGAAGAGCAGCCGGACGATCAGGGACTCGAGGGTGTCGTCCGCGGGCTGGTAGGTCGTGCTCAGCGCCTCCGAGATCACGACCAGGACCACCCGGTCGGGGTCCGCGGCGACGAGTTCCGCCGCCAGCGCCAGAGAACGGGTCCCCGCGACGCAGGCCCACTGCGTGGCCGGGAGCAGCATCGCGTCAGGGCGGAGCGCGAGCTTGTTGGCCAGCGCGATGTCGAGGCCCGGCAGCGCCGGAGTGGTGGAGTGACTGGTGATCAGGCAGTCGACGTCGGCGGCGTCCAGCCCGGCGATCTGCAGGGCACCGCGCGCCGCGCGCTCGCCGTAGGCCTGCACGGCCTCCCAGGCCGGCGCGGTGCGCTCCTGGACGGTCTGCGGCGCGGGTACCGCCTCGAGGGCGGCGATCACGCGGTCCACGTCCTGCTCGGTGAACCCGTCGCGTGCTAGCGCCTCTTGGGCCCGCCCGACGCCGAACGCCCGCAGGCCCCCGCCGTCGCCCGGCGCCACGGCGGTCTCCAGCGGAAGCATCCATCCGCGGGTCTCGATGCCCGTACTGGCGGCGATGCCGTCGACGCGCGGCGCCCACGCCGCGTGCGGGTGCCGGTCGCGCACCTCCGCCACGATCTGGCTGGTCTTCACTGCGTGCTCGCCGTGTATCACGGCAGGAGGACAGAGGTAAGCGGCCATGGTGGGCACCTTTCCGGGGGAACTAGGAGGAACGTCGCGAGTGGTGTGCCAGGCGCCACTTCGGGACTTCACACCCAAGGCGATGCCGGCCGGCTCCACTTCGGAGGTCGGTAGCCGCTTCGAGAATGGACGCTAAAGGGACATTTGCGCTGTGATGCAGACAACTTGGGCGGCCCCTTGGGTACGTGACACCGCACACACCGCTGAGGCAGGGGTCCGGAGTGGCTGCACGGTTCCGGCCTGACTTGCCGTCATCCGGGGAGGGCCCAGGGAGACGCCTGAGAGGCTCGGACGCGCCACGCGCCAGCACGCCGCGAGCTGGTTCCTGGCGGTGCACCTCGATGTACCGTCCGCGGGCGTCCCGCGGGCACGGCCCATGGCAGCGCGATGGCGGGGTGGCGATCGCCGAGGGCGGAGCGGTAGCGCTCCAGGAGAGCGGTGTCCGGTCAGCGTCGCCGCGGCGCGCTCAACGGCCGTGACTTCCGCGCCCGGCTCGACCAGTGCGCCGGTCGGCTTTCCCGTTCCGGCGCCGAGGTCGAGCACACGTGGGCCGGGCACGCGCGGGGTTGAGCGCGGGATCGAACGCCCAATGGAACGCGTCCCGCGCGCAGTCCGGACGGTGCTCGGCGTACGCGGCGGCCGCCGGCCCGAACATCGAAACGTGCGGGAGTTGTTCGCCCCGGTCCACGCGGTCACTCCATCGCGATGCCGCCGGTGGCCGGCCGGGTCGCCTCAGCACTCGGCCACGTAGGGGCGAGCCCTTCGCGCAGCCGAGGTGTCGGTAGGCCCACCCCTGATCCGGGGTCCACGCCCAGCGACGAGGAGCGGCGAGGACGGCAGCATTCATGTCACCGGCAACCGACCGACACAGGCCTTGCCACACGGGCCCAGGGGGACATCCATGAACGAAACCGACGCCAGGCGCCTGACGGGCCTCGCGGGCATCGCCACCGCGGCCGCTCTCATCGTCGAAGTACCCCTGTACTTCGTCTACTCCGGCCCGCCACCGGACTCGAACGTCCTGGCCAGGCTGCTGATCGGCATCCTTGCGCTGGCGTTTCTGACCGTGTTCGTCACCGCGTTCCGTGAGCTCGTCAAGAGGGCGAACCCCGCCTACGAATGGGTCGGCACGATGGTCTTCGCCGCCGGACTGGTCTATTCGACGATCACCTTGGTCTCCAGCGGGCTGGAAGCCGGCGCGGTCATCGCCACCGACCACCCGATCGACCCGACCATCGCGGTCGAAGGCACCTACATCCTCTACGGGTCGATCGGGCGCCTCATGCTCGCGCTCTTCCTGACCGCCGTGGGTTACGGAATCTCCCGTACGGACCTGCTCCCTCGGTGGACCGGCCGTTCCGCTTTCGTACTCGCGGGGCTCAACCTGGCCTTCGTGCCGTCCCTCTTCTTCGGCAACACCCCGGCGCACTTCTACGCGGCGAACGGCTGGGGCACCACCGCCCTGATGGGCGCGATCCTCAGCTACTGGCTGCTCGCTTTGGGCATCTCCGTCTACCGCAGCGCGGCGCGACGGCCGCTCCCCTGACCCGGGACCGCCGGTTCACGGCCGCACCAACACCTTCAGCGCCTCGCGCCTGTCCATGACCCGGTGGCCGTCGGGGACGGCGTCGAGGCCGACGGTGCGGTCGCCAGACCCGGCCGGGTTCGATACGCCCTGCGGCCTGCTACGACAACCGCTACTGCGACTTCGAACTGCGAGCCGAGCAGCGGTGCCGCTGAACAGCGGGATCGTGACGGCGTCGCCCCGGCCCACGGCGGCCAATGGGGTCAGCGGGTGCCGGTGCGGCGCTCGGTGATCCACCGGGCCGCGAGGAGCCCGGAGACGGCGGTGAGGGCGGCGGCCGCGATGACGGTGGCCTCGAGGCCGACGGCGTCGGCCAGGATGCCGGCGACCAGCGCCCCGGCGGCATAGCCGGCGTCCCGCCAGAAGCGGTAGGTGCCGAGGGCGTTGGCGCGCCACGCGGGGTGGGCGTGATCGGAGATGGAGGCGATGAGGGTGGGGTAGACCATGGCGGTGCCCAGGCCCAGTGCGATGGCGGACGCGATGCCGGCGAGCAGCGGCCGGTCCAGGAGTACGAGGGCCAGGACGAAGCCGGCGGCCTGCACGAGCATGCCGGTGACGATCAGGGGTTTGCGGCCGACGCGGTCGGCGAGGTGGCCGGTGAGAATCTGGCCGAGGCCCCACAGGATCGGGTAGAGGCCCTTGATGAGGCCGACGGCGGCGAGGCCGATGCCGTGGTCGGTGAAGAGCAGGGGGAAGACGCCCCAGGTGAGGCCGTCGTTCAGGTTGTTGACCAGGCCTGCCTGGCTGGCGCCGCGCAGGGAGCGGTCGCGCCAGGAGGTGCGGGCGAAGGTGGCCTTCAGGCCGGTGTCCTCGCCGGTGGGCAGGGGCGCCGCGTGCTGGGCGAGCTCCAGCACCACGTGGGCGGCGGTGTCGCGTACGACCAGGGTGAGGGCGAGGCCCGCGGCGACGAAGACGACACCGATGAGTTCGGGGACGGGACGCAGGCCGTAGCTGGTGGCGAGGTAGCCGGTGAGCAGGGCGGTGACGCCGACGGCGGTGTAGCCGGCGGCCTCGTTCAGACCGGTGGCCAGTCCGCGCCGGGCGGGGCCCACGAGGTCGATCTTCATGTTGACGGTCATGGACCAGGCCAGGCCCTGGTTCAGGCCGAGCAGCACGTTGGCGGCGACGATCCAGCCCCAGGAGGGTGCCCAGGCGAGGGCGAACGGCACGGGGACACCGATCAGCCAGCCGGCCGTCAGGAGCTGCTTGCGGCGGAAGCGGGCCGTGAGCGCGCCGGCCGCCAGGTTCGTGACCGCCTTGGTCAGGCCGAAGGCGATGATGAAGGAGAAGACGGCCAGGTCACTGGTCAGGTGGAAGGTGTCGGCGCCGATGAGCGGGACGGTGGTGCGTTCCAGGCCGACCAGGCCGCCGACGCAGACGTTCACGATGACGAGCAGGGTGAACTGCGGCCAGTTCTCCCGCAGGCCGAGGCGTACGGGCCGTCCGGAGGAGTCGGTCGGTGTGGTGCTGGGCACGGCGCTCATGAGCGGGAACCCTCCGTGCCATGGACGGAATGCTCCACCGGAACGTCGGTGGCTGCGGCGGCCGGGCCGTGGGCGCTGTCCACGAGCCCCTCGTCGAAGACGAGCGGCATCAGGGGGTCGTCGGCGAAGCCCACGGTGTCCTCCGGGATCTTGGGAGCGGGGGCGCATGGTCATCTCCCCCACGCGGACTTACAATAATCCATGGATTTATGGAGGATGCGTTGCCGGAGCACACGACGACGAGCGCGACGACCAGCGGGACGAAGGCGCGGCTGTACGACGCGTTCGCGACCAGCGGCAAGGCGCTGGCCAGCGGAAAGCGTCTGGAGCTGCTGGATCTGCTGGCCCAGGGCGAGCGCACCGTCGACGCGCTCGCGAAGGCGGCCGGGCTGAACCTGACCACCGCGTCGGCGCATCTGCAGACCCTGAAGCAGGCGGGTTTCGTGGCCACCCGCCGTGAGGGCGTACGCATCCACTACCGGCTCGCCGGTGCGGACGTGGCGCAGCTCTTCGCGCTGCTGCGCAAGGTCGCCGAGGCCCACCAGGCAGCGGTGCCCGCCGCCCGTGACGCCTATCTCGGCGAGGACGCCGCCATCGAGCTCAGCCGTGAGCAACTCCGGGCCCGGATCGACGCCGGGGATGTCGTCGTGCTCGACGTGCGGCCGGTCGAGGAGTACCGGGCCGGGCACATTCCCGGCGCAGTCTCCATCCCCGTCCAGGAACTGGCCGAGCGGATCGGCGAACTGCCCGAGGACATGGAGATCGTCGTGTACTGCCGAGGCGAGTACTGCGTCCTGGCCTACGACGCGGTGCGGCTGCTGACCGGCCGCGGACGCCGGGCGATCCGTCTCGACGACGGCATGCTGGAGTGGCGCCTGTCGGAGCTGCCCGTCGACGCCTCGGATCCGGCATGACCGGCCCCGGCGGCCTCGCGCCGCATCCGGGACTGGCCGGCGGCCCCGTCTACCTCGACCACAACGCGACCACCCCGGTCGACCCGCGTGTCGCGCGGGCGATGGCCCCGTACCTCACCGACTTCTTCGGCAACCCCTCCAGCGGCCACCCCTACGCCGACACACCCCGCCGGGCACTGGCCGAGGCCCGCGCCGAGGTGGCCGCCCTGATCGGCGCCGGGCCCGGCGAGATCGTGTTCACCGCTTCCGGCTCCGAGGCTGACCTCCTCGCGCTGCGCGGGGCGGCCCTTGCCTCCGGCCGTCCGCACCCCCACGTGATCACCCAGGCCACGGAGCACCCGGCGGTGCTGGAGACCGCCCACGCGCTGGCGCGGCTGCACGGGGCGCGGGTGACGGTCCTGCCCGTCGGCCGGGACGGGCTCGTCGAGCCGGGCGACCTGTCCGCGGCCCTCACCGCGGACACGGTGCTCGTGTCGGTGATGGCCGCCAACAACGAGACGGGCGCCCTGCAGCCCGTCGCCGAGCTCGCCGGCCTCACCCACCGGTCCGGAGCGCTCTTCCACTGCGACGCGGCCCAGGCCGCGGGGAAGATCCCCCTGGACGTGCGGGCCGCCGGGGTCGACCTGCTCACGGTCGTGGGGCACAAGATGTACGCGCCGAAGGGCGTGGCCGCGCTGTACGTGCGCGACGGGGTGCGGCTGGAGCCGGTCGTCTACGGCGGCGGCCAGGAGCACGGCCTGCGCGCCGGCACCGAGAACGTCGCCCTGGCCGTCGCGCTCGGCACCGCCGCCCGGCTCGCGGCCGCCGAACTCACCGACGGAGCCCCTGCCCGTATCACCGCCCTGCGCGACGACCTCCACCGGCGGCTGGCCGACGGGCTGCCCGGCCGCGTGCACCTCAACGGTCCCGAGGAGCAGCGTCTGCCGAACACCCTCAACGTGAGCGTCGACGGCGTCCTCGGCCACGAACTCCTCGCGGCCGCCGACCGGATCGCGGCCTCCACCGGCTCCGCCTGCCACAGCGGCACCCGCACCCCCTCCCCCGTGCTGACCGCCATGGGCCTCGCCCCGGCCCGCGCGCTCGGCGCGGTGCGGCTGTCCCTCGGCCGCTGGACCAGCCCGGGCGACGTCGAGACAGCGGCAACGGCCCTCGTCCGGGCGGCCGCCCCACGGTGACCGGACCGGCCGACGGCATTCTCCTGACGTGGCGTGAAGATCTTGTGCGCGGCAAGGAGAGGACGCCCTGCTGATCAGCTTCCGGAAGGCCTGTGGACGACCACCGTCGCCCTGCCGCGGCTCATGGCGTGGCGGCACCGCGGGTCCGGTCGCGTCGGGGCGGGGCCGGCGGGCCCGTCACTCCCCCGCCGGCCCCAGCCGCCGGACCCGCGCGGGCACGGGACCGGTGGACTCGCGCGCAATATAGGTGGCGCACAGGGTGTGCCTGCGGGGCCGGGCCGTGGAGCCGTTGATCCGGCGGACCAGGATGTCGGCCGCGAGCCCGCCCAGTTCCTGCACCGGCTGGCTGACCACGCTCAGCCTCGGCCGGACGAGGGTGGCCCACTCGGCGTCGTCGAAGCCGATGACCGAGACGTCGGCGGGAATGTGCGCCTCCAGGTCGAACAGCGCGTCGAGGGTGCCGAGCGTGGCCACGTTGTCGGTGGTGAACAGCGCGGTGGGCCGGTCGGGCGAGCTCATCAGCTCCAGTACCGCCGACCGCGCCCAGGTCCGGTCGTATCCGGTGTGCCGGATCAGCTCCGCCCCGCGCGGGATGCCGGCGGCGCGCAGGGCCTGCCGGTATCCGGTGAGCCGCTCGGTCGTGGTCCAGATGTCCGCGCCGGGTGCGAGCCGTGTGGCGTTCTCGTCGGGTGAGGCGGAGGTGACCACGGCGATGCGGGTGTGTCCGGCTTCGGTGAACCTGGACACCGCCGCCTTGGCGGCACCGCGGTTGTCGACCACGACCGTGTCCAGCGTGGCGCCACCGAGCGCGCGGTCCAGGAGGACCACGGGGATGCCCGCCGCGACGGCCTTGTCGAGGTGTTCGTGGCCGGCCGCGGCAGGTGCCACGACCAGGCCGTCCACCCGCCGCTCGATGAACATCTGCACCGCGGACTTCTCCGTCTCGCCCTTCTCGTCGCTGTTGGCGAGGACGACCTGCAGTCCGGCCTTGGCCGCGACGTCCGTGACGCCGCGCACCGCGCGGGCGAAGTAGGCGTTCTCCACGTCGGCGACGACCACGCCCAGAGTGTGGGTGCGTCCGCTGATCATGCTCCGGGCCACCGCGTTGGTGCTGTAGCCCAGTTCGGCGGCGGCGGCCAGCACCCGTTCCCGGGTGGCCGCGCTGGACGAGCCGTATCCGCCCAGGACCCGGGCGGCCGTGGCCTGTCCCACGCCGGCGTGCCGGGCGACGTCGGGGATGGTGACGCGACGTGGCGGCCGTGGGGTGTTGGGCATGGGTGGTCTCTCGTGGGTGACGGCTCGGCGTAGGCCGAGGAACCGGCCGATGAAATTCGAGGCCATTCAACCATTGACGGACGACGGCTGTCCGTGGGTAAGGTCGGGCCGTTGGTAACGTTATCAATTCTCACCGACGCCCACCCCGCCTGCCTTTTCCCCGGCCGGCCACGGCACTCCCCTGCCCGGGCCCGCCCCGGTCCCACGCCCCGAACACCGGAGGTATCACGGATGGCAACCGACACCCTCTCGCCGCCGAAGGCCGCTGGCCCTGCCATCACCCTCGTCGACGTGATCAAGGACTTCGGCGGCGCCGGCGCCCGGGACGCCGCGGTCGTGCGCGGCGTCAGCCTCGCCATCGGCGAGGGCGAGTTCTTCTCGCTCCTCGGCCCCTCCGGCTGCGGCAAGACCACCACCCTGCGGATGATCGCGGGCTTCGAGGAACCGACCTCCGGGCAGATCCTGCTGCACGGCCGCGACATGGTCGGTGTGCCCGCCAACCGGCGTGACATCAACATGGTGTTCCAGTCCTACGCCCTCTTCCCGCACCTGAGCGTCGCCGACAACGTGGCGTTCGGACTGCGCCGCAAGGGCGTACCCAAGGACGAGATCCGCGACCGGGTCGAGAAGATGCTGCGCACCGTCGAACTCGCCGACAAGGCCGACCGCCGCCCCCGTCAGCTCTCCGGCGGCCAGCAGCAACGCGTCGCCCTCGCCCGCGCCCTGGTCAACCGCCCCCGCGCGCTGCTCCTCGACGAACCTCTAGGCGCCCTCGACCTCAAGCTCCGCCAGACGATGCAGCTGGAACTCAAGCGCATCCAGCGCGAGGTGGGCATCACCTTCATCTACGTCACGCACGACCAGGCCGAGGCCCTGACCATGTCGGACCGGATCGCGGTGATGAACCAGGGCCTGGTCGAGCAGGTCGGCGCGCCGCAGGAGGTGTACGAACGGCCCGCCACCGCGTTCGTCGCCGGGTTCATCGGCACCTCCAACCTCATCGGCGGCCGCCTGGCCTCCGTGGCGGCGGGGACCGGGGTGCTCGACCTCGGCGACGGCCAGCGCGTCACGGTCCCGCTGCGCGGCTCCCACGCCGCCGGCGAGGCCGTCGAACTCACCGTGCGGCCGGAGAAGATCACGCTGACCACCGAGCCGGCCGACTCCGCCACCCGGGTCCGGGGCACCGTACGGGAGGTGGTCTACCTCGGCACCTCCACCAGTTACACGGTGGACACCGGTACCGGTGCGGAGATGACGGTCTTCCAGCCCAACGACGGCACCGCCTGCGCGTCCCCGTCCCGCGGCGACACCGTCTGGCTCTCCTGGGCCACCGACCACTCCTACCTGCTCTCCACCGCCCCCGCCGCCGCGGCGACCGCCGCGGACCCGGTTTCCCTCACCTCGCGCTGACGACAGGCGGACCACCATGCCCGAGCACTCCACACCCTTCGCGCCCCGGCCGCGCGGACTGAGCCCACGCGGCTGCACGCGGCGCGGCCTGCTGCGCGCCGCGGCCGGCGCCGCCGCGCTGGCGCCGCTCGCCGCGTGCAGCGTCCCCGGGGCGCGCGTGCACGTCCCCACCGGCAAGGCCGAGATCGCCGCCGCCGTCACCGACTTCTGGACCGGGAAGAAGCGGTCCGGAAAGCTGAACTTCGTCAACTACACGCAGTACATCGACGTCGACCCCGCCGACCAGGGCAAGCACCCCACCCTCGACGCCTTCACCCACGAGAGCGGCATCGAGGTCGCCTACGACGAACTGATCGACGACAGCGCCTCCTGGTTCGGCAGGATCCAGCCCGAGTTCGCCTCCGGGCAGGGCATCGGCTACGACCTGATGGTCGTCGGCGGCGACAGCTACCTCGGCAAGTACATCGAACTCGGCTACCTCGCCCCGCTCGACCACAGCCGCCTGCCCAACTTCGCGCGGTACGGCGGAGCCGCGTTCAAGAACACCTCCTTCGACCACGGCAACGTCTACACCGTCCCCTGGCAGTCCGGCATGACCGGCATCGGCTACGACCCGGCCCGGGTCGGCCGGAAGATCACCAGCTGGCAGGACCTGCTCGACCCCAAACTGCGCGGCAGGGTCGGCATGTGGAACGACGCGGTGCAGATGGGCAACATCGCGCTGTTGGCCGTCGGAGTGGACCCGGAGACCTCCACCCACGCCGACTGGCACAAGGCGGCGGCCTGGCTGCGGAGGCAGCGCGACGCCGGCATGGTCCGCTCCTACTCCACCTCGACCTACCAGTCCTCCCTCCAGCGCGGCGACCTGGCGGCCTCCCTCGTGTACTCGGGCGATGTCTTCCAGGCCAACCAGAGCGGCTCGCGACTGGAGTTCGTCATCCCCGACGAGGGCGGTCTGCTGTGGACCGACAACCTCTGCATCCCGTCGACGGCCGCCCACCCCGTCGACGCGCTGACCTACATGGACTACGCCTACCGGCCCGAGGTCGCCGCGAAGATCAGCGAGACCGTGCAGTTCGTCTGCCCCGTCCCCGCCGCACAGCGGGTCGTCGCACGCGACGCGGCCGCCGCCTCCGGCAAGCGGCACACCGTGCTGGACGCCCTGAGCACCAGCCCCCTGGTCTTCCCGACCAAGGCCGACCAGTCGAAGCTGCGCCGTCTGCGGGTGCTCGACGAAGAGGAGGAGAAGCAGTGGAACGCGCTGTTCGAACCGATCTACCAGGCCTGACCCGGCGGCGCCGCCGCCCCGGGGCGGCGCCGGCCCCCTATCTGATGATCCTGCCGGGCTGGCTGTGGCTGGCCGCCTTCTTCGTCACCCCCGTGATCGTGATGGTGTCGCTGTCGCTGCAGACCGGCAACTTCATCGACGGCTTCCGCCAGACGTTCCACTTCGGCACCTACGCCGACGTGGTCCGCACCTACCACGTGCAACTGGTCCGGTCCCTGGTCTACGGCGCCGTGGCGACCGCGGCCTGCGCCGTCGTCGGCTACCCGGTGGCCTACTGGATCGCCTTCCGGGCCGGCCGGCACAAGTCGGTGTTCCTCTTCCTGCTCCTGCTGCCGTTCTTCGTGTCCTTCGTCATCCGCACCCAGTCCTGGAACGTGGTGCTCGCCGACCACGGCGTCCTGCTCGGACCGCTGAAGGACATCGGTCTGCTCCCGGCCGACTTCCACCTGCTGGCCACGCCCTACGCGGTGATCGGCGGCCTGACCTACAACTTCCTGCCGTTCATGGTGCTGCCCGTGTACGTGGCCCTGGAACGGGTGGACCCCAAGGTGATCGAGGCGTCCACCGACCTCTACGCATCCCGGGCGCAGACGTTCCTGCGTGTGGTGCTGCCGCTGTCGCTGCCCGGCGTCTTCGCCGGCGTACTGCTGACGTTCGTGCCCGCCTGCGCCGACTACGTCAACGCCGGCATCCTCGGCGGCCCCTCGACGACGATGATCGGCAACATCATCCAGACCGAGTACTTCACCAACCTCGACTACCCCGGCGCCTCCGCCCTGTCCTTCGTCCTCATGGGCGCGCTGCTGCTGGCCGTGTTCACCTACGCCCGGGCCCTGGGCACCGACGAGGTCCTGGAGGCGGCCGCGCGATGACCACCACGACCGCCGCCCCCGCGGCCGACGCGCCCGCCGCACCGCGCACCCGGCGCACCGGGCGCCCACGGCGCCGCCCCACCCTGACCCTGTACACCGGGCTGGTGCTGGCCTGGCTGCTGCTGCCCATCGCCGTCATGATCCTGTTCGGGTTCAACGACACCGGCAGCAAGGTGAACTTCACCTGGCAGGGCTTCACCCTCAACTGGTACCGGCACCTGTTCGCCATCCCCAACCTGACCTCCGCGCTGGTCAACAGCCTCACCATCGCCCTGGTCGTCGCCGTGGTCGCCACCCTCCTGGGCACCCCGATCGGGCTGGCGCTCGGCCGCCACCGCTTCCGCGGCCGGGGCTCGGTGGACCTGCTGATGTTCGCCGCCATCGCGGCCCCCGAGATCGCCCTCGGCGCCGCGCTGCTGTCGCTGTTCATCGTGCTGGGCGTGCCCCGCGGCTACTGGACGGTCGTCATCGCGCACGTGGCCTTCTGCATCCCCTACGTCGCCATCACCGTTCGGGCCCGCATGGCGGGACACGACCCGACGCTGGAGGAGGCCGCCCGAGACCTGGGCGCGGGCCCGTGGACGGCGTTCCGGCTGGTCACCCTGCCGATGCTGCTGCCCGGTGTGGCCTCCGGCGCCCTGCTCTGCTTCGCCCTGTCCGTCGACGACTACGTCATCACCAGCTTCAACGCCGGCCGTACGGTCACGTTCCCGCTGTGGGTCTACAGCGCCAGCCGTACCGGCGTGCCCCCGCAGGTCAACGTCATGGGAACGCTGATCTTCGCCGGCGGCCTGATCATCGCCGGGGCGAACGTGCTGTTCTCCCGGCGTCGCGCGACCTGACCGGATCCGGTCCACGCGCCCCTCCAAACACCGGCTCACCGGCACACGCCGGCCGGTGCGGAACAACCCTTGAGGAAGTCATCACCGTGCTCAAGTTCAACGAAGCCGAGTTCGTCTCCCAGACGGAGAGCCTGCTGGCGCTGCGCCCCCAGATCGAGAAGGTCGTCGACCGTCTGACCGACGAGGGCTACGACAACGTCCTCCTCGTGGGCGCCGGCGGCACGTACGCGCAGATGTGGCCCTACGAGCACCTCGCCCGGCGCGACTCGCTGCTGCCCGTCCGGGCCGCCGTCGCCGCCGAACTCGTCGTCTCCGGCGACGCCCGCCTCGGCGAGCGCACCATCGCCGTCTTCACCTCCGTGTCCGGCACCACCGACGACAGCCTCCGTGCCATCGACCACTGCAAGTCCCGGGGCGCCCACACGATCGGCTTCACCGGCTACCCCGACTCCCCCGTCGCCCAGAACGTCGACACCGCACTGATCTCCGAGCCCAAGGCCTGGCCGTTCGACGTCCAACTGCTGCTGTTCATGGGCCGACTGCTCTCCCGCCGGGGCGAGTTCGAGGGCTACGAGCGCCTCGCCGACGAACTCGCGGGCCTGCCCCGCATCCTGGTGGACGTCGCCCGGCAGGCCGAGCCGGTGGCCTCGGACTTCGCCGAGGCCCACAAGGACACCGACTACCACTTCCTCATCGGCGGCGGGAACCTGTGGGGATTCACCTACCTGTACTCCATGTGCATCCTCGAGGAGATGCAGTGGCTGCGCACCACCCGGGTGCACAGCGCGGAGTTCTTCCACGGCTCGCTGGAACTCCTGGAGGAGAACACCAGCGTCATCGTGTTCCAGGGTGAGGACGAGACCCGGGCGCTGACCGACCGGGCCGAGTCCTTCGCCAAGCGCGTCTCCAAGGACGTCACCGTCTTCGACACCCGGGACTACCCGCTGGAGGGCATCAGCCCGGAGTTCCGCGGACTGCTCGCCCCGCTGGTGCTCGACACCGTGATGGACCGGGTCAGCAAGCACCTCGAGCGGGTGCGCGACCACTCGCTCGACCTGCGCCGCTACTACCGCGTCATGGACTACTGAGCCCTCCGAGTTCACCCTCGTCCGTCCGCCCCGCGCGCCGGTGCCCCGGCACCGGCGCGCCCATGGCGGGCGCCGTGCACCACGCACGCGCCCGCGCCTCGGGAGACCCTGATGAACGTCCTCGGCTTCGGCGACAACACCGTCGACCGCTTCGTGGACCGCGGCACCGACTACCCCGGCGGCAACTGTGTCAACGTCGCCGTGTACGCCCAACGGCTCGGCCTGGACGCCGCCTACCTGGGGGTGTTCGGCGACGACGACCTCGGCACCCGGCTGCGCGCGGCCGTGGCGGCGCAAGGCGTCACCGCGGACCACAGCGTCGTACGCCACGGCGAGACCTCGGTGTCCACCCTGCGGGTGAAGGACGGCGACCGGGTCTTCCTCGGCTATGAACCCGGCGGCGGCGCTGTGGCGGAACCGCTTCCCCTGACCCCCGCCCTGCTCGCCTACGCCGCGTCCTTCAGCCTGGTGCACTCCAGCGTCTACTCCGGCACCGAGGCCGAACTCCCTTCGCTCGCCGGGGCCGGCCCGCTGATCAGCTTCGACTTCTCCGACGAGGAGGAGTTCCGCACACCCGCCTATCTCGATCTCGTGTGCCCGCACGTGGATCTGGCGCTGCTGTCGTGCTCGGACCTGGACGAGACCGCCACCCGTGCGCTGCTCTCCGAGGCGGTGCGGCGGGGGGCCGGGATGGCGCTGGCCACCCGCGGCCTGCACGGGGCGATCGTGTACGACGGCCGGACCACGGCCGTCGCGCCGGCCCGCGCCGCGGATCCCGGGTCCGTTTCCGACACGATGGGCTGCGGAGACGCCTTCCTCACCGGGTTCGCCGTGGCACTGCTGCGCGACGGATGGTCCCGGCGTGTTCCACCGGCCCCGGAAGCCCTGCGGGACGCCCTGCGTCAGGGCGCGGAGGCGGCGTACGACCAGTGCTTCGTGGAGGCCGCCTTCGGCCGCGGCTGGCCGGCACCGGTGGGGCGGGTCTAGTAGGCCGCCTCCTTCAGATCATCCGATCAGTGGTCGCTCTGCTCGTCCAGGCCGACACCGACGGCGATCTCGACCGGGTCGTTGCGGTCGGCTCCACCGTCATCGATGACAACGGCTAACACAATGAGGTGGATCGCTCCTGGTTACTGTGTTCAGGGCGGGAGTTGAGCGTTCGATCCGGTGTGGGGACGTCGCCGTGGATCGTGTCGGCCATCGCCCGCCGCGGCACCCTGCACGGCACCGGACTGGGCACCTACCGCTGGGTCGCGGAAAGGAGTTTCGCGTGGCTGCACGGCTTCCGACGTCTGCACATCCGCTGGGAACGCAGGGCCGACGTCCATGAAGCGTTCCTCAACACGGTTCGTCGCCGACGGCGAGACGAGTTACCTGTAACCGCAGGCCCCGACGCCCATTTTGTTAGCCGCTATTAAGCGGCGATATCTCCGCGGAGCATGCTGTAGCGCACGGTGTCCCGCCACTGCCCGTCCCTGAACACAGTGCTGCGCAGCACGCCTTCGCGGGTGAACCCTGACTTCTCGAGTGCGCGCTGTTCGGCGATGTTGTCCGTCTCGGTGTCCGCCTCGAGCCTGACGACCGGTGTGTGCGCGAAGAGGTAACGTGCCAGCAGCCGCTGGGCTCGGGTACCGACGCCGCGGCCCCGGCCTTGCGGCAGCAACTGGGCTCCGATGCTCCAGCAGTAAGAGGTCCGTGATGTCACGACCTTCCGCCACGCCACGAAGCCGATCCGGTCCGCGCCGGTTACCACCATCAACTGGCCGCCCTCATCGCCCAGTAGGCCGTCCTGAGCCCAGCGTCGCCGCCAGCGCCCCGGATCTGACCAACCCAGCCACTGGAACGGCCCGGTGGCCTCGGGATCGGTCAGGAACCTCTCAAGCACCGGAAGATCGTCCTCGGCTACTGGACGGAGTATCACGGGATCGTCGCTCATCCCAGTCACCCTAGGCGGCGCCGACGCTCTGGGTGACGACAATTGAGCCTGGACTGGTCCTCCGAGGGAGACAGGTAGCAGGCCACGCAACACGGTCTTCGACGACCAGGGCGACAGGCCGGCCGCCGATGGCTGAGTTCACCGCCTTCGGCCGACGGCAGACGCGAAGCCTCGACCCCGCTCCCGGTGAGTGCCTTGGCGGCTGCCTGCTACGGCTCGTTCACCGTCTCCCTCTCTCGCCCATCCGCCTGAAGGTCGCCAAGGAACAGGTCGGCGAGCTGCCCGACCGGGTCAACGTGAACCTGGACCGCGGCTACGACAGCGACAAGGCCCGTTCTGCGCGTGGGGAGTTGGGCTTCACTGGCGAGATCTCCCGCAAAGGCGTCCCCGCCCTGATCCAGGCCGACAAGAGGTGGGTGGTGGAGCGGAGCCACGCATGGATGAACGGCTTCGGAAGTTGCGGCGCTGTACCGAGAAACGCAGCCGCGTCGTGGACTTCTACCTCTACCTGTCCGCAGCGATCGTCACGCTGCGTATGATCATCCGCCGCGCGACCCCGCGCTACCGCTGGGACGGCCGCCCCACCACCCGACGCCTCAAGTGATCCATTTGCCGGTCGGTCTCAGCCCCAGTCCTGCAGCTGCTGGAGCAGGTCGGCGTCGCCCTCCATCCGCAGCGAGCCAGCCGGGATACGCATGTACATGAGCAGGGCCATCTCGCTCGCCGTGCCGTAGATGGCGGCGGTGGGCTTGCTCTCAGCGGCCTCCGCCGCGGTGAGGCGGGTGAAGCGGGAACCGGCGGCGTCCACCGTCTGGCGCCAGGAGCCGGCCTGGGCTGCGTGGTAGTCCATGGTGGCGGGTTCGCCCGGCCACGGGACCGTGCCGGTGCAGACGGTGGCGAGGAACTCCTCGATGGCGTCGCCCGCCTCGGTCGTCGGCAGCTCCTGCGGGGTACCGGAGGCCAGCTGGGCGTCGTAGGTGTGGATCAGCGACTCCGGGACGCGGCGGCGGGCCACGGCGGCCACCGTGTGCGGCGAGGCCAGCGGCTCCCACCAGGCCCAGCAGCCCCGGTCCGGGCCGGCCTCGCGCAGAGCAGTAAGCAGCTGCTCCGTCGAGTCTGCCAGCCAGGTTATGAGGGCCTCGCGCTCCCTGGGCGCCGCCAGCCCGTCCTTGCTCGGCCGCTCGTCGCCCGGCGCGGTGTTCAGCACGATGCAGGCCCAGAAGCGGTCCCCCTCACTGAGGTGGTTCGCCAGGTCGTACAGCGTCCAGCCCGGGCAGGACGGGACATCGGCGTCGAGGCTGGGGGCCGCGGCGACGGTGGCGCGGAACGCGGCGGACCGCTCGTCAATCATCCGCAGCAGGGTGGGGAAGTAGAGATTCTCAGGCACGCAGACCTTGTATCACCCGGACCGGGACTCTCGCACTCGATTAAGACCGCCCAGCACGCCTACTGCCGGGCGCTCTAAGTGCCCCTAGGCCTCGGGGTCGAAAGAAGTGCGTTTGTAGTGACATGGATAGGGATAGGGGTCCCCTCCGTTCGCGTAAACCGTCCCATCCATCTGCAGCTCTCCATGCTCCAAAAAGAACCGCAGAATCTGGGCGTCATCGTGATTCTTGAAACTGAGTACCAGATAGGGTGACAGGCCAGGGTCTTTGTTTACCCCATGCCACCTACCGCCGGATGAACGGCGCTTCACCTGCGCGTCCGGCACGGGGCCGTCCCACTCGACCGGAAAGTCTTTGCTGGAAAAAGTGTAATCGTCACGTAGCCGAACTACCGGCGATCCGCATTTCCCCTCCCCGTTCCATCGGCCGACCAATTCGGAATGCGTTACGGCCCCGGAGTGGCGACGGGCTCGCCTGCCCCGCAAGAGGACGAGGCAGTGCCGTCACGGTGACGGCCGCAAGGCTTGCACTGATGCGAAATATGTCGGATTTCACGCTATCCGCTTCCGGCCGTATCTGAGATGGCGCCCAGTATGCCGGTCGACGATCCGAAAGAGGCGGCCTAGTCCCAATGCCGGTGACTTAGCTTGTGCCTTGCCGCGTGATGGTCACCGCGTCCGGTGCGGGTGGTAGCCAGTTGCGGTGCTCGGCCCGTTTGAGTGGC
>NZ_JBEXYS010000013.1:0-200371 GCF_040631045.1 Streptomyces sp. NPDC005706 | reverse complement strand
TGCGTTTCCGACTCTATCAGATCTTTTCTCGACCCGATTTCCTCGGTGCTTTCCAGGTTCCCGCTCTCGCGTTTCCCTTTCCGGCGGTTCCGACTTTATCAGAAGTTTTCGGCCGGTCTGACCGGCTGCTCATTTCTGAGTAATTCGGAGGGGTGCTTCTCTCGATCGCGTTGGCGACTCTTGGGAAGCAAGTAGATTTTAAACGATCGGCCCCGAACTTGTCCAGTTCTAGGCAACTGTTTGAATCTACCTCCCCACTCCAGCCGTGTCAACAGCTCTTGCGGGGCGAGGGAGAGACTAGCAGCTCAGAGACCGTGCATGCACATCACGCGGCCGTGGGCACGGTGGAGCTGCGTTCGGCCGCCTCGATGTCGCCCGTCTCGCCGGCCCGCACGGCGCGGCCGCCCAGGACGAAGACGTACGCCAGGAATGTCAGCTCGGCCGCGATCCCGATGCCGATACGAGCCCAGGTGGGCAGGCCGGACGGCGTGACGAAGCCTTCGATGGCGCCGGAGACGAAGAGGACGAGGGCGAGGCCGATGGCCATGCCGACCGCGGCTCGGCCCTCTTCGGCGAGCGCGACGCGGCGACTGCGCGGCCCCGGGTCGATGAGGGTCCAGCCGAGGCGCAGACCGGTGCCGGCGGCGACGAAGACCGCGGTCAGTTCGAGCAGGCCGTGCGGAAGGATCAGGCCGAGGAACGTGTCGAGACGGCCGGCGGACGACATCAGCCCGAAGCCGACGCCCAGATTGAGCATGTTCTCGAAGAGGATGAAGAGCACGGGCAGGCCCAGGAAGATGCCCAGGACCAGGCACATCGCCGCCGCTTGGGCGTTGTTCGTCCAGACCTGGGCCGCGAAGGACGCCGCGGGATGGCTCGAGTAGTAGGTCTCGTACTCGCCGCCGGGGCGGGTCAGCTCCCGCAGCTGGCTGGGGGCCGCGATGGTGGACTGCACCTCCGGGTGGGTGCCTATCCACCACCCCAGAAGGATCGCGACCGCGGTGGAGACGAGCGCGGTGGGCACCCACCAGCGACGCGCGCGATAGACCGCGGCGGGGAATCCCTGGCCCAGGAACCGCGTGACGTCCCGCCACGAGGCGCGGCGGGTGCCGGTCACGGCGCTGCGCGCGCGTGCCACCAGTTGGCTGAGCCGGCCCGTCAGCTGAGGGTCCGGCGCGCTGGACTGAATGAGGGAGAGGTGGGTGGCGGTGCGCTGGTAGAGGGCGACGAGCTCGTCCGCCTCGGTTCCGGTGAGGCGGCGCCGACGGCGGAGCAGGGCGTCGAGGCGGTCCCATTCGGCGCGGTGTGCGGAGACGAAGACGTCCAGATCCATGGGGTCTGCCTGCTCCTCGGCTGGTCGTCCGCTGCTCGTTGTGCACTCTTGTTGCCGTCAGCTTGTCGTACTGCGGCGCGATGCGCCCTCAGCTTGGCAGACTTGCGGTTCACGGGGCAGGCCAGGGGAAGGACGACGGGCGTGAGTGAGCTGGTGACCGGCGAGGCGGTGGCGCTCGAATTGCGGCCCGCGAAACTCCCGAGCAGGGCGTTGGCGGTGCTGCTCGATCTGGTCGTGGCCGTGCTCGTGTACATGGGCGTGACTCTGGCGCTGGTGGCTATGACGTCGTCGCTCGACGAGGCCGCTCAGGTCGCGCTGTCGATCGCCGCCTTCCTGCTGGTGCTGGTCGGTGGGCCGATCGCGGTGGAGACGCTCAGTCACGGCCGTTCGCTGGGGAAGCTGGTGTTCGGGCTGCGTGTGGTGCGGGACGACGGTGGCCCCGTCCGGTTCCGGCACGCGTTGGTGCGGGGCGCCATAGGTGTGGTCGAGATCCTGATGACGTTCGGGGTGGTGGCCTGTATCGCCTCGCTGGTGTCGGCGCGGGGGCGGCGACTCGGCGACGTGTTCGCGGGCACCCTGGTCGTGCGCGAGCGGATTCCGGCCGGGCAGACCGGTCAGGTGCCTCCGCCGCCACCGTGGCTCGCGGGGCGGTACGCCGAGCTGGATCTGTCGGCCGTACCGGACGGGCTGTGGCTCGCGATCCGGCAGTACCTGACGCGGATGCAGCAGCTGGATCCCCGGGTCTCCTGGGAGATGGCGCAGCGGCTTGCGGCGGACGTCGCGGCTCGCACGGGGGCTTTTGTGCCGCACGGCGAGCACCCGGCGGCCTTCCTGGCCGCCGTGGTCCAGGAGAGGCAGTCGCGCGAGGCCCGGCGGGCGTTCGGCGGGGTCGGGTCCGTCGCGGCGGCGGGCTCGTCCGCTCCCGTTGCCCCCGGAGCGCCCGCGCAGTCTGTGGGGCCCTCGGCGGTCGGGGGCGGTGCGTCCGGTGGCTACCCTCCGGCGTTGTCGCAGCCACCCGCGCCGTACGCGTATCAGTCCCCGGCCGCCGCTCAGCCGCAGGTTCCCGCGGCTCCCTCCACGCCGTCCGCCCCGGTGCGCCCGGCTGAGCCGCCGGCCGACCGTCCCGCCACCGGATTCGCGCCACCGGCCTGAGACGGCGGCGGCCGCTCAGCCGAATACGGACGGCGGTGACTGGAGGTCCTCCAGCTCGATCCCCGGCGCGGACAGGACCACGTCTCCGGCGATGTGCACGGTGTGCAGTTCGCCCGTGTCCAGGGCTGTGACCTGGTATTCGTCCACGGTCAGAGGGCCGTTGTCAGTGGCGTGTGCTTCGCTCTTCACCAAGGTCCAGGACTGGTCCACGGTGCGGGGGGCGAGGACCGGGTCGGTGAAGGCCACGAGGCGCACGCGGGTCGCCGAGGAGGGGGTGAGGCGCAGGAGACGGGCGGTGGCGACGAGGAACGCGGGGGACGTGCCGGTGAAGGCGTGGGCGCGCACATTGCCTTCCGTGGCATGAGTTCCGGTGGCGTCGGTGCGGACCCAGGTGACGCCGTCGAGGGCGGCGCCTCGCACCTGCCAGCCACCTGTGTGCAGTTCGAGGCGGATGGGGCGGCCGAGGTCGTCCAGGGCGAGATCGACCGAGCCGCGGTGATCGCCGGCGGGGGTGGTCAGCTGGGAGACGTAGCGCCAGCCGGAGGGGCCGGGCGCGCACTGGAAGTGTTCTTCCGCGAAGGGGGTGTGATCGTGCGGATCGTGGAGCGAATATCGGCCGCGTGGCATGGGGGTCCTGGGTCTTGACGGGCCGGCGGTCCGGCCTACGGCTGCTGGTCCGGTCCCGGGCCAAAGGGGCAGGCCCCCGGCACGGGGGTGCGGGGGCCTGCCTCTGCGGATCTGCGGACCTGCTGCCGGGGAGCGCGGCGGTGCACCGGTGTGCTCCCCGGCGGCGGGACTGCGGACTCAGTAGCGGTAGTGGTCCGACTTGTACGGACCCTCGACCTCCACGCCGATGTACGAGGCCTGCTCGGGGCGCAGCTTGGTGAGCTTCACGCCGAGCGCGTCCAGGTGGAGGCGGGCGACCTTCTCGTCGAGGTGCTTGGGCAGCACGTAGACGCCGGTCGGGTACTCGTCGGGCTTGGTGAACAGCTCGATCTGGGCCAGGGTCTGGTCCGCGAAGGAGTTGGACATCACGAACGACGGGTGGCCGGTGGCGTTGCCCAGGTTCAGCAGGCGGCCCTCGGACAGCACGATGAGGACCTTGCCCTCGGGGAACTTCCAGGTGTGGACCTGCGGCTTGACCTCGTCCTTGACGATGCCCGGGATCTGGGCGAGGCCGGCCATGTCGATCTCGTTGTCGAAGTGGCCGATGTTGCCGACGATCGCCTGGTGCTTCATCTTCGCCATGTCCGACGCGAGGATGATGTCCTTGTTGCCGGTGGTGGTGATGAAGATGTCGGCGGTCTCGACGACCTCGTCCAGCGTGGTGACCTGGTAGCCGTCCATCGCCGCCTGCAGGGCGCAGATCGGGTCGATCTCGGTGATGATCACGCGGGCGCCCTGGCCGCGCAGGGACTCCGCGCAGCCCTTGCCCACGTCGCCGTAGCCGCAGACGACGGCGGTCTTGCCGCCGATGAGGACGTCGGTGGCGCGGTTGATGCCGTCGACCAGGGAGTGGCGGCAGCCGTACTTGTTGTCGAACTTCGACTTGGTGACGGCGTCGTTGACGTTGATCGCCGGGAAGAGGAGGACGCCGTCGCGCTGCATCTCGTACAGACGGTGGACGCCGGTGGTGGTCTCCTCGGTGACGCCGCGGATCTCCGAGGCGAGCTGGGTCCACTTCTGGGGGTTCTCGCCCAGGGTGCGGTGCAGCAGCTGGAGGATGACGCGGTGCTCGTCGGACTCGGCGGTCTCCAGGGCGGGGACCTTGCCGTCCTTCTCGTACTCGACGCCCTTGTGGACGAGGAGGGTGGCGTCGCCGCCGTCGTCGAGGATCATGTTCGGGCCGCCGGTGGCGCTGTCAGGCCAGGTCAGCGCCTGCTCGGTGCACCACCAGTACTCCTCCAGGGTCTCGCCCTTCCAGGCGAAGACCGGGACGCCCTGCGGGTTGTCGGGCGTGCCGTTCGGGCCGACGGCGATGGCGGCGGCCGCGTGGTCCTGGGTGGAGAAGATGTTGCAGGAGGCCCAGCGGACCCGGGCGCCGAGGGCGACCAGGGTCTCGATGAGGACGGCGGTCTGCACGGTCATGTGCAGGGAGCCGGTGACGCGGGCGCCGGCGAGAGGCTGGGCCTCGGCGTATTCCTTGCGGATCGCCATCAGGCCCGGCATCTCGTGCTCGGCGAGGGTGATCTCCTTGCGGCCGAACTCGGCCAGGGAGAGGTCGGCGACCTTGAAGTCCTGTCGGTTGTCGACAGTCGTCATTGCGAGCTGCTCCTCGGGATTGGGTCGAGGTGGGTACGGCTGGTCTGCGCGGCGGCGGACGCACGGGTGCCCGAGAAGAGGACACAGGCATGCCCACGTACGCGCAGCGCAGTCCGTCGGAGGCCCTCTCTCCCTCGGCCGGTCCGCTGCGGGACCGCCCGACCGCCATCAGCAGCGACGTCTGGCTCCGTCCCAAGCTACACCGGGAGACGGGGAGGCCCCCAGTCCGTCTTCGAAGAGTTCCCGCCGTCCGGGGAGTGAACGGGGGCATTCCCCTTGTGGGCGGCCCCGGTCGCCGTGTCGGGAATCAGTGGTCGGCGGCGGGCGGGGTGGGGCCGCCCGGGGTCGCCTCGGGGTCGGGGCCCTTGGCGGCCTCGGCCTCGCTGTAGATGTCGGGTTCCAGGTAGATCACGCGGGCGATGGGGACGGCGGCCCGGATGCGGGCCTCGGCCGCGTTGATGGCGTTGGCCACCTCGGTGGCCGTGTCGTCGTGCTGGACGGCGATCTTGGCGGCGATCAGCAGTTCCTCGGGGCCGAGGTGGAGCGTGCGCATGTGGATGACGCCGGTGACGGTGTCGCCGTCGACGATCGCGGCCTCGACCTTCTTGACCTCCTCGATGCCGGCGGCCTCGCCGAGCAGCAGCGACTTGGTCTCGGCGGCGAGCACGAGGGCGATGCAGACCAGCAGGACGCCGATGCAGACGGTGCCGATGCCGTCCCAGACGCCGTCGCCGGTGAGCAGGGCCAGGCCGACGCCGCCGAGGGCGAGGACCAGACCGATGAGCGCGCCGAAGTCCTCGAGGAGGACGACGGGCAGTTCGGGGGCCTTGGCGCGGCGGATGAACTGCGACCAGGACAGCTTGCCGCGCAGTTCGTTGGACTCCTTTATGGCCGTGCGGAAGGAGAAGCCCTCGGCGATGATCGCGAAGAGCAGGACCCCCACCGGCCAGTACCAGTGCTCGACCTGGTGCGGGTGGGTGATCTTCTCGTAGCCCTCGTAGATCGCGAACATGCCGCCGATGGAGAACAGGACGATCGAGACGAGGAACGCGTAGATGTAGCGCTCGCGGCCGTAGCCGAAGGGGTGCTGGGGGGTCGCCTCGCGCTGTGCCTTCTTGCCGCCGATCAGCAGCAGGAACTGGTTGCCGGAGTCGGCGAGCGAGTGGACACCCTCGGCGAGCATCGAGGACGAGCCGCTGAACGCGAACGCCACGAACTTCGATGCCGCGATCGCGAGATTGGCGCCGAGTGCCGCCACGATCGCCCTGGTACCGCCTGACGCGCTCATGTGTCCGCGTTGTCCCTTCGCCCTCGTCCGTCTACGCCGTCCAGGCGTGTACCCGACTTTGCCCGTGCTTTGCCGGTGGGCCATTGTTGCAGCCCGTCCGGGTGGCGGCGCTTCAGGTGTCCACAGTCCCGGTCATACGATCACAGTGGCGCGGAAGACCGTGCCCGCTCCGGACACCTCGGCCTTCTCCCCCGCCGGGACGAAGACCGACTGTCCGGGGGCCAGCTCGTGCTCACCGGCCTGGACGGACCCGGCCGTGCAGAGCAGGACCTGCGGGGTGTCGAGGGTGAGGTCGTGGGCGGCGCCGCCCTCGGACAGGGCGTACCGGGAGAGCCGGAACTCGTCGATCGGGGTCGCGTAGACCTCCTCGCCGTCCGGGGAGGCCTCGGGGCGCAGCACACCCGGGTCGCCCGCCTCGAAGCGGACGACGCGCAGCAGTTCGGGGACGTCGACGTGCTTGGGGGTCAGGCCGCAGCGCAGGACGTTGTCGGAGTTGGCCATGATCTCGACGCCGAGGCCGTCGAGGTAGGCGTGCGGTATGCCGGCGCCGAGGAACAGCGCCTCGCCGGGCTGCAGGCGGACGTGGTTGAGGAGCATGGCCGCGATGACTCCGGGGTCGCCCGGGTAGTGATGGGCGAGGCCGGCGTAGGGGGCGTAGTCGCCGCCGAGGCGGGTGCAGGCGGCGGTGGCCTCGGCGACCGTGTGCGCCATTTCCCGCGGATCGGCGCTGAGGACGGCGGTGAGGACCTCCCGCAGGGCCGCGTCCTCGGGGTGCGCGCGCAGCAGGTCGGCGTACGGCTTCAGGGAATCGACGCCGAGCCCTTCGAGCAGGCCGGCCGCCTCGGCCGGGTCACGGAACCCGCACAGGCCGTCGAACTCGGTGACCGCGCAGAGCAGTTCGGGCTTGTGGTTGGCGTCCTTGTAGTTGCGGTGCGGGGCGTCGAGGGGGACGCCGCGCCGCTCCTCGTCGGCGAAGCCCTCCCTGGCCTGCTCCAGGTCGGGATGCACCTGGAGGGAGAGGGGCGCGCCGGCGGCGAGGATCTTGAGCAGGAACGGCAGCCGCGGGCCGAACTTCGCGACCGCCGCGGCGCCCAGTTCGCGCTCGGGTCCGGCGTCGATCACCTCGACGAGCGTCCCGCGCGCGGTGCGTGAGGGAGCGCCCGGGTGGGCGCCCATCCACATCTCCGCCTGCGGTTCGCCGCTCGGCTCGACGCCCAGGAGGTGCGGGATGGCGGTGGTGGAACCCCAGGCGTAGGGGCGGACGGTGTTGTCGAGGCGGTCCATGTGGTTTCTCTGTCTCCGTACGTACGCTGCTCGGCCGGCGCCGGCGCCGGGTGGTGTGCCGGTGCCGGTCGGTGTTCCGGTGGTGGGGCGCGGGCCGGTCGGCCCGGGCGGGCCCGGGTGCGACGCCCTGAGCAAGATCAGGCCCCGGAAGCGAGCGCCAGGTAAACGGCGGCGAAATCCGTGACGGCGATCAGTTCCGCGAGGGTCTCCAGTTCGTCGCCCTCCTCCGGTTCGAGTTCGCTGATCGGCGTGTCGTGGCTGAGCGCCAGGTCGCGTGCGGCCGGGGCGGCGGTGAGGCCGCCGATCGGGCGGTCGCGCAGCAGCACCACGCGCGCGTGCATCGCGGGCGGCTCCTCCACACGGTCGCGGAAGAAATCGTCCGGGTCGGCGCTGGCCGCGAGCGAGCCGGCCAGCAGGGCGCTGTGCGCGGCGAGCGCCTCGGGGAGTTCGGCGACAAGGGCGGGGCGGCCGGCGAGTTCGGCGAGGGCGGCGGCGAACCGGCGGCCGGCGGGGCCGGTCCCGGGGCCCTCCGTCCACACGACGGGCAGCGCGTCGGCGAGTTCGGCGGCGAGGGTCTTGGCCGGGTTGCTGTAGGCCGCGATGGCCGGGCCGCAGCGCTCGGCGATGTGGTCCAGGCGGTCGGCGACCTTCTCCAGGGCGTCCGGCGCCGCGCTCAGCAGACCGATGCGGTCCAGCAGCGCGAGCAGCGGGGTGAACATGGCCCAGAAGACGCCAGGGGAGGACGCGGCGAGGGGTTCTTCGTGGTCGTAGGGCGCCGTCGCCATCGGTACGAACATTCCGTGTGCCCCGGCGATCGCCTCGGCGAGCGGGGTGTGGGCCGGGGCGACGGCGACCACCGAGCAGCCTCGGCGGTAGGCCTGCTCGGCGAGCAGGGAGAGGCTGGGTTCGGTGCCGTCCGGGGTGGCGATGAGCAGCAGGTCGACGGAGCCGACCCAGCCCGGGATCTCCCAGCGCAGGGCGCCGGCGGCGGGGGCGACGCCGGTGGGGGCCAGCCGGATGACGGGGCTGCCGGGGCCGGCCAGGGTGCCGAGCAGGTCGGCGGTGTGGGTGGCGGCGGCTCCGGGGCCCGCGATCAGTACGGCGCGGGGGCGGCCGTCGGGCTTGAGCTCGGCCACACCGGCCTCGGCGGCGTGCCGGACGGCGGTGCGTACGCGGGCGCCGGCCTCCGCCGCACCGCGGAGGAGGCCGCGGTTGTCGGCGTCGGCGAGACCGTCCGGGCTGTCGAGCAGCGATTCGTCGAGCATGGGCAGCAGTCTCCGATCGCCGGGGTCCTGTGCGGGGTTCGAACGCGGGGGTGGGCGCCTCGTCGGTGCGCGGCGGTGACGCCGCGGTGCACGCGGGGCGGGGAGCGCCTCGGGTTACGCGGGGCGGCGGGCCTCGTCGACGAGCAGGACCGGGATGCCGTCGCGGACCGGGTATGCCAGGCCGCAGTCCTGACCGGTGCAGATCAGCTCGGTGTCCTGCTCCTTGAGGGGGGCGTGACAGGCGGGGCAGGCGAGGATCTCCAGAAGGCCGGCTTCGAGCGGCATGAGGGTGTCCCTTCGGGGCGAAAGTTCTGTTGCCGATGTGCTGGTCAGCGTACCGCTGGTGGCGGGGTCGGGCCGGGCCTGCGGGTGCGGCCGGAGGCGCGCTGCCCGCTGGGCCTCGGTTTGCCCGCCCCGGTGCGGGGCGGGCGGGCGGCTCAGGCCCTGATGATCGACAGGGCCTCGTCGCGGATCCTGGTCATCGTCGCCTCGTCCTTGGCCTCCGCGTTCAGGCGCAGCAGCGGCTCGGTGTTGGACGGGCGGACGTTGAACCACCAGTCGGCGGCGGAGACCGTGAGGCCGTCGAGGTCGTCGAGGGTGATGCCCGGGCGGCCCTCGTAGGCGGCGCGGATCGCGGCGAGGCGGGCGGCCTGGTCGGCGACGGTGGAGTTGATCTCGCCGGAGCCCGCGTAGCGGTCGTACTGGGCGGTCAGGGCGGACAGGGGGCCGTCCTGCCCCCCGAGGGCCGCGAGGACGTGGAGAGCGGCCAGCATGCCCGTGTCGGCGTTCCAGAAGTCCTTGAAGTAGTAGTGGGCGGAGTGCTCGCCGCCGAAGATCGCGCCGGAGCGGGCCATCTCGGCCTTGATGAAGGAGTGCCCGACGCGGGTGCGGACCGGGGTGCCGCCGTTCTCCTTCACCACCTCCGGGACGGTGCGGGACGTGATCAGGTTGTGGATGACGGTGCCCTTGCCGCCGGTGCGGGCCAGTTCGCGCGCCGCGACCAGCGCGGTGATCGCGGACGGGGAGACGGGGTCGCCGTTCTCGTCCACGACGAAGCAGCGGTCGGCGTCGCCGTCGAAGGCGATGCCCAGGTCGGCGCCCTCCGCCGGGACCCGCTTCCGCAGGTCCACGATGTTGGCCGGGTCGAGGGGGTTGGCCTCGTGGTTCGGGAAGGTGCCGTCCAGTTCGAAGTACATCGGCACGAGGGTCAGGGGCAGGCCGGCGAAGACCGTGGGGACCGTGTGGCCGCCCATGCCGTTGCCGGCGTCGACGACGACCTTCAGGGGGCGGACGGCGCTGAGGTCGACGAGGGAGCGGAGGTGGGCCGCGTAATCCTCCAACGTCTCGCGCGTGGTGAGGGTTCCCGGCTCGGCGGCCGGCTCCGGAGCGCCCGACTCCAGCCACCGCTCGACGAGTTCGCGGATCTGCGTCAGGCCCGTGTCCTGACCGACCGGTGCGGCGCCCGCGCGGCACATCTTGATGCCGTTGTACTGCGCCGGGTTGTGGGAGGCCGTGAACATCGCGCCCGGGAGGTTCAGCGCGCCCGAGGCGTAGTACAGCTGGTCCGTCGAGCACAGGCCGATCTCGGTGACGTCCACCCCGCGTTCGGCGGCGCCGCGCGCGAAGGCGCGGGACAGGCCGGGGGACGAGGGGCGCATGTCGTGACCGACGACGATGGCCGTCGCTTCCGTCACCTCGGCGAAGGCGGCGCCGAAGAGGGCGGCCAGCGGCTCGTCCCACTGGTCCGGGACCACTCCGCGTACGTCGTACGCCTTCACGATCTGCGACAGATCAGCAGCCACGGCCAACCCTCCTGAAGTCCTATGGGTGCCCACAAACTACCCGTCGGGGGTGAGAGGCAGGTGTGCGGACACCCAGCGGACGGACATGCGGACGGACATGCGGACGGACATGCGGACGGGCAAGTGGACGGCAAGGGGCGAGCAAGTGGACTCGCGGGCCGTCCGGGTGGGTGCGGGATCGGTTCTCCGCGGGATGCGGACTCAGTTGTCCGGTGAGCGCAGGATGCGCAGATGCCCGCGGCGGGCGACTTCCATGGGGTCCGGGGTACGGGCCCCGCCGCCGCCCGCCTCGGCCGCCCGCTGCTGGGGGCGGGCCGCCTCGCGCACGGCGTTGGCGAGGGCTTCGAGGTCGTCCCCGCTGGGCCGCGCGGGCGCGGAGCCGTCGAGGAGACGGACGACCTCCCAGCCGCGGGGCGCGGTGAGGCGCTCGGAGTGCTCGGCGCACAGGTCGTAGCAGTGGGGTTCGGCGTAGGTGGCGAGCGGGCCGAGGACCGCGGTCGAGTCGGCGTAGACGTACGTCAGCGTCGCGACGGCGGGTCGGCCGCAGGCGGTGCGCGAACAGCGACGTACAGGGCTCACGACGATGGACGGTACCGCACTCTTGAGCGGGCCGCGACGACTCTCCTCCAGGTCACGCCACCGTGTCGGACTGTGAGACGCCCCACAGGCACCTCTCAACGGGCCTTGCTGACCTGCGGGGACAGGGACGGGCGGGGTCCCGGGCGGGAAGGCGCTCGGTCACGAGGCGGCACAAACACCGTCAATTGCCTTGACTCGACCGGTCTTGGATGGTTATCGAAACGAGCCAGACCTTGGCTGGAATGGTCAACCTCTGACATGGCCTGTGACACGTGTCGCGCCGTGCCCGGGGACTCGGAGTGCCGGTGGCCGGTTGCCGCGTGGGGTCGGGCGGGCGGAGCGTGCGGGGACTAGGCTTCTGCGGTGATGGACAACCGTGTACCGCCCCGCGCCACCGGCCCCGGGCCCCGTCGCCGTGATCGTCACGGACGGGGCATGCGTGGGCCGATCGCGCCGCCGCAGGTGCCGCTGGCGGCCAGCAGGGCCGAGGTGTTCGCGGATCTGGTGCAGGACTCCGTGGAACGTCTCGAGCGGCGGTGGCCGCAGTTGGCGGACATGGACTTCCTGGTGCTCGAGGTGCCTCGGCTGGAAGGGCGGGGCACGGACGCCTGGGAGGACGAGGCTGTGCCGTTGGGCGGGATCATTCCCGCGCGGGAGGGCCGGCGGGCTCGGGTCGTGGTGTACCGGCGGCCGGTGGAGATCCGTACCAAGGGGCGGGACGAGCGGGCCGCGCTGGTGCATGAGGTTGTGGTGGAGCAGGTGGCGGAGTTGCTGGGGTTGACTCCGGAGACTGTTGATCCTCGGTACGGGGAGGATTAGGCGGGGCGCCCCGAGCCGGATGGACTGGGCCGGGGGCGCCTGGTTCCCCGTGGCTCGGTGAGCGTCGCGGTGCTTCGCTTGCCCGCGCCTGCGGGGTGCCTCCCCCACTCTCGGCTTCGCTCGAGCGGGGGGACCCCCATCGCCATGGCGGGCCCGGTGCCGGGGGCGGGCCGGGAGGCGTGCAGTGGGTTACTTCTGTAGGAGGGACAGGTCCTCTTCTGTTTGGGGGACCGAGACCAGGCCTCGGTCGGTGGGGAGGGTCTGGATGGTGAAGGCGGGGACGCCGGCCGCTGTCGATGTGAGGGTGCGGGCGGCGTAGAGGGGGCCTCCGGAGACGGGTTCCACCGTCAGGGCGTAGGTGCCCTTCAGACCGGACGGGACGAGGGCCGGGATGTCCTGCGTGGTGCCGGACTTGATCGTGAACGTCTTCGTGACCGGGGTGCCGCCCTCACTGCCCGCCGAGGCGGTGACCTTGACCGTGGTGGTGGCCGTGGGCGCGGTCAGGGAGAGGGTCGAGGTCTTGCCGCGGTTGTCGGCCGAGGTCGCCCGCTTGCCGACGGGAGCCGTGGCGGGGATGAAGGCCGTCTCCTGCTTGGCTCCCTTGCCCCGGACCACCCGCAGGGCCGCCACCACGGGTACGGACTGGTCGGTGGGCGTGAGCACCAGGGAGCCTGCCTCGCCGCGGGTGACGTCGCCGAGGTCGGCCGCGGTCGTCATCCCGGCCTTGACGTGCAGCGTCTCGTTCCCGGCCGGGGTGATCAGACCGTCGGGCGAGGCCAGGCGGACCTTGAGGTCGGCGTCGGTGTCGCCGGGGGTGAAGGCGATCAGCCGGACGTCGGTGGCGTCCTTGGGGATGCCGGGCAGGACCAGGCTGCCGGACGGATCGTCCGCCGCGGCCAGCCAGTCGCCGCCCACCTTGTCGTCCAGGGCCTGTACCGCCGCGCCCACCCGGCCGCTGCGCACACTGACGTGCACGGTCAGATCGGTCTGCCGTTCGTCGGTGAGCGTGGAGAGCAGGATCGGCTCGCTCCCGTGCGGCGGGACGGTGAAGCCGTCCGTGACCGAGGACTTGATCGCGCCGCCCTTGCCGTACAGCTCGATGTCGACGACGGCGGCCGAGTCCTCGGGGTTGGTGAGGTGCACGTAGTCGGTGCGGTCGGCGGCCGTGCCGGCGCCCGGGAACCAGAACTCGGTGTCCGGAGCCGTGCAGTTGACGCCCTGCAGTCCGCGGCCCGTGCCCGCCACGACCTCGGTGGTCTCCTGCACGGTCCAGCCGGGCGCGTACTTGCCGTCGGCGGTGCCGACCTGTGCCGGGGTGTCGGCGCCGGAGGTGTCGCCGGTGGCCGGGGTGCCGGGGTTCTTCGGCGTGAGGAGCGGCTTGGCGGGCTTCTTCTCGGCGTCCGCGCCCTTCTTGGATCCGCTCGTGCCGTCCGCCGACTGTTCCGTGGCCGCCTGGAGTCGGGCCTTGCCGCCGCTCGCCGTGCCCTTCGTGACGGGCGTGTACGACGTGTACGAGGTGTCGGCGATGTCGGAGGAGCTCGGCGCGGGGCACAGCAGGCTGGTGCGCTCCACGGGCAGTTCGGCGGCGGCCTTGGCCGGGGCCGCGCCGGACGCTGACGGGGTGTCGAGCGCGGCGAAGGCGGTGACGGCGGCCAGCGCGGTCGTGCAGGCGATCAGGGACAGGGTGGTGCGGTTCACTGCTGGCTCCCGTCGGGGCGCTCGCTGCCGGTGCCGTACTGCTGCTGGGCCGGGTCGTAACCCTGCTGGTACGCCTGCTGGTCGTAGGCCTGCTGGTCGGCCGTGCCGCCGTAGGCGTAGGGGTCGTACTGGCCGTTCGGGTAGGGGTCGGGCTGGTACGCCTGCTGGTCGTAGGCGTCGGCGGGGTACTGCCCTGCGTCCTGGTACTGGCCGGTGCCGTAACCGGTGTAGTCGCTGCCCGCGTAGTCCCACTCGTCGTACGCCGGCTGCTGGGGGACGGCCGCCGGAGCCTCTTGCGGAGGTGACGGTATGTCGTCGGGCGCGGGCTGCTCCGGTACGGCGGCCTCCTCTGCCTGGGCGCGCAGCCGGCGGGCGCGGCGGCCCTCTCCGGCGGTGGCCTGGGCGGGCAGCGGCTGCTCCTCGGGCAGGTCGTCGTCGATTTCGCGGCGGCGGCCGGGCAGGGCGAGGACGACCAGGACGAGGGCGAGCGCGCCCTGGGCCCAGAGCCAGGCGGTGTGGGTGACCGGGTCGTCGTGCACGACGTCCAGCCGACCGCCGGTGGCGGGCAGTTGGAAGCCCTGCGCCCAGCCGTCGACCGTGGTGCGGGTGAGCGGCTTGCCGTCCAGGGTGGCCGTCCAGCCGTCGGAGGCGGCGTCGGCCAGGCGCAGGACACGGCCGTCGGAGCCGGAGGGGACGGTGGTGTGGATCTCCACGGGACCGGAGGCGACGGACCGGGCGGTGCCGGTGCCGCCCGCGGGCACGATGGTGGCGCGGGAGACCTGCTGGTCGACGCGCCACAGGGCGCTGCCGTCCTGCTGGCTGAGCCGGCTCAGGCCGGGCGTGGCGTCCAGGACGCGGGCGATCTCGCGGGGTGCGCCCTTGTGGACGAGGACGTAGCGCACGGCGAAGCCGCCGAGCTGGCCCGCCTGGTCGGCGCCGGAGCCGGCGACCAGGTTGGCGACGACCTTGTTGAGCCTGGCGTTCTCCCCGTCGGTGGCGGCGAGTTCGGCGTCTCCCATGCGGGCGCCGGAGCCGCGGACCAGGCTGTAGCGCACGAGTGCGGTGGAGTCGCTGTCCAGGACCAGGGTTCGGGCCTGGTCGCGGGTGGTGGCGTCCTCGGCGACGAACGCGGGGACCTGCACCGGGTCGCGGCGCTCCAGCGGGCCGTCGGCACCGCCGATCATCCAGCCGGCGGCGACGAGCAGCGGGCCCGCGGCGGAGGCGAAGGCGATCAGAGCGGCGACGGGCTGACGCCAGCCGAAGCTCTGCTCGGCAACGCGCGCGCGTGCTCCGTCGGCGCCGAGCGTGGCGGCGGCCAGCAGGGCGATGCCGTAGACGAGGGTGGCCGGTCCGGCCCACGTGGAGTGGTTGGACAGGACGGCGAGGACGAGGCCCACCAGGGCGACCGCCCAGGCGGTGCGGATGCCCAACTGGCGCTCGGAGCGCAGCAGTGCGGCCAGGGCGGCGAGGGCGATGCCGATGAGCATCAGGCCGTCGACGGTGCCGGGGCCGCCCGGGCCGGCGCCGAGCAGGTCGAACGCGGAGGCGCTGGAGGCGCCGTACTCCAGGCCCGCTTCCGTGAAGAAGCCGGTCGGGAGCAGCGTCAGCGACCAGGGGGCGAGGACCAGCAGCGGGGTGCCGAGCTGGGCGAGGAAGCGCAGGCCGTGCGCGACGAGGTCGCCGCGACGCAGGACCAGCACGCCGATGCCGAGGATCAGCGCGAGGGGCCAGACGATCGGGGTGAACGCGATGGTGATGGTCAGCAGCAGCGCGTACGCCCAGGTGGCGCGCCAGCTGCCGCGCGCGCCGGAGGGATGGGTGAGGCCGCTCGCGGCGATGCCCGCGCGCGCGATGAGCGGCAGCAGCACGGCGAGGACGGCGGTGCCGATGCGGCCGCCGGCCAGGGCGCCGGTGGCGGCGGGCAGGAAGGCGTAGGCGATCGCGGCCCAGGCGCGCAGCAGGCGTGAGGTGACGAGGGGCCGGGAGGCGAAGTAGGCGGTGAGGCCGGCCAGCGGAACCGAGCAGACCAGCAGCACGGTGACGGCGAGTCCGGTGGAACCGAACAGGATCGAGGCGAGGGTCGCGACGATGGCGAGGTACGGCGGTGCGGCGGCGGTGCCGCCGGCGCCCACCGGGTGCCAGGCGTCCAGGTAGCGGGACCAGAGGTCGCCGGCGCTCGCCGGGGCGGGCAGCAGGGCACCGCCCGCGAGGGCGCCGCCGCCGAGCAGGGCGCGGCAGGCGACGAGGGAGACCAGGAGCAGGGCCAGGAACAGCACCGGGCCGGGCTTGCGGGCGATCCGCTTCAGCCGGGCGAACTGCTCGATCTCCAGGAAGTCGGCGTCGTCGCCGCCGGGTCCGGACTCCACGGCGCCGCCGTGCCGGCCGACCGAGGAGGTCTCGCTGTCGGAGCGGTCGGAGAAGTTGCCCGCGACCTGTTCCACGGTGGCGCGGATGGTCGCGCCGGGGGGCGGGAAGAGCCGGCGCAGCTCGGTCTTGTCGATCTGGGAGGGGCCGCCGCGGCGGCGGCGGCCGGCGAGGATCCGCTCGGGCCGCAGCAGGGTTCCCAGCAGACCGCGGATCTCGTCGACGGCCTGTCCGGGGACCTTTCCGACGAGGTAGGCGACGGTCCTCAGCAGGGTGCCGAGGACGAGCCGCAGCAGCACCCAGGGCAGCGCGGCCGTGCGGGTGTTGACGAGCAGGGTGTAGATGGCGCCGGCCTTGTCGACCTTGTGCGGGGAGGCGGCGGTGCGGCCCACGCAGTCGACGGTGCGGCGCTCGCGGGAGGCCGCCTCGGCGTGTCGTACGACCGCCTCGGGGGCGACGAGGACCCGGTGGCCGGCCGTGTGGGCCCGCCAGCACAGGTCGACGTCGTCGCGCATCAGGGGCAGCCGGCGGTCGAATCCGCCGAGCTGTTCGAAGACGTCGCGGCGGATCAGCATGCCGGCGGTGGAGACGGACAGCACGGTGCGGACGTGGTCGTGCTGGCCCTGGTCCTGTTCCCGGCGGTCCAGGCCGGTCCAGCGGCGGCCGGAGTTGGCGATGGAGACGCCGACCTCCAGCAGTTGCCTGCGGTCGTACCAGCCGCGCAGCTTGGGGCCGACGATCGCCACGTCGTCGCGGCCGAGTTCGAGTTCGTTGTCGACGACCCGGAGCAGCTGGGCGAGGGCGTCGGGTTCGGGGGCGCAGTCGTCGTGCAGCAGCCAGAGCCACTGGACGGGCTCGCCGTGCGGCAGCTCCGGCAGGTCGTAGGCGTCGTCGCGCCACGAGCGCGTGGCCGGGTCCCAGCCGCTGGGGCGCCTGAGGTAGGGCAGCTCGTCGGGGGTGAGGAGGGGGGCGATGCGGCTCGCCTCCTCCACCGCCTGGCCGAAGCCGGTGCGCCGGGCCAGGTGCAGCACACGGTCGTCGCCGAGCGCCTCGGTGACCAGCTGGGCGGAGTCGTCCGCGCTGCCGGTGTCGGCCGCCACCGCGTTCTGTACGGGGCGCTCCTGGCCGAGCAGCCCGGCCAGCGCGTCGGGCAGCCAGCGGGCGCCGTCGTGGGAGACGAGGACCGCGGTCACCACATGACGCGGAAACTCAGGGTGGGCAGCCGGGTCTTGAGCTGCCGTTTGGCTGTGCACGGACATCGAGGTACGGGCCCCGGTTCGATGGACTGCGGTGGACGCCTGTGCCCCGAGGGGACAGCGGGGCGTCTCGGACGAGCGACCACACTATCGGCTGACCATGACGAGAGCCCGCCGCCTGTGGATAACCCACGGGCGACGGGCCGTTCGCGACATGTGCGGGGGTGCCGTCCGGCCGCTCGGCGGCGCGGCGGCCGGAACGTGACCGGGGCGCCGGTCAGACGGCGGCCTTCTTCAGCCGGCGGCGCTCACGCTCGGACAGACCGCCCCAGATGCCGAAGCGCTCGTCGTTGGCGAGGGCGTACTCGAGGCACTCGGAGCGCACCTCGCAGGCGAGGCAGACCTTCTTCGCCTCTCTGGTCGAGCCGCCCTTCTCAGGGAAGAAGGACTCGGGGTCGGTCTGGGCGCACAGTGCGCGCTCCTGCCAGCCGAGTTCCTCGTCCGCGTCGTCGACCAGCAGTTGCTGCACCAGCTCGGTCATGTGCGCCCCTCGTCTGTCTTCACGTCCCCGTGCGTAGCCGCTACCGATTTCGGCTGAACGACACGAGTGAAATTACAAGTGTGCTGCTCCGGGCGAGTCAAGCCGAGATCTGCTATTGAGCCCGTTATTCACTCTGCGGAACCAAGGCCATGCGGAAAGTGTTCAAATCGTCATAAACCATGACACACAGAAGAGGCCCGAAGGAGCGGCGGACCCCGCACAGTTCCCTGTACGAAGAAGGACGCCCCTGCGTTCGATCTCGTTCCGGCGAGGCTCGAGCGCTCGGTTGTGCGCCATGTGTCCCGGGATCCGGGTGAACAAACCTTTCACCTGACAGATGAACCGGATGAGGTGAACCATGTCGCACTTTCCGGGCGTCGAGTTGACAGTCCGGGTGTGAGCCGGTGTCCTAGTGGGCATGTTCGCGAACTTGGCACCCGTCTCGACCCGCACCGCCGGGTCCCTCGGTGCCGCACGCGCGCGCTGTAGCTGTTGTTGCTGTCCCAGCTGTTGAGCCCATCGCGCTCCGGCTGCTCCCGAGTCCATCCCGGCTCGGCCGCGTTTCCCCGTCCCTGACCCTCATCCGGGACCCCTCTCCTCGCCCGTGACCCGGGCGGACGCAGAGCGACACCCAGCCCCCACTCTCCGCCGAGGAACCCCCTCACCCGATGAACAGCGACAACGACCTCCAGATCGCCGGCGACATCCTCGAAGTCCCGCACCTGCTCCAGCCGCCGCGTGAGCACCCCGCCACGGTCGCCGAGTTCGTGGGCCTCGCCCGCGCCATCGCCGCCGACCGCTCCCAGTGGGCACACCTCGTCCGCTACGACGCCACCACCCGCTGGTACCACCGGCTCCGCACCGGCCCCGGCTACGAGGTCTGGCTGCTGTCCTGGGTGCCCGGACAGGGCAGCGGGACGCACGACCACGGCCGTTCCTCCGGTGTCCTCACCGTCCTGGAGGGGACGCTGACCGAGCGCACCGAGCGGGGCTCGCGCGCGCTGACGGCCGGCGCCCAGCGGGTGTTCGCGCCGGGTTACGTGCACGAGGTGGTGAACGACGCGCTGGAGCCCGCGGTGAGCCTGCACGTCTACCACCCGGGTCTGACCGAGATGCCGATGCACAGCTCCCCGCACTGCGAGGCGCGCACCGGACCGCGTCCGGTGACTGCCTGACACGATGTCGTACCCGCCTGCGAGAATCGGCCCATGCGCATTGTGGTTCTGGCAGGCGGCATCGGTGGTGCCCGGTTCCTGCGCGGTCTGAAGCGGGCCGTGCCGGACGCGGACGTCACGGTCATCGGCAACACCGGCGACGACATCCACCTCTTCGGGCTGAAGGTCTGCCCGGACCTCGACACGGTGATGTACACGCTGGGCGGCGGCATCAACGAGGAGCAGGGCTGGGGGCGGACGGACGAGACCTTCCACCTCAAGGAGGAGCTGGCGGCCTACGGGGTCGGCCCGGAGTGGTTCGGTCTCGGGGACCGGGATTTCGCCACGCACATCGTGCGGACGCAGATGCTGGGCGCCGGCTTTCCGCTGAGCGCGGTCACCGAGGCGCTCTGCGACCGCTGGAAGCCGGGTGTGCGGCTGATCCCGATGACCGACGACCGCGTGGAGACCCACGTGGCCGCGGAGGTCGACGGCGAACGCAAGGCGATCCACTTCCAGGAGTACTGGGTGCGGCTGCGCGCCTCGGTCGCGGCCGAGGCGGTCGTGCCGGTCGGCGCCGAGCAGGCCAAACCGGCGCCGGGCGTCCTGGAGGCCATCGCCGAGGCGGACGTCATCCTCTTCCCGCCGTCCAACCCGGTCGTGTCCATCGGCACCATCCTGGCCGTGCCCGGTATCCGTGAGGCGATCGCGGAAGCCGGTGTGCCCGTGGTGGGCCTGTCCCCCATCGTCGGGGACGCGCCGGTGCGCGGGATGGCCGACAAGGTGCTCGCCGCGGTCGGCGTGGAGTCGACGGCGGCCGCGGTCGCCGAGCACTACGGCTCGGGGCTGCTGGACGGCTGGCTGGTCGACACCGTCGACGCGGGCGTGGTGGAGCGGGTCGAGGCGGACGGGATCCGCTGCCGGGCGGTGCCGCTGATGATGACCGACGTGGACGCGACCGCGCAGATGGCGCGGGAGGCGCTGGCACTGGCCGAGGAGGTGCGGGGAGCGTGAGCGGCCGGCACCCCGAGTACCGGGTCTGGGCCCCGTCCGGCATCGCCGAGGTGCAGCCGGGCGACGACCTGGCCAAGCTGATCGCCGCCGCCGAACCCGGGCTGGCCGACGGGGACGTGCTGCTCGTCACGTCCAAGATCGTCTCCAAGGCGGAGGGCCGTGTCGTCCGGGCGGACGACCGTGAGTCCGCGATCGACGCGGAGACCGTGCGGGTGGTGGCCCGGCGCGGCCCCCTGCGCATCGTCGAGAACCGCCAGGGCCTGGTGATGGCGGCCGCCGGGGTCGACGCCTCCAACACCCCGTCCGGCACCGTGCTGCTGCTCCCCGAGGACCCCGACGCGTCCGCGCGCGCGATCCGCGACGGGCTGCGCGACGCCCTCGGCGTCCGGGTCGGCGTCGTCGTCACCGACACCTTCGGCCGGCCCTGGCGCGCGGGACTCACGGACGTCGCGATCGGCGCGGCCGGAGTGCGCGTGCTGGACGATCTGCGCGGGGGCACGGACGCGCACGGCAACCCGCTCAGCGCCACCGTCGTCGCCACCGCCGACGAACTGGCCGCCGCCGGCGACCTGGTCAAGGGCAAGGCCGCCGGACTCCCGGTCGCCGTGGTGCGCGGGCTGCCCGACGTGGTGGACGGCGAGGACGGCGAGGGGGCGCGGGCGCTGGTGCGTACCGCGCGGGACGACATGTTCCGGCTGGGCACGTCCGAGGCCGTGCGCGAGGCCGTGACCCAGCGCCGTACCGTGCGGGCCTTCACCGACGAACCCGTGGACCCCGGCGCGGTCCGGCGCGCGGTGGCCGCGGCGGTCACCGCGCCCGCCCCGCACCACACCACGCCCTGGCGGTTCGTGCTCCTGGAGTCCGAGGAGTCCCGGGTACGGCTGCTCGACGCGATGCGGGACGCCTGGATCGCCGACCTGCGCCGGGACGGCAAGAGCGAGGAGTCCATCGCCAAGCGGGTCCGGCGCGGCGACGTGCTGCGCAACGCCCCGTACCTGGTCGTGCCGTGCCTCGTCATGGACGGCTCGCACACCTACGGGGACGCGCGGCGGGACGGCGCGGAGCGGGAGATGTTCGTGGTCGCGACGGGCGCGGGCGTGCAGAACCTCCTGGTCGCCCTGGCGGGGGAGCGGCTGGGCTCGGCCTGGGTGTCGTCGACGATGTTCTGCCGGGACACGGTGCGCAAGGTGCTGGGACTTCCGGCGGACTGGGACCCCATGGGGGCGGTGGCGGTGGGCCATCCGGCCGAGGAGCCGCGGCCGCGGCCGGAGCGGGACGCGGGGACGTTCATCGAGGTGCGGTGAGGTACGAGGGCGAAGTCGCGTCCGGCGCCCCCGGCGACCGCCTAGTCTCGTAGGACAGCCCCGGCACCATCCCCTAGGAACCCACCAGTGGCAGGACGATTCGCTCCGCGCCCCACCCGTACGACCGTGCGCGGCGGGCATGTCGGTGTGCCCGCCGGTGCCGCCGCCGGGATACCCCGGCAGGCCGCGGGGCCGGCGCGGGTGCGGCGCTGGGCGCCGGAGGGGCCGCTCGATCTGGGGCTGGTGCTGGGTCCGCTGCGGCGCGGGCCCGGCGATCCGACGTTCCGGACCACACCGGACGGGTCCGTGTGGCGGGCCGCCCTGACGCCGGCCGGGCCGGGCACGCTGCGGGTGCGCGCCTACGGCGGTGAGGTGCTCGGTGAGGCGTGGGGACCGGGCGCGCAGTGGCTGCTGGAGCAGTTGCCCGGGATGCTGGGTGCCGCCGACGACCCGGACGCGTTCGTGCCCCGGCACCGGGTGGTGGCGCTGGCGCGGCACCGGCGGCCGGGGCTGCGGCTGGCCCGGACCGGGCTGGTGCTGGAGTCGCTGATCCCGTCGGTGCTGGAGCAGAAGGTCACGACCGACGAGGCGTACCGGGCGTGGCGGTTGCTGGTGCGGAGGTTCGGGGAGCCGGCGCCCGGCCCCGCGGGCGCGTTCGAACGGCCGATGTGGGTGATGCCCGCGGCGCGGACGTGGGCGCTGATTCCCTCCTGGGAGTGGCACCGGGCCGGGGTCGACGACAAGCGGGCCTCGACGATCCTGCGGGCCGTGCGGGTCGCCGCGCGGCTCGAGCAGGCGGTGGGGATGCCGGCGGACGAGGCTCGGGCGCGGCTGGAGGTCGTGCCGGGGATCGGGCCGTGGACGTCGGCGGAGGTGGTGCAGCGCAGTCATGGGGCGGCGGACGCGGTGACCGTCGGGGATGTGCATCTGCCGGGGATCGTGGGATGGGCGCTGGACCGGAACCGGGACGCCGATGACGCGGAGATGCTGCGGCTGCTGGAGCCGTATGCGGGGCAGCGGCATCGGGCGGCTCGGCTGATTCTGCTGAGTGGGCAGGTGCCGGGGCGGCGGGCGCCGAAGATGCCTCGGTGGGACATCGGGGTGCTTTAGGGCTGGGCTGCCTTGTCGGTCCGGCTGCGCTGTGCGGTCTCTGGCAGGCGTTCGGTGTTGGTGCCGGCCCAGGAGGTTGCGCTTGCCCCGCGCTTGCGGGGTGCCTCCCCCACTCTCGGCTTCGCTTGAGCGGGGGGACCCCCATCGCCCACCCGTGCCGCCCTGGGGGCCCCAGGCCCTTGAGGCACTGGGGGAGGCACGCATCCCGCAGCCAGGTCGGCTTGGCGCGCCTACTGGTCCGAGGAGAAGCGGAGGGCGGCCGGGGGGATGTGGGCGTCGCACCAGACGCGGACGCCTTCGCGGAGTTCGTTGTCGGGGCCGACCACCGCGCCGTCGCCGATGACCGTGCCGGTGAGGACGGAGCGTTCGCCCACCCGGGCGCGGCTGCCGATGAGGGAGTCGGTGATGACGGCACCGGGCTCGATGACCGCGCCGGGCAGAATCGTCGAGCCGGAGACGCGGGCGCCCTCCGCGACGAACGCGCCCTCGCCGACCACCGTGCCCCCGGTCAGCTTGGCGTTCGGGGCGACGACGGCCGTGGGCAGGACCAGCCGGTCGCCGCAGCGGCCGGGGACGGCCGGCGAGGGGGCCCGGCCGAGGACCAGGTCGGCGGAGCCGCGCACGAAGGCCGCTGGGGTGCCGAGGTCGAGCCAGTACGTGGAGTCCACCATGCCCTGCAGGTGGGCGCCGGCGGAGAGCAGACCGGGGAAGGTCTCGCGTTCCACGGAGACCGGACGGCCCGCCGGGATGGTGTCGATGACCGAGCGGCGGAAGACGTACGCCCCCGCGTTGATCTGGTCGGTGACGATCTCCTCCGGCGTCTGCGGCTTCTCCAGGAAGGCGAGCACGCGGCCGGTCCCGTCGGTGGGGACGAGACCGTAGGCACGCGGGTCCGTCACCTTCGTCAGGTGCAGGGAGACGTCCGCGCCCGTCGACTCATGGGTGTCGACCAGGGCCCGGATGTCCAGGCCGGTCAGGATGTCGCCGTTGAAGATCAGTACCGGGTCGTCGGGACCGGAGCGCAGCAGCGGGGCCACGTTGCGGATGGCGCCGCCGGTGCCGAGGGGCTCCTCCTCGGTGACGTACTCGATGTGCAGGCCCAGCGCGGCGCCGTCGCCGAAGTAGGGCTCGAAGACCTCGGCGAGGTAGCTCGTGGCGAGGACGATGTGCTCCACGCCCGCCGCTCTCGCTCTCGCGAGTTGGTGCGTGAGGAACGGCACCCCGGCCGCCGGCACCATGGGCTTGGGCGTGTGCACCGTGAGCGGACGCAGCCGGGTGCCTTTGCCGCCGACCAGGAGGATCGCTTCTGTCACCTGTCGTCTCCGCTTCCTGCCGGGACCGGCCGAACTTCTCGTTTCGGCCGGTCAGTGTATGCAGACCGGTCGGCGACGCCTCGGGGGGCCGCGCGGTGTCCGGCGGGATCGGCGCCAGGAATTCCCTCCACTGCGCGTATCCCGCGACGACGGTGCCCGTGTCCCGGTCCTCAGCGGCCCTGGTACCGCGCGGCGCTGGAACGGGCCGAGCCGAGCTTGGAGTAGAGCCGCTTGCCCGGGCAGTCGGTGGCGAATCCGTCCCGGTGTCCGGAGATCACGTTCAGTCGTACGCTCTTCCCCTTTGGGTAGCGATTGCCGCCACCCGATGTCAGATATGTCTTTCCGCGCGGATTGGCGCCGTAGAGGCCGAGCTTCCACGCGGTGAGCTTGGCGACGGCCTTCACCGCGGCGCCGGACGGCTTGCTCGAGCCGTAGCTGCCGATGACGGCGACGCCCATGCTGTTGCTGTTGAACCCGAGGGTGTGGGCGCCCAGGACCGCCTTCGTCACTCCCCCGGCCCGGCCCTCGTAGATGGTTCCGCACTTGTCGACGAGGAAGTTGTAGCCGATGTCCCGCCAGCCCATGCTCTTGACGTGGTAGCGGTAGATGCCCCGGATGACGGACGGGGCCTGGGAGCATGAGTAGTTGTTGCCGGTGGACGTGTGGTGCACGAACGCGGCCTTGATCTTCTTCGTGTACACGAACCCGCGCCCGCGCAGTGACTCGTCCGCGCTCCAGCCCCGGCGCGTCACGATTCCCGGGCGGGGCCCGATGTAGGGCTTGGCCCGGGGCGCACCGTCGTCCACGGCGTCCAGGTCGCCCTCGGCCCGCAGCCGGTCCATCTCCCGCTCGGTGGCGCGCCGGCTCAGCGCGGGCAGGGCGCGGGGGCTGTCCGCCTGCGGCCCCTGGGCCGTCGTCGTGCCGCCGGGGTCGACGAGTTCCAGGCGCAGCCCGGACGGCAGGGGCGGGTCCCCGCCCCCGCGCCGGTCCGTGGCGGCCCGGTCCGGCGCGGAGTCGGCGCGCACTCGTACGTCCACGCCGTCCGAGTCACCCACCCACAGCGGCGCGGTGGCCCCGCGCACCCGGTCCGAGGAGCGTTCGGCGGTGGCCGGGTCGGCGCCGTGGTCCTCGTTGTGCGTCTCGACGTCCTGCCAGCCGGACCATTTTCCGGACGCCGCCGACCGGGTCCGTACCTGCACCGTGCCGCGCAGGGCGGCGTCCGGGTCGTCCCAGATCACGCCGACGAGCGAGAAGTGCCGTACGCCGGTGCGGTACAGGCCCTGTTCGGGGGCGGTTCCGGGGGTGCGCTCCTGGTCGAGCGGGGCCAGCGGCAGCGACTGGGTGCTGCCCGGGACCGCCGCCCCGGCCGGCCGCCCCGATCGCGGGGACGCGGCGGTCGCGGGCAGGGCCGCCGAAAGGACAAGGGCGGCCGCGCAGGTGACGCCGATCGAGGTGGCGCGGGCCGGGGAGCTGAGGAATCCACGCATGTCCTTGATCCTGGGCACGGTCGCCGTGGCCCGCCATCGGGGAACTGACGGCGCGTCGGCGGCCGTTGCGCCGAACCGGTGGCCCCGGCACTCGGTGCGCGGGGCCGCCCCGGCGTACTCTTGCGCGGGTGAACGCCACCGATCGCACCCCTGCCGACCTGCTGCGTTCCGCGCTCGCCGCGGACGCCGGACGCCCCCTGGTGACCTTCTACGACGACGCCACGGGCGAGCGCGTGGAACTGTCCGTGGCCACCTTCGCCAATTGGGTGGCCAAGACCGCGAACCTGCTGCAGGGCGACCTGTCCATCGGCCCCGGTGACCGGGTCGCGCTGCTGCTGCCCGCCCACTGGCAGACGGCGGTGTGGCTGCTCGCCTGCTCGTCGGTGGGAGCTGTCGCGGACATGGCCGGCGACCCGGCTGCCGCCGATGCCGTCGTGAGCGGGCCCGACACCCTGGAGGCGGCCCGGGCCTGCCGCGGCGAGCGGGTCGCGCTCGCGCTGCGGCCGCTCGGCGGGCGGTTCCCGCGGACGCCGGACGGATTCGTCGACTACGCCGTGGAGGCGCCGAGCCAGGGGGACCGGTTCGCGCCGTTCGCCCCGGTGGACCCCGAGGAGCCCGCGCTGATCGTCGCGGGTGCGGAGTTCAGCGGGGCCGAGGTGGTGGAGCGGGCGCAGTCCGAGGCGCCGTCGCTGGATCTGACGGGGCCCGGGTCGCGACTGCTGTCGGGGCTGCCGTACGACACGTGGGACGGGCTGAGCGCGGGGCTCTACGCACCGCTGGCCGTCGGCGGGTCCGTGGTGCTGTGCCGGAACCTGGACCGGCTGGACGGGGAGGGCCTGGCCAAGCGGATCGAGAGCGAACGGGTCACCGCGTCCCGCCACTGAGCCGCGTCCCGCCTTGAACCGCGTCCCGCCACTGAGCCCGCCGGGCACCGCCCCGGCCACCCGTCGGCCAGGCCCCGCCGCCGTCACCCGAATGGAGTAGCAAAGGGCGGCTCCCCCGGCTCCGTCCCGCCATCGTCGTAGGAGCAGCACGTGACGCTCGTACGCCATGGAGGGGTGTGACCGGACGTGCCCGACAGCGCAGGCAAGCCCCTCGGCCCCGGCCTCGGGTCCTCGGCCGACGGGGAGGGCCTGGCACGACGGCACCGGCGGCGGTGGGTGTGGGCCACGACGCTGGGGGTGACCGCGTTCCTGATGGCCTCGTCGGGGATCGGCTGGGTCGTCTACGCCAAGCTCAACGGCAACATCACCGCCGACGAGGCGGCCGCCGCCGAACTCGCCCGGTACGAGCGGGAGCGGCCCACCTCGCTGGTGCGGGGCGCGCAGAACATCCTGCTGATCGGCTCCGACACGCGGGCCGGGCAGGGCAACCAGGAGTACGGACGGGACGTGGGCAGCGAGCGGTCCGACACCACGATCCTGCTGCACCTGGCCGCCGACCGGCGCAGCGCCACCGCCGTCTCGCTGCCGCGGGACCTGATGGTGGACATCCCCGGCTGCCGCAGGGCGGACGGCAGCCGCAGCGAGCCGGTGTTCGCGATGTTCAACCGGGCCTTCCAGGTGGGCGGTTCGGCCTGCTCCATCCGTACCGTCGAGAAGCTGACGGACATCCGCGTCGACCATCACATGGTGGTCGACTTCAGCGGGTTCAAGGAGATGGTGGACGCCGTCGACGGGGTGCGGGTGTGCCTGCGGGAGCCCATCGACGACCAGGCCGCCAAACTCAGGCTGCCGGCCGGGAAGGTGACGCTCGACGGGGAGCAGGCGCTCGGTTACGTACGGGCCCGCAAGTCGCTCGGCAACGGCAGCGACACCGACCGGATCGACCGGCAGCAGCAGTTCCTCGGCGCGCTCGTGAACAAGGTGCAGAGCAACGGTGTGCTGCTGAACCCGGTGAAGCTCTACCCGCTGCTGGACGCGGCGACCTCCTCGCTCACCACCGATCCGGAACTGGCAAGTCTGCGCGGTTTGTACCAGTTGGTGCGCGGACTGCGCGACATCCCCACCGAACATGTCCAGTTCCTGACGGTGCCGCGGAAGTCGTACGTCTACGACGCCAATCGCGATCAGCTGGTGGAGCCGGAGGCCGAGAAGCTGTTCGCCCGGCTACGGGCGGACCAGCCGGTCGCGGTGAAGGCCGTTTCACGGCAGGTTCCCGGCGGCGGAGGGGAAGAAAACCGTAAGAATGCCCCCTCCCCCACCCCTACCTTCCGCGGGAACACCGCCGACGAGCACACCTGCGAGTAAGGCGTACGGCCGGGCCTACAAACTTTTGTTCAGAAATATGAGGGGGATTGCCCGGTTGTAGGAACGTGGAATTTGTCACCGCCGTCGCTCGACGCTGAACTGGACGGATAGTGTGAGCGATCCGGTGCACCCGGCCACGAGGTCTGTCCTGGGGTCGTGCACTGTTTCACCGAGACCCGAGCGCCTTTGAGGGGGAAGGCGCCGCGTGGCCCCGACGGAGGATTCGGACAACCGTGGACGCGCAAGGCCGTGGGCGGGCGGACAACATCGACCCCGCAGACCAGTGGGTGCTCAATCCGAACACCGGCGAATACGAACTGCGACTGAGCCCTTCCGCACCGCAGTCGGCGGTTCCCGGCCCGCGCAGACCGGGCTCCCGGGCCTCCGGTGGCGCGGGGCGCGGGCGCGGCGACTCGGCGGCGGGCGGGACGCGCCAGATGCCTCAGGCGCGCGGCGCGGACGTGCCGGCCCCGCGCCGGCGCCGTGGCCCCGGGCCCGAGCCCGAGCCGCAGCAGGGGCGGCGCAACCGGCGGCCGGTGAAGAAGAAGTCGACGGCCAAGAAGGCGCTGGCCTGGACCGCGGGCGGCACGGCGTTCGTCCTCCTCGCCGTCGGCACGGCCGGCTATCTCTACCTCAAGCACCTAGAGGGCAACGTCACCACGACGGACACCAGCGCGGCCAAGGACGGCTTCAGCAAGGACGACGCGTTCAACATCCTGATCATCGGCACCGACAAGCGGACCGGCAAGGGCAACGGAGGCTACGGCGACAAGGGCAGCGTCGGCCACGCGGACACCAACATCCTGCTGCACGTGGCCAAGGACCGGACGAACGCCACCGCCCTGAGCATCCCGCGCGACCTGATCGTGGACGTCCCCGACTGCGAGACCATCCAGCCCGACGGCAGCAAGAAGATCGTCGCCGGCACCAGCGACGTCCGGTTCAACACCAGCCTGGGACAGGACGGCCGGGACCCGGGCTGCACCATGAACACCGTGAAGGCGGTCACCGGGATCGTGCCCGACCACTTCATGATGGTCGACTTCAACGCGGTGAAGACGCTGACGACGGCGGTCGGCGGTGTCGACGTCTGCCTCAAGCACGCCGTGAAGGACGCTGATTCGCATCTCGACCTGCCCGCCGGCCCGTCGAAGGTCGCGGGCGAGCAGGCGCTGGCGTTCGTCCGCACCCGGCACAGCTGGGGCAACCAGGGCGACCTGGACCGCATCAAGGTGCAGCAGCAGTTCATGGGCTCGCTGATGCGCAAGATGTCCTCCAGCGACACCCTCACCAGCCCGACGAAGCTGGTGAAGCTGGCGGAGGCCGCCACCAAGGCGCTGACCGTCGACCAGGGCATCGGCTCGGTGAGCACGCTCAAGGACGTGGCACTCGAACTGAAGAAGGTTCCGCCGAAGAACATCTCGTTCATGACGGTGCCCGTCCTGGACAATCCGGCCGACGGCGTCGTCCACAAGACGGTGATCGTCAACCAGAGCAAGGGACCCGCGGTCTTCGACGCCATCAAGAACGACGTCTCCTTCACCGACGTGAAGAAGAAGCAGAAGGCGGCCAAGGCCAAGGCCAAGGACGAGGCGGCCGCCCGGCTGAAGGGCACCAAGTCCGACCCCTCCGAGGTGCGGGTGCGGATCCTCAACGGCGGCGCCGCACAGGGCAGCGCGCAGGCCGAGCTCAACTGGCTGCAGAACAACGCGGGCGTGCTCAAGTCGGAGAACGGGGGCAACGCCCCCGCCCAGCTGAGCAGGACCACGCTGGAGTACGCGCCCGGCCAGGCGGCGCAGGCACGCCGGCTGGCCGCCATCATGGGCCTGTCCGGCTCGGCCCTGAAGCCGGGCAAGAGCGTCACCAACGCGCAGGGACTGCCCGCGATGACGCTGACCCTGGGCAAGGACTTCAAGGGCGCGGGTGCGTCCCTGACCGCTCCGACGAAGGCGCCGGAGGTGGACGGCCAGTCCACCGCGGACAAGGTGCAGTGCGCCTCGTAGCCAAGACCGTTCACAGTTCAGGCACTTCATAGTTCAGCGTGGTTCACAGGTAACCCATCGGGTCCGTCGTGCGTCTAACCCGACGCGGGACGGACCCGTTGCATGGCGCAAGTGGGGGAGGGCAGGGAGTTGGCGCAGAGCGGTGTGCGGGGGGAGCCTCCCGCGGTCGAGGACACGATGTCGCTCACGACGCGGACGGCGGGCGCGCCTGCGGGGTCCGGACGGCATGGTGGGGGGCGTCGGGGTGGCGGCCCGAAGACGGACCGGCGGCCGCGCCGACGGCGCGCGCTGCGCTGGTCGGCGATCGTGCTGGCCGTGGTGATACTCGGCACCGCGGGTGCCGGCTATCTGTACTACGAGCATCTGAACGGCAACCTGCAGAAGGGCCGGCGCAGCAACGCCGACGACTCCAAGGCGCAGCGGACCCGCCCGAACGCGGCCGGCCAGACACCGCTGAACATCCTGCTGATCGGCTCCGACAGCCGTAACTCGGACGCGAACGTGGCGCTCGGCGGCAGCAAGGACAACCGCGGGAACCCGCCGCTCGGCGACGTGCAGATGCTCATCCACCTCTCCGCGGACCGCAAGAGCGCCGCGATGGTGAGCATCCCGCGGGACACCCGCGTCGACATCCCCAAGTGCGAGGACCCGAAGACCGGCAAGTCGTACCCGGCGACCAACGACATCATCAACACCTCGCTGGCCCGGGGCGGCGCCGGCTGCACGCTGGCCACCTGGGAGAACCTCACCGGGGTCTACATCGACCACTGGATGACGATCGACTTCGCGGGCGTGGTCCGGATGGCCGGCGCCATCGGCGGCGTCGAGGTCTGTGTGAACCAGAACGTCTGGGACCGCTCGACGCCCAGTCAGCGGGGCGGCTCCGGACTGAAGCTGAAGGCCGGGCGGAAGAAGATCAAGGGCGTGCAGGCCCTGCAGTGGCTGCGCACGCGGCACGCCTGGGGCAGCGACCTGATGCGGGCCCGCGCCCAGCACATGTACCTGAACTCGATGATGCGGACGCTGAGGCAGCAGAGCGTCTTCACCGACACCGGCCGGCTGACGGACCTGGCCGAGGCGGCCACCAAGTCGCTGACGGTGTCGGAGGAGATCGGCACCGTCAAGAAGCTCTACGACCTCGGCATGGAGCTGAAGTCGGTGCCGTCCGACCGCATCACGTCGGTGACGATGCCCAACGTCGAGGACCCGGTGAACGGCTCGCACGTGGTGCCGGAGAAGGCCGGCGCCGACAAGATGTGGCAGATGCTCCGCGACGACGTGCCCTTCGACAAGAACGGCAAGGAAGCGAAGAAGAAGGACAAGGCCGAACCGGCCAAGACCCCTTCGACGGACGCGGCCCGGCTCGGCGTGCTCGTCCAGAACGCCACCCAGTCCTCGGCCGGACCCGCGGTGCAGGGCCGGGCGCGCGCGATCGGCCAGGTCCTCGTGCAGCACGGGTACGCCGGGGCGGACACCGACACCTCGGCGGCGGTCTCGGCGGACGAGACCGTCGTGCGCTACCCGAGCGCCGAACTGCAGGGCGACGCACAGGCCGTGGCCAAGGCGCTGGGCATCCCGGTGAGCCAGGTGAAGCGGTCGACCGACGTGTCCGGGGTCACCGTCGTCGTCGGCGCGGACTGGCGCACGGGCTCCGTCTACCCGAAGAAGTCGGCCCCGAAGGCCGGCGACCTGCCGAGCAACTCCGACGCCCTCAACGGCTCGGACACCTCCAAGTGCATGGACGTGTACAAGCCCTACCAGTGGTAGCGCGGTGAGCGCATGAGAAGAGGGCCCCGCCTCGGACAGGTGGGGCCCTCTTCGTGTTCCGTCGTCAGCGGGGTTCGAGCACCGCCGGGCGCCGCGAGGCGATCACCCGCTTCGCCAGCGACCTGGGGCTGGTCAGGAAGCCCCAGCCCCACGTCATGTGCATGGTCGCCAGAGCCACCGGTATGCGCAGCCGGGCCTTGAGGGGCAGCCCCTTGCCCGCCGGGACCGAGCCCGCCAGGATCGCGGCCAGATAGCCGCCGGGTATCAGCAGACCCCACGGGGTCAGGGCGGCGCCCACCACCAGGCCCGCGGCGATCGCGCACACCGCCGTCGGCGGGGCGAGGTAGCGCAGGTTGATCGAGCCCTCGTGGTACCGGGCCACGACATGGCGCCAGCGGCCGTAGTCCTTGTACTGCTTGGCCAGCGCCTTCACGCTGGGCCGCGGCCGGTACGACACCCTCAGCTCCGGCGAGAACCAGATCAGGCCGCCCGCCTCCCGGATGCGGAAGTTCAGCTCCCAGTCCTGGGCCCGGATGAACTCCTCGTTGTAGCCGCCCTGCTGCTCCAGGGCCTCGCGGCGGAACACCCCGAGGTAGACCGTCTCGGCGGGGCCCGCCTGGCCACCGGTGTGGAAGGCCGCGTTACCGACGCCGATCTTCGAGGTCATGGCGGCGGCGACCGCGTGCTCCCAGTCGTTCTCGCCCTCGGCGTGCATGACACCGCCGACGTTCTGCGCGCCGGTCTCCTCCAGGAGCCGGACGGCGGTGGCGATGTAGTTCGGCGAGAGCATGCCGTGGCCGTCGACGCGGACCACGATCGGATGCCGGGAGGCCTTGATCGCCGCGTTCAGCGCGGCGGGGGTGCGGCCGGTCGGGTTCGGGACGGTGTGTACGCGGGGATGTTCCGCGACCAGCTCGGCGGCGATCTCGTCCGTACGGTCCGTGGACGGACCGAGGGCGATCACGACCTCCAGCTCGCCGGCGTACTCCTGCGCGAGGATCGCTTGGACGGCCCCGCGCAGATGCCGCTCCTCGTTGAGGACGGGCATGATCACAGACACGGCGGGGTGCCGCACGTCGGGCTTGGTGTTCATAGGGGGCTCACGTTACCGCGAACGGGGGACACCGGTGCGCGCCGCCGGGGCCGATCGGCGGGCTGAGGATCGTATCGCCCTACCGTGCTCACGGATCCCACGTACGGCCGTCGTCCGGAGGTTCCCTTTGCCCAGCCCGCCACGGTCCCCCTCCCCCGCCGCCAAGGGTGTGGGAGACGCCACCAGGCCGCAACGCCGGCCTCAGCCGTCCCCCCGCGTGCCCAGGCCGCCCCGGCCGCCCCGGCCTGGCCGGCCGGCCGGCCGGGCGATGCGGCCCAGGCGGCCGCGCTGGGCGATGCGTGCGGTGACCACACTGTCCGTGGTCGTCCTCGCCTCGGCCGGGATCGGCCACGCGGTCGTCACCAGCCTGGACGCCGGCATCACCCGGGTCGACGCCTTCAAGGACATGAAGAACCGGCCCCGGGCGGGGCACGGCACGAACGTCCTGCTGGTCGGCACCGACGGCCGCGACAAGATCGGCGACCGGGAGCGGCGGGCGTACCACCTCGGCGGCCAGCCCTGCCACTGCACCGACACGATGATGATCGTGCACATCTCGGCGGACCGGGAGCGGGCGAGCGTGGTGAGCCTGCCCCGCGACTCCTACGCCGAGGTGCCCGCGCACACCGACACGGCCACCGGCCGGCAGCGCGCCGCGCACCCCGCCCGGCTGAACGCGGCCTACGCTGAGGGCGGTCCCCAGCTGACCATCAGCACCGTGGAGAACATGACCCATGTGAAGATCGACCACTATCTGGAGGTCGACTTCACCAGCTTCATGAGGACCGTGGACGTGCTCGGCGGCGTCCGGGTCTGCACGGCGACACCGCTGAAGGACTCGTACACCGGACTCGACCTCGCGCCCGGCACCCACACCCTCATGGGCGGGCAGGCACTGCAGTACGTGCGCGCCCGGCACGTCGACGGGGCGAGCGACCTGGGCCGGATGAAGCGGCAACAGCACTTCCTGGCCGCGCTGATCGACCGGGCCACCTCCTCCGGGGTGCTGCTGAACCCCATGCGGTTCCGGGACGTGACCCGGGCGGTGCTCGGCTCGGTCCGCGCCGACGTGGGCTTCGGCACCGACGAGCTGCTCGACCTCGGCCGGGCGATGCGGAACTTCTCCCCGTCCTCCTCCGAGTTCACCACCGTGCCCATCGGGCAGATGAACTACCAGGTCAAGGGGCTCGGCTCGACCCTGAAGTGGGACGACGCGACGTCCGGCGCGCTCTTCGCGGCGCTGCGCGAGGACAAGCCGCTCAGCGCGGAACGGCCGCGGCCCGCCGTCGGGCCGGTCCCGGTGGAGGTCGACCCGCGGCGGATCCGGGTCCAGGTGGAGAACGGCACCCGCACCGAAGGGGTCGCCAAACGGCTCGACGCGGCGCTCGCCGCGGTGGGCTTCGCCGCCACCCACCGGCCGGTCACCGCGGCCGCCCACGACGTCTCGCACACGGTGATCTCCTACGACCCCCGCTGGGACCGCTCGGCCCGCTCCCTGGCGGCGGCCCTGCCCGGCAGCGAGCTGCGCGCGGTGCGCGGCCAGGGGCCGCTGATGAAGGTGACCACCGGGTCCGACTTCCTGGACGCCCGCAAGGTGCGCAAGGTGCGGACCGGGGACCCGGCGAGGCCGGAGCACAGCGTGGTGCGCGGCAACGAGGTGGTGTGCTCGCGGGACACCTGATCCGTCGCCCCGACCGGCGCGGGAGCGGTGAGCGGCTCACCGGCGCGGGCCGCGGCCCGGCGGTCACCGGCCGGCGCCGGGCCCGCCGCGCCGGGTCAGTCCTCGAAGCCCTCCGCCGCCCGCTTCTCGCGCAGCTCGCGGATCGCGCGGCGGCGGGCCAGGCGGTGGGTGCGGCGGATCTGCGCCTCCTGGTTGCGGCGGCGGTCGCGGTCGGTCTCCGGGTGCACCTGCGGCACCCGGCGCGGCTTGCCGTCGGCGTCCACGGCCGCGAAGACCAGGTAGGCCGAGCCGACCTGGGTGGCGGGGGCCGACTCGTTCCAGCGTTCGGCGAGCACCCGCACACCGATCTCCATCGAGGTCCGGCCGGTCCAGTTCACCTGGGCCTTCACATGCACCAGATCACCCACGCGGACCGGCTCGAGGAACACCATCTCGTCCATGGACGCGGTGACGGCGGGTCCGCCGGAGTGCCGGCCGGCCACGGCGCCCGCGGCGTCGTCGACCAGCTTCATGATCACCCCGCCGTGCACCGTCCCCAGCAGGTTGGTGTCGTTGTGGGTCATGATGTGGCTGAGCGTGGTGCGGGAAGCGGATGTGGGCTTGCCCGGGATGTCCGGATCCGCGTCCGGGGCCTGATCTGTCATGGCCCCTACCTTATGACGAAGTGACATTCGCGGAATTTGTGTCAGCTTCGCAACAGCGCCGCCCTTATTTTCCGACAACCCTTGTGGGGCACACTCCCCCGACCTGCACACTGGGGCGCATGAATGACTGGCCCCAGGGATGGTCCGACGACAACCGCGGCCCGCGCTACGGACGCGGCAGCGGCGGTGCGCAGCCGGAAGGCGCCCGCGTGATGCGTCAGGTGCAGCGCGGCCCGGCGGTACCGCCCGGCCGGCGCCCGTACGGCACGCCCGGCCCGTCGGCGCCGCCCTACGGCGCCGGGGTCCCGCAGCAGCCGTCGTACGTCGACGGACAGGGATACGACGACTACGACAGCGGCTACAACACCGGCCAGGTCTACGGGGGAGGCGGCCCCGGCGGCCCCGAGGAGCCCTACGGCAGAGGCCCCCGCCCCGCCCCGAACTGGCGGCGGCGGATCAAGCTGACGGCCCTGACGCTCGTGACTGTGCTCATCGTCACGTCGGTGGCGACCTACTTCTGGGCCGACTCCAAGCTGAACCGGGACGTCGACCTCTCCAAGGTCATCGACCGGCCCGAGACCGGCGAGGGCACCAACTACCTGATCGTCGGCTCCGACAGCCGCAAGGGCATGACGGCCGAGGACAAGAAGAAGCTGCACACCGGCTCCGCGCCGGGCCAGCGCACCGACTCGATGATGATCCTGCACGTCGGCGGCAACGGCGACACCCTGATCTCGCTGCCGCGCGACTCCGACGTGGCGATCCCCTCCTACAAGGGGTCGACGTCCGGGAAGGTCTACGCGAACCAGGGCCGCCACACGAAGCTGAACGCGGCCTACGCCGAGGACGGCCCGACCCTGCTGGTCCGCACGATCGAGTTCAACACCGGCCTGCACATCGACCACTACGTGGAGATCGGCTTCGGCGGCTTCGCGAAGATCGTGGACGCGGTGGGCGGTGTCGAGATGAACCTCGACCAGGGATTCAAGGACAAGTGGTCGGGCGCCGACTTCAAGGCCGGCAAGCAGACCCTGAACGGCGAGCAGGCCCTGGCCTTCGTCCGCACCCGGCACGCCTTCGCGGCGAGCGACCTGCAGCGCACCAAGAACCAGCAGAAGTTCCTGGCCGCGCTGGCCCACCAGGTCGCCACCCCGTCGACGATCCTCAACCCGTTCAAGTTCTACCCGACCATGGGCGCCGGCCTGGACTCCCTCACCGTCGACAAGGACATGAGCCTGTGGGACCTGGCGTCGATGTTCTGGGCGATGAAGGGCGTCAGCAGCGGTGACGGCAAGTCCATGAACATGCCGATCTCCGGCTCCTCCGGCGGCAACCTCGTCTGGGACAAGGCGAAGGTGAAGACCCTGGTGGACGAGCTGAAGAACGACGAGACGGTGACCGTCTCCGGCAACTAGGCGGTCCCGGAGGCCAGCAGCGCGACATGGGGAAGGGCGAGCAGCCCTTCCCCTTCGTCGTACCGGGCGCACAGCCGCTCGTACTCGCGCCGGACGCGTCCGGTGGTCTCCGCGTCCTGCGAGGTCACGACCAGACCGACGGTGCCGACCCCGGCGGCCACCCCGCCCCACCACTCCCCGGCGGTCGCCCGGTGGTTCCACTCCAGCTCCTCCGCCCCGGCACCGCCGAAGCCGGCCTCCGAGAGCAGCCCGGCCAGGCCCCGGGGGGTCCGCTCGAAGTCCTCGTCCGGCGCGAGGCGGGGCAGGTACGACGGCGGGACCGCGCCGCCCGCCGCGCACGCGGCACCGAGCAGCTCCTGCCCGCCCCCGCGCCGGGCGCCCCACAGCGTCACCGCGAGCCGACCTCCCGGCCGCAGCACCCGCCGCAACTCGGCGAGGGCGGTGCGCGGACGGCCCACGTGGTTGAGCACGAAGTTCCCGACGACCGCGTCGAACTCGCCATCCTGGAAAGGCAGGTCGGGCAGGACCGCCACCTCGGCGGCCACCCCGCGCCGACGCGCCTCGGCGACCATCCCGGCGTCGGCGTCCACGGCCCGCACCAGCGCGCCCCGCTCCGCCGCCGCCAGCGCGGCCGTGCCCGTCCCGGTACCCACGTCGAGCACCCGGGTCCCCGCGCCGACGCCTGCGGCGTCCAGCAGGGTGGGCACGGTGTGAGCGCACAGGCGCCCGAAGCTCATGGCGTACGCCTCGGTCCGCCCGGCCCACATGGTCCGTTCGGCGGCGTCGAAAGCCGTCGTCGCATCCGTATCGGTCATGCGCCCAGCCTGCCGTACAAACGATCAAGGGCACCCCGTGGGTGCCCTTGATCACACGCAGGCGCGCGAGGTCACATCCGGGCGCCCGCCATCGTCCGGCACATCTCCGCGCAGCGGCGACACGCCTCGGCGCAGCGCATGAGCTGCTGGTCGTCCGGCATGGACATACACGCCTCGACGCACATGTCGCAGGCCTTGGCGCACATCGCGCACATCTCCTGGGCCATGGGCGAGCGGCGCATCATCATGTCGGAGCACATGCGGGTCATCTCGGAGCAGTCCATGAGCGCGCGCATGATCTGCATCTGGGGCTGGCCGCCCATGTGCATGCAGGAGCTCATGGTCTCCTCGCACATGGTGTGCGCCGTCATGCAGGCCTCGACGCAGTCCTGCATCTCCTTGCTCATCGGGGTCATGGTTCCGGGCTGGGTCATGGCTCCTCCTGGGAAGGCTGGGACCCGGATCGGGCCCCGTGTGCTTCCGTCCTACGCCCACCCACCCCGGCCCGCATGTGACCGACCGGTCGTAAGGCCCCCCGGGACAGACGGAAGGCGCCCCGTGGGGCGCCTTCCGAGGAGAGCGGAACCGCGACCGGCTACGGCAGGTTGCGCGCCATGACGATGCGCTGGACCTGGTTGGTGCCTTCGTATATCTGGGTGATCTTCGCGTCGCGCATCATGCGCTCCACCGGATAGTCGCGGGTGTAGCCGTAGCCGCCGAGGAGCTGGACGGCGTCGGTGGTGACCTCCATCGCCGTGTCCGAGGCGAAGCACTTGGCGGCGGCGCCGAGGTAGGTGAGGTCGGCGTCGCCGCGCTCGGAGGCGGCGGCGGCCTGGTAGGTGAGGGCGCGGGCCGCCGAGATCTTCATGGACATGTCCGCGAGCATGAACTGGATGCCCTGGAAGTCGGCGATCGGCTTGCCGAACTGCTTGCGCTCCTGGACGTAGCCCTTGGCGTAGTCGAGGGCGCCCTGGGCGACACCGAGCGCCTGGGCGGCGATGGTGATGCGGGTGTGGTCCAGGGTCTTCATGGCGGTGGCGAAGCCGGTGCCCTCCTCGCCGATCATGCGGTCGGCGGGGATGCGGACGTTGTCGAAGTAGACCTCGCGGGTCGGGGAGCCCTTGATGCCGAGCTTCTTCTCCGGGGCGCCGAAGGAGACGCCCTCGTCCGACTTCTCGACCACGAACGCCGAGATGCCCTTGGAGCGCTTGGCGGGGTCCGTGACCGCCATCACCGTGTAGTACTCGGAGACGCCCGCGTTGGTGATCCAGCGCTTCACGCCGTTGAGGATCCAGTGGTCGCCGTCGCGGACCGCCTTGGTCTTCATGCCGACCGCGTCCGAGCCCGCCTCCGGCTCGGAGAGGCAGTACGAGAACATCGCGTCGCCCTTGGCGAGCGGGGTCAGGTACTTCTTCTTCAACTCCTCGCCGCCTGAGAGGATCACCGGCAGGGAGCCCAGCTTGTTCACCGCGGGGATCAGGGAGGAGGAGACGCAGGCGCGGGCGACTTCCTCGATCACGATGACCGTGGCGAGCGCGTCGGCGCCGGCGCCGCCGTACTCCTCGGGGACGTGCACGGCGGCGAGGTCGTTCGCCACGAGCGCGTCGAGGGCCTCCTGGGGGAAGCGGGCCTCCTCGTCGACCGCCGCGGCGAACGGCGCGATCTTCGCCTCGACCAGCGAGCGGACGGCGTCCCGGAGCATGTCGTGCTCCTCGGACGGGCGGTACAGGTCGAAGTCAGCCGTTCCGGCCACGGTCTCTCACGCTCCAAAGACACAGTGATACTGACGCTAATTACCGTTAAGTAACTCAAATTTTAGTGGGCCGCCCGGAACCCGCCTACGTGAGCTTGGCGACAGCGGGGAAAATGCCCGGTGGGCGGCCCGACTATGCTCAGGCACCGCATGACCGAGTCCCCGAGCTGGAGCGCACCCATGAGCCTGAAGATCACCGTGATCGGCACCGGCTATCTCGGCGCCACGCACGCCGCGGCCATGGCCGAGCTGGGCTTCGAGGTGCTGGGGCTCGACGTCGTGCCCGAGAAGATCGCCATGCTGGAGCGCGGCGAGACCCCGATGTACGAGCCGGGGCTCGAGGAGCTGCTGCGCAGGCACGTGACGGGCTTCGAGGGGTCCTCGGGGCGGCTGCGGTTCACCACGGACTGGGCCGAGGTGGCCGAGTTCGGCGATGTGCACTTCGTGTGCGTGAACACTCCGCAGCGGCACGGGGACTACGCGGCCGACATGTCGTACGTCGACGCGGCCATCGCCTCGCTCGCCCCGCATCTGCGCGGCCCGGCGCTGGTGGTCGGCAAGTCGACCGTGCCGGTGGGTTCGGCGGACCGGCTGGCCGACTACCTCGCGGAGCACGCGCCCGCCGGCGCGGACGCGGAGCTGGCCTGGAACCCGGAGTTCCTGCGTGAGGGCTTCGCGGTGCAGGACACGCTGCACCCGGACCGGATCGTGGTGGGGGTGCGCAGCGAGCGGGCGGAGAAGCTGCTGCGCGAGGTGTACGCGACGCCGGTCGGCGACGGCGCCCCGTTCGTGGTGACGGACTTCCCGACGGCCGAGCTGGTGAAGACCGCGGCGAACTCGTTCCTCGCGACGAAGATCTCGTTCATCAACGCGATGGCGGAGGTCTGCGAGGCGGGCGGCGGTGACGTGGCGCAGCTCGCGGAGGCCATCGGTTACGACGACCGGATCGGGCGGAAGTTCCTGCGCGCCGGGATCGGGTTCGGCGGCGGCTGTCTGCCGAAGGACATCCGGGCGTTCATGGCGCGCGCCGGTGAGCTGGGCGCGGACCAGGCGCTGACCTTCCTGCGGGAGATCGACTCCATCAACATGCGCCGGCGCGGCCAGATGGTGGAGATGGCCCGGGAGGCGCTCGGGGGCGGCTCGTTCCTGGGCAAGCGGGTGGCGGTGCTGGGTGCCGCCTTCAAGCCCGACTCGGACGACGTGCGGGACTCGCCGGCGCTGAACGTGGCCGGGCAGATCCATCTGCAGGGCGGTCAGGTGACCGTGTACGACCCGAAGGGCATGGCGAACGCCCGCAAGATCTTCCCGACGCTGGGTTACGCGGATTCCGCCCTGGAGGCGGTCCGGGGGGCCGACGTGGTGCTGCACCTGACGGAGTGGCGGGAGTTCCGCGAGCTGGACCCGGCGGCGCTGGGCGAGGCGGCGGCGGCCCGGCTGATCCTGGACGGGCGCAACGCGCTGGACCCGGAGCTGTGGCGGCGGGCCGGGTGGACGTACCGGGCGATGGGCCGCCCGACCGCGTAGCGCCGGCTCCGAGTGCGTTCCGGAGGACGCCGGTTCGGCCGAGGCTCAGTCGGCCGAACCGGCGTCCTCCCGCATTCTGCCCCACTGGGCGGCTATGTGGCCGTCGAACTTTCTGTCGTGTACGGCTCCTTCGCCCGGTACCGGCGCATCTTGGCGCGCGCTCCGCAGACCTGCATCGAGCACCAGCGGCCGCGGCCGGCGGGGCTGCGGTCGTAGTACGCCCAGTGGCAGGTGTCGGCGGCGCAGGCCTTCAGCCGGGTCCAGGTGCCCGCGACCAGGGCCTGGGCGACGGCCGCGGCGACCCGGGAGAGCAGCGGGCCGGTGTCGGCCGGGGCGAGGGCCGCCGAGCCGTCGCCGGGGTCGACGGTGACGTGCAGGGGGGCGTGGGCCAGCAGCTCGCCGAGCGGGGTGACCTCGCGGTGCGGCGGGTGGCCGGCGTGGGCGAGCAGGGTGGCCCGCAGTGACTCGCGCAGGGTGCGGGCGCCGGGCAGTTCGTCCTCGGTGAGCCCGAGGAGCCGCCGGCCGTCGGCCGTGTCGAGCGCGTCCCGCCCGCTCTCGATGTCGAGCGTGTTCACCAGGGACTCGATCAGCGCCAGGCCTTCCGGGGCGGGTGATCGCTCGGTCATGTCCGCCTCTCTTCTCCGCAATCCGGTTGCGACGTTACCCGCCTTGCGGGAGCATGCGGTAACCGTTACCGGATAACCGGGTTCAACGGTAACTCGAACGTCGTGGAGGAAGTCATGGCTCTCGCCAAGCTGGGTGTGGTCGTCCTGGACTGCCCGGACCCGCACGCGCTCGCCGGTTTCTACGCCGAGGTACTGGGCGGCACCCCTGAGGGGGACGCGCAGTGGGTGGACCTGAAGGTGCCGGGCGGGCAGGCGCTCGCCTTCCAGCGGGCCCCCGGACACGTCCCGCCGCGCTGGCCGTCGCCGGACGCCTCGCAGCAGCTGCATCTGGACCTGGTGGTGGAGGACCTGGACGAGGCGGAGAAGGGGGTGCTGGCGCTGGGCGCGAAGCCGCTGGCCGAGCAGGGCGGGAACAGCTTCCGGGTTTACGCCGACCCGGCCGGGCACCCGTTCTGCCTCTGCGCCTGCTGACACCTGGAGGACCCATGGCCATCGCCCGTCTGCGCAGCGTCGTGCTCGACTGCCCCGACCCGCAGGCGCTGGCCGCGTTCTACGCGGCGGTGGCGGGCGGCACTCCGGACGCCGAGGACGACAACTGGGTCGTCCTGCGGGTCCCGGACGGGCCGCGGCTCTCCTTCCAGCGGGCCGAGGGATTCACTCCGCCCCAGTGGCCGCGCGCCGACCGGGACTCGCAGCAGTTCCACCTGGACTTCGACGGCGGGCCGACCTGGACGGACATGGACGCGGCCCACAAGAAGGTCCTCGCGCTGGGAGCCCGGCCGCTGGACTTGGAGGACCGGGAGAAGAAGGACTTCCAGGTGTACGCCGATCCGGCCGGGCATCCGTTCTGCCTGTGCCGGATCGAGCGGCCGGACGGGCTCGACTGACGGCCGCTGGAAGGGCCTGGCCGCCCAGCCGTCCAGCTCCGTGATGCTCGCGGTCGACGGGCCGCGGCGGTGCTGTGCGGTCTTGGCGGTGAAGTCCGCCCTGCGCAGCACCCGCTGGACGTTCTGCCAGGTCAGCAGGGCCAGCTCGGCCAGCTCGGACTCGGCCCAGCCGCGGCGGAGCAGCTCGGCGATCAGCTGGGGGTAGCGGGAGAGGTGTCGTCCTGGTGAGTGGGGCGTTCGGGGGTACCGCCGGGGGCCTTCACCGCCACGTCGGCCACCCTCGTACGGAGGCCTCCGGCCGGGTCCGCGACGAGCCGCCGGACAGGCGGGCCGGCGTACAGGCGGGCCCGCTCACAAGGGCCGGCCGCCGGCCACGCCGAACCACCGAACGAGCGCGACCACCACACGGGCCGGTCCACACGGGCCGGTCCACACGGGCCCGACCACCGGACAGGCAGACCCGCCGGACGGCAGGCCCGCCAAACAGGCCTGCCGTCCGCTGCCTGCCGTCAGGCCCCGGTGCCGTCCAGGGACTCGATCGTGGCGTTGGACGGGGTGCGGGTGGCCCGGAGGTCGCGGGCGACGTCCTCCGCCGCGCCCAGCACGCGTACCGCGTTCTGCCAGGTCAGCTTGGCCAGGTCGGGGCGGGACCAGCCGCGGTCGAGCAGTTCGGCGAGCAGGTTCGGGTAGCCGGAGACGTCGTCCAGGCCGTCCGGGGTGAACGCCGTGCCGTCGTAGTCACCGCCGATACCGAGGTGGTCGATGCCCGCGACCTCGCGCATGTGGTCGAGGTGGTCGGCGACCGTGGACACCGTGGCGACCGGGCGCGGGGTGCTCTCCTCGAAGGCGCGGTGCACCTTCATGGCCTCGGCGGTGGTGTCGAGGTGGTGGAAGCCGTGGGCGCGCAGGTTCGCGTCGGCCGCCGCCGTCCAGTCGACCGCCGCCTGGAGCACGAACTTCGGCACGAACGTCACCATCGCCATGCCGCCGTTGGCGGGCAGCCGCTCCAGGACGTCGTCCGGGATGTTGCGCGGGTGGTCGCAGACGGCCCGGGAGGAGGAGTGCGAGAAGATCACCGGCGCGGTGGAGGTGTCCAGCGCGTCCCGCATGGTCGTCGCCGCCACGTGGGAGAGGTCGACGAGCATGCCGAGCCGGTTCATCTCGCGCACGACCTCGTGGCCGAACGCCGACAGGCCGCCGACGTTGGGCTCGTCGGTCGCGGAGTCCGCCCAGTCGTTGTTGTCGTTGTGGGTGAGCGTCATGTACCGCACGCCGAGTGCGTACAGGCCGCGCAGGGTGCCGAGCGAGTTGGCGATGGAGTGACCGCCCTCGGCACCCATCAGGGAGGCGATCCGGCCGCCCTGCCGCGCCGCCTCCATGTCCGCCGCGGTCAGCGCGGGGGCCAGGTCGGCCGGGTAGCGGTCGATCAGCTGCCGAACGCAGTCGATCTGCTCGAGCGTGGCCGGTACCGCGCCGGGGCGGTCCGAGGGCACGAAGACCGACCAGTACTGGGCGCCGACCCCGCCGGCGCGCAGCCGGGGAAGGTCGGTGTGCAGGTGGGCGTTCTGGTCCGCGGCGATGTCCCGGGCGTCCAGGTCGTAGTTGACCTGGGCACGCAGGGCCCACGGCAGGTCGTTGTGGCCGTCGACCACCGGGAACTCACGCAGCAGCTCGCGGGCCTCGTCCACTGATGTCATGGGCATACCTGTTCCTTACTGGGCCACGGCGTGTTCACGCCGGGGCCATGGGAGAGAAGCGCCCGGACAGCTTCTCAGGAGAGCACGGCCGATGCGCACACCCGTTCACGCGCACACCCCTTTGGGGAGCGGTCGCGGAAACGGGGCACGAGGGCGAGGGCATGGGGGATCCGACGGCGACCGCATCGGCCGGGCACGCTCGCCACACCTACCGGCTGCGCGTCTCGTCGGCCGCCGGCGCCGCGCTGGAGGCCGAGTGGGCCCGTTGCAGGTGGGATCTGGACGAGTGTGTCGCCCGTTCCCCGAAGGCCCACCAAAGCGGCGAGACGTGCGGCCCGGCCGTCTCGACCGCATGCTCACAGCAGCGAGGGCAGGCAATCCCTGGCTGCGGGAAGCAGGTCTGTTCCGCAGCAACAGATCATTCGCGACTTCGGCAAGTCCCGGTGACTTCCGCCCGAAGTTCCTCAGTCGCGCCACGATGGCACGCAAGGCCGCTGCACCACGTGCGGAGCCCTGTCCCCCAGGGACAAGAACTCCGCCCGCGTGATGCTGGTCCGGGCTGGTCCGAACCCGGTTGGCGCTGATCGCGTAAGACTCGACCGCTCGCCGAGCGATCGTGCGGCGTGAGCCGGGAATCCCCCGCTATGGCGGGGGAGCGGTCAATTCCCGAAGCCGAAGCCGCTGCCCGCGCCCTCGACCTTGGTCCGCAGGCGCTTGCCCTTCTCGGTGGCCTGGTCGTTGAGGTCCTGCATGAAGTCGCGCATCCGCTGGAGCAGATCCTCGTCGTGCGCGGCGAGCATGCGGGCCGCGAGCAGACCGGCGTTGCGGGCACCGGCGACGGAGACGGTGGCGACCGGGACGCCGGCCGGCATCTGCACGATCGACAGCAGGGAGTCCATGCCGTCGAGGTACTTCAGCGGGACCGGGACGCCGATGACCGGCAGCGGGGTGACGGAGGCGAGCATGCCGGGCAGGTGGGCGGCACCGCCCGCGCCGGCGATGATCGCCTTCAGGCCGCGCTCGGCCGCCCGCTCGCCGTACGTGATCATCTCGCGCGGCATGCGGTGCGCGGAGACGACGTCGACCTCGTAGGCGATCTCGAACTCGTCCAGCGCCTTGGCGGCGGCCTCCATGACGGGCCAGTCGGAGTCCGACCCCATGACGATGCCAACAACAGGGCTCATTCGGTGATCGTGCCTCTCAGGTAGCCGGCTGCGTGCCGTGCGCGCTCGAGGACGTCGTCCAGGTCCTCGCCGTAGGTGTTGACGTGTCCGACCTTGCGGCCGGGCTTCACGTCCTTGCCGTACATGTGGATCTTGAGCTTGGGGTCGCGGGCCATGCAGTGCAAGTACGCGGAGTACATGTCCGGGTAGTCGCCGCCCAGGACGTTCACCATGACGGTCCACGGGGCGCGCGGCCGCGGGTCGCCGAGCGGCAGGTCGAGGACCGCGCGGACGTGGTTGGCGAACTGGGAGGTGACCGCGCCGTCCTGGGTCCAGTGGCCGGAGTTGTGCGGGCGCATCGCGAGTTCGTTGACGAGGATGCGGCCGTCGCGGGTCTGGAACAGCTCGACGGCGAGGTGGCCGACGACGCCGAGTTCCTTGGCGATGGTCAGGGCCATCTCCTCGGCCCGCAGCGCGAGGTCCTCACCGAGGTCGGGGGCGGGCGCGATGACGGTGTCGCAGACGCCGTTCACCTGCCGCGACTCGACCACCGGATAGGCGACGGCCTGGCCGTGCGGGGAGCGTACGACGTTGGCGGCGAGCTCCCGCACGTAGTCGACCTTCTCCTCGGCGAGGACGGGCACGCCCGCGCGGAACGGGTCGGCGGCCTCCTCGGCGGAGTCGACGACCCACACGCCCTTGCCGTCGTAGCCGCCGCGGACGGTCTTCAGGACGACGGGGAAGCCGTCGCCCTCTGCGCCCTCGGCGAGGCCCTCGCGTGCGAAGGCGGCCACGTCCCGCGGGTCGCTCACGATGCGGTGCCGCGGGCAGGGGATGCCGATCGCGTCGAGCCTCGCCCGCATCACGCCCTTGTCCTGGGCGTGCACGAGCGCGTCGGGCCCCGGGCGCACGGGGATACCGTCCGCCTCCAGGGCCCTGAGGTGCTCGGTGGGTACATGTTCGTGATCGAAGGTGATCACGTCGCACCCGCGCGCGAACTCACGCAGCGTGTCCAGGTCGCGATAGTCGCCGACGACGACATCGTTCACGACCTGTGCCGCGGAATCCTGAGGGGTGTCACTGAGGAGCTTGAACCTGATGCCCAACGGGATGCCGGCTTCGTGCGTCATACGCGCGAGCTGCCCCCCGCCGACCATGCCGACTACCGGGAACGTCACCCCCCTAGCGTATCGGCCACGCCGACCCGCCCGGCCTACCGGCCTCACACCCCCTCTTACCCTGGGCTTTCCCGGCTCTTTCCGACCCGTTCCCAAGCTGTGGCCTCGTCCGCAGGCGCCGGGGGTGCGGCCTGGATAGCATGGCTTGGCTGACGAAACCTACGGACGGGAGCTGCACAGCCATGGAACTACGTTCCTCGGGGCTGCAACGGCTCGTACGCGAGGTGGCCAAGTTCGGTGCCGTCGGCGGTGCCGGTGTCCTCGTCAACCTGGGCGTGTTCAACCTGGTCCGGCACGTCTCCGACCTGCCGGTGGTGCGCGCCAGCGTCATCGCGACCGTCGTCGCCATCGCCTTCAATTACGTGGGCTTCCGTTACTGGACGTACCGGGACCGTGAGAAGAGCGGCCGTACCCGGGAGCTCACGCTGTTCCTGCTGTTCAGCGCGATCGGTCTGGTGATCGAGAACGGCGTGCTGTACCTGGCGACCTACGGCTTCGGCTGGGACAGCCCGCTGCAGAGCAACATCTTCAAGTTCGTGGGCATCGGCGTCGCCACCCTGTTCCGCTTCTGGTCGTACCGCACCTGGGTGTTCCGTGCCATGCCCGCCCGGGAGGCGCTGGCGGGCGCGGAGTCGATCCTGGCGCAGCAGCCCAGGAAGCCCGCGTCCGAGCCCCGGCAGCGCGTGCCGTAGCCGGCTGCCGCAGCCGGTTCCGGGGATGTCCCGGGTCCCGCTAGCGGACCGTGGGCCCGTTCTCCTGCGGTTTGCGGGAGGGGGGCGTGCGGGACAGGAACAGGCCGAACACCGGCGGCTTGGCCTGGAGCAGCTCCAGGCGGCCCCCGTCGGCCTCCGCGAGATCGCGGGCCACGGCCAGTCCGATGCCGGTGGAGTTGCGGCCGCTGATGGTGCGCTCGAAGATCCGCGCGCCGAGGTCGGCCGGGACACCGGGCCCCTCGTCGGTGACCTCCACGACCGCCTGGTTGCCGGTGACCCGGGTGCGCAGGGCCACGGTCCCGCCGCCGTGCATGAGGGAGTTCTCGATCAGCGCGGCCAGCACCTGCGCGACCGCGCCGGGGGTGCCGACGGCGTGCAGATGCCGCTTGCCGGAGGAGACGACGGCCCGGCCGGCGCTGCGGTAGGCGGGCCGCCACTCGGCGAGCTGCTGCTGGATGACCTCGTCGAGGTCGAAGGTGACGGCGGAGCCGGTGCGGGGGTCGCGGGCGTTGGTCAGCAGCCGCTGCACCACGTCCGTCAGCCGCTCGACCTGGGTCAGCGCGATCGTCGCCTCGTCCTTCACCGTGTCCGGGTCGTCGGTGAGGGTGATCTCCTCCAGCCGCATGGACAGCGCGGTCAGCGGCGTGCGGAGCTGGTGGGAGGCGTCGGCGGCCAGGCGGCGCTCGGCGGTCAGCATGCGCCCGATCCGCTCGGCGGAGGAGTCCAGGACATCGGCGACCCGGTCCAGCTCGGGGACGCCGTACCGCTTGTGCCTCGGGCGCGGGTCGCCGGAGCCGAGGCGTTCGGCGGTCTCGGCCAGGTCGGTCAGCGGGGAGGCGAGGCGGTTGGCCTGGCGGACGGCGAGCAGCACGGCGGCGATCACCGCGAGCAGCGCGACCAGCCCGATGATCAGCAGGGTGCGGCCGACCTCGCGGGTGACCGCGGAGCGCGGCTCCTGCACGGTGACCGTCTCGCCCTCCTCGCCCCGCTGCGTGGCGTGGATGACGTCGCCCTCGGGCTTGCTGCCGATCTCGATCGGCTTCCGGCCGGGGACTTCGATGACCGCGTACTGGTCCTTGCTGACCGGGTTGCGCAGGACCTCGGAGTTGACGTTCTCCTCCGCGAGGATGCGGCTGTCAACGATGCTCGCCAGCCGCACCGCCTCGGACTCGACCCGCTCCTGGGCGCTGCTGGTGATGGTCCGCGTCTCGACGATCACCAGGGAGACCCCGAAGACGGCGATCACGACGAGGACGACGGCGAGGGTGGACTGGATGAGACGTCGGCGCATGTCCTGGTTACCTGAAGCGGTGCCGGGCCCCCGGTGGGGGGCTCAGCTCTTTTCGAAGCGGAAGCCGACTCCGCGCACGGTGGCGATGTAGCGGGGGTTCGCCGCGTCGTCGCCGAGCTTCTTGCGCAGCCAGGAGATGTGCATGTCGAGGGTCTTGGTGGACGACCACCAGGTGGTGTCCCAGACCTCGCGCATGAGCTGGTCCCGGGTGACCACGCGCCCGGCGTCCCGCACCAGCACCCGCAGCAGGTCGAACTCCTTCGCGGTGAGCTGGAGTTCCTCCTCGCCCATCCAGGCGCGGTGCGACTCGACGTCGATGCGCACCCCGTGCGTGGCCGGCGGCTGCTGGGGCTCGGCGGCGCCGCGCCGCAGCAGGGCCCGTACCCGGGCGAGCAGTTCGGCGAGCCGGAAGGGCTTGGTGACGTAGTCGTCGGCGCCCGCGTCCAGGCCCACGACGGTGTCCACCTCGTCGGCGCGCGCGGTCAGGATGAGGATCGGCACGGACTGCCCGTCGGCACGCAGCCGGCGGGCGACCTCCAGGCCGTCCATGCCGGGCAGGCCCAGGTCGAGCACGACCAGATCGACACCGCCCTGGATGCCGGCGTCGAGCGCGGTGGGTCCGTCCTCGCGCACCTCGACCTCGTAGCCTTCCCGGCGCAGGGCGCGGGCCAGCGGCTCCGAGATGGACGCGTCGTCCTCGGCGAGCAGTACACGGGTCATGAGGTGATGGTAGACCGCCCGCGCTCGGTGCCGGGGTGTGATCGCTTCCCGGGATTCTTACCTTCCCGGACCAGTGGTACGAACCATTGCCTGGGGGATGCGATCGTTGAGAAGACCTTCGAATCAGGCCCCGCGGTTCCCCCGACACCTGTGATCCGTGTCTCAAGTCCTTCCATATCCGGCAGTGTCATGACGTAGAGTGACGTGAACGCCTGTAGCACACCGAGGACCTTTGGCGGGCACTTGTCGCTGAAGGTCTCTTTTGTGTGCGGGCTGACGAAGATCAGCCCTGAAAGGAATGACCTCTCGCCGGGCTCCGGACGCAGTGACGCGTGCGGGGCGTGGATCCCGGTGGTCGCCGTCCGCCGCTCCGCGATCCGGAGCGGACTCCCCCTGGGCGTGGGGGTGGATGAGTGACCCCGCCGGTGCCGGCCACCCCCCACCGGGCGCGCAACGCTCCATCGCGCGTCCCGACCAGCAAGGAACGACCATGGCGTCCAGCCTGACGAAGGACTCGGTCCGCCCGGGCACCCCCGGGTCCGAGAAGACCTTCTTCGGCCACCCCCGCGGACTGGCCACTCTCTTCATGACCGAGATGTGGGAGCGTTTCTCCTACTACGGCATGAAGGCCCTGCTCACCGTCTACCTGCTCTCCGGCGGCCCCGATGCCGGCAAGGGCAGCATGGGCGGCGGCCTGGCGATGGACGTGGCCACCACCACGGTGATCGTGTCCGTCTACTCGGCGATGGTGTACCTGCTCGCCATGCCCGGTGGCTGGCTCGGTGACCGCGTCTGGGGCCCGCGCAAGACGGTGGCCATCGCCGCTGTGACGATCATGTCCGGCCACATCGTGCTGGCCCTGCCCGGCGGTCAGGCGCCGTTCTTCGCCGGTCTGGCGCTGGTCGCGGCCGGTTCGGGTCTGCTCAAGGCCAACATCTCCACGATGGTGGGGCACCTGTACGACGGCCCGGACGACCCGCGCCGTGACGGTGGCTTCACGATCTTCTACATGGGCATCAACGCGGGCGCCTTCTTCGCCCCGCTGGCCATCGGCACCGTCGGCCAGGAGGTCAACTGGCACCTCGGCTTCGGCATGGCCGCGGTCGGCATGGCGATCGGTCTGGCCGCGTTCCTGCTCGGCACCCGCCACCTGAACCCGCAGAGCAGCGTCGTCCCGAAGCCGCTGAGCACCGAGGAGCGCACCTCCTGGCTGCGCAAGGGCCTGACCTGGGTCATCATCGCGGCCGTGTTCTACGGCGTCGTGGGCGTCACCGGCCACTTCACCCTGAACTGGGCGATGATCCCGCTGACCGTCATCGGTCTGATCATCCCGGCCGGTGTGCTGATGCGCATCAAGCGGGACAAGGAACTGTCGTCCACCGAGCAGTCGAAGATGACCGGCTACATCTGGTTCTTCGTCGCGGCCGCCGTGTTCTGGATGATCTACGACCAGGGCGCGTCCACCGTCCAGGCGTTCGGTGAGGGCAAGGCCGCCGGCTCGCTGCTGGGCTTCGACTTCCCGTCCTCCTGGTACCAGTCGCTGAACCCGCTGTTCATCATGGCGCTGGCCCCGGTCTTCGCCTGGGTCTGGATGTGGCTGAACCGCCGGGGCAAGGAGCCCAGCACCATCGTGAAGTTCTCGATGGGTCTGGTCCTGGTCGGCGTGTCGTTCTTCTTCTTCCTGATCCCGCTGGGCATGGCCGCCAACGGCACCGCGGTCAGCCCGATGTGGCTGGTCGGCATCTACTTCATCCAGACCGTCGGTGAGCTGTGCCTGTCGCCGGTGGGTCTGTCGGTGACGACGAAGATGGCCCCGGCCAAGTACGCCAGCCAGATGATGGGCGTGTGGTTCCTCGCGGTCACCGCGGGCGACTCCATCACCAGCCTGCTGTCCAACCCGGCCATCGCCGGGGTCGACCTCGGCGGCACGGGCGCGGTCTTCGGGGAGGCGGCCCTCGCGGCGCTCGCCGGCTTCGCGGTGTGGATGTACCGCCGGAAGGTGAAGACGCTGATGGGCGACGTGCGCTGACGCACCCCCATACACAACGACGCAGGGCCGCCGCACAGGATGTGCGGCGGCCCTGCGTCGTTGTCCGGGTCCACGGCTCGCAGGTCAGGACTTCGTCTCGACCGACCAGGACCGGGTGAAGCTGCTGAAGCCGCACATCACTGTGGACTTCTGACCGGGCTTCACCCAGGGCCCCCACAGGTACCACGGGATCTCGTGCGGGGTGCCGCGGCCGCGGATCACGTCGCACACCAGCTTCACCCGGTGCCGGCTCACCGTCTTGCCCGACGCGGACTTCTTGCACGAGGACGTGGCCTTGGGCCGGCCCAGGTCGAGGTGCACCACGGCGGTGCACTTGTACTTGGCGCCGGCCGCCTCCGCGGTGCCCGCGGTGGCAAGGCCGGTCCCCGTCGCCATGAGGACGGTGGCGAGCAGACCGCCCGCCACCTTCTTCCCCCAGATCATTTGCTCCTCTTTCCTCCGCCGGACCCCGCGAGCGATGGTCAATCGCTCAACTGCTGATTCGCCCGGCGGCAGCATGTCTGTTCGCTTTGCTTGCACGAACGACGGGGACGCTATGCCGTATTTGATCTTGGTGGCAAATCGCCTGGGGGGTTCTGAGCAAGATCTGAGGTGCGTAGTCCCCGCACCCTGGGCCGTCCCCGTCCCCGTCCCCGCGCCCGGGCCGTGCGGAAGGACGGCGGCGCGGGTCGCGGAGGGGCGTGCGGCGATACGCGGTACCCCGGGGGGCGTGGGTACCTCGGGGGGCCTGGATGCCTCTGGGGGCGCGCGAAGGGTGCGCGGGAGGGGTGTGCGGGAGCACGTGCGCTCGACGGGAGCGCCGGTGCGAGTGCGCGGCGGGTGGGGCAGCGCGCACGCACGGCGTGTGGACCAGTGGGGCGAGCGGGTGCGCCCGGTAGCCGTGCCCGCGCGTGTGAGCGGGTGCGCCTGGTGGCCGTGCCCGCGCGTGTGAGCGGGTGCGTTCCGTGACTGTGCCCGCGTACGAGAGCGGGTGCGCGCGGTGGGCGCACTGGTACGCCGACGCGGAAAGCGGGGCCACCCGGGCGGGTCACGCCGGTGCGGCGGGCGGGGGCGCGCTTCGGCTGGTTACGCCGGTGCGCCCAGCTCCGCCCACACGGTCTTGCCGTCGCGGCCCGGGACGCGCTGGACGCCCCAGTCCAGGCAGAGCCGCTGCACGATGAACATGCCGTGCCCGCCGGGGCGGCCGGCGCGGTGCGGGGTGCGGGGGGCCGGCTGGCCGGTTCCCCGGTCGGAGACCTCCAGCCGGATCACCTTGTTGTCGCAGGCGAGGAGCAGCTCGTCCGGGCCCTCGGCGTGCAGGCAGGCGTTGGTGACCAGCTCGGACACCACGAGCAGCACGTCCTCGGCGGCGGCACGCTGATCGGCGCCGGCCGCGGGCAGCCAGCCCCACGCGTACAGGGCCTGGCGGGTGAAGTCACGGGCGAGCGGGACGACACCGCTCTCGCCGTCCAGGCGCAGCGTGCGTACCTGCCGCCCCCGTCCCGGGGGCGCGCCCTCGGACGGCACGGACGGCGCGGCTGCCCCCGTGGACGCGCCCGGCTCCGGCGCACCCCCTTCGGACGCCCCGGAAGCGCCGCTGGGCTCCGGGCCGCGGTCGCCCGGCGAGTAAGGCCGGGTGGTGCTCATCAGCGCTTCACCTCACCGATCCACCAGTTCACAGTTCAACATTCCGGCACCGTTCGATGCCGGGCGGTCTTGCACAGTCCGCCCACGACTCCTCCGTCGTCCGCCCTTCGCACGTACCTCGCGCCCAGGCCGTTCATCGGTTCCCCGACGGCTCGGCGTGTTCGCGGTCGACGGCTTTCAGGATGACTCCTGCCCGACGGATCCGGCGGAACACCCCCCGTTTGGACATGACCGGTGCCCCGTACAGACATCGGCCGTCCGGGAACGGCGGAAGCACGGGTTCAGTCGGAGTCGCCGGCCAGTGCGGCCTCTACGGAGTCATGGACGGTGAAGACCGCCTCGGCCCCGGTGATCTCGAACACGCGCGCCACCACCGGGAGCATGCCCGCCAGGTGCACTCCGCCGCCGGCGGCCTCCGCCTTGAGCCGCGCACCGAGCAGAACGTTCAGTCCGGTGGAGTCGCAGAACTCAAGCCGTGAGCAGTCCACCACAAGCCTTGAGAACCCCTTCTCCAGAAGGTCGTCGAGGGGCTCGCGCAGAAGATCGGCGGTGTGGTGGTCCAGTTCACCCGCAGGGGTGACTACGGCGCTGGGACCCTCTTCCCGCACCTCCACCAGAAGCCGGCCCGACTGTGCGCTGCCGACCGTCCCGTGGTCCATGCCGTCTCTCTCCCGAGGTCGTGGCCGCTGATGCCCTCGAACATTACGCCTTTCAATCGCACTCCGACACCCGAACAACCTCCCACAATCGGACATATCGACACAGAACGCACTTGCGACCTGCTCGGTGAAGCGGGTAGGGCTAGTAAGGACACACAGCCCTACAGCCGGCTTCGGAGGCGCCGCACACCGCAGTGCACGATTTTTGGCTTCGGCAGCCATATGCCGAGAACGATGGAGGACACCCATGTCACCCCGGCTCGACGAATCGCATACCCCGGTCGCGACGTCGACACCCCCACCGGAACTGGATCATCCCATCAATCCCCTCGAGGCGATCGAGGGACTCCCGGAGATCCCGCCCTTCGACGAGGTCGGCCCGGTCGACGCCCGGGCGCTGTCCCGGACGCTCTTCGAGCGCCTCGAGTCGCTCGAGGAAGGGACGCCCGACTACTCGTACGTGCGCAACACGCTGGTCGAGCTGAACCTCGCGCTGGTCAAGTTCGCCGCCTCCCGCTTCCGCTCCCGCAGCGAGCCGATGGAGGACATCATCCAGGTCGGCACCATCGGCCTGATCAAGGCGATCGACCGCTTCGAGCTCTCCCGCGGTGTGGAGTTCCCCACGTTCGCGATGCCGACCATCATCGGCGAGATCAAGCGCTTCTTCCGCGACACCTCGTGGTCCGTGCGGGTGCCGCGCCGGCTGCAGGAACTGCGGCTGGACCTGGCCAAGGCCGGGGACGAGCTGGCGCAGAAGCTGGACCGCGCCCCCACGGTGGCGGAACTCGCCGAGCGACTCGGCATCTCCAACGACGAGGTCGTCGAGGGCATGGCCGCCTCCAACGCCTACACCGCGTCCTCCCTGGACGCCCAGCCCGAGGAGGACGACTCCGAGGGCGCGCTCGCGGACCGTATCGGGTACGAGGACCACGGGCTGGAAGGCATCGAGTACGTCGAGTCGCTGAAGCCCCTGATCGCCGAGCTCCCCTCCAGGGACCGCAAGATCCTTTCACTGCGCTTCGTCGCCGGTATGACCCAGTCGGAGATCGGCGAGGAACTGGGCATCTCCCAGATGCACGTCTCCCGGCTGCTGTCGCGGACGCTGGTGCGGCTGCGCAAGGGGCTCACCGTCGAGGAGTGATCCCTTTGGTGCCGCGTGCCAGGCGGCCCGGCCACGGCGCCGGGCCGCTTCGCCGTTTCCGGGACGGGACTCTCCGGTTCGACGGGTACCCGGCGCTCCATCCCTCATGCCTGTCGGCTCATGGGTCGCCCATGAGCCGGGCTCACGGGTCCGTGCACCCGCGTCATGCGCGAACCGTTACCGGGGTTACCGAGGGAAACGTCTTTCCCGAACCGCGCCGCTCCACCACCATGAGCCCCCAAACCGGCCGGTACGCCGGAGAGTTCGGGGACGGAGGGCACGCGATGGCTCAGGGCGGCGACGGGGCCGAGGCGGACACGGGACTCGCCGAAGCGCCGGACGCGCGGCTGACGGCGCTGCTGCGCACCCCGTCCCCGACGGCCTACCCGGCCCTTCAGGAACTGCGCCGCCGGCACCACCCGGCGGTCCTCGCCTACGCCCGGCTGTGCGCGTCGAGCGAGTCGGCGGCCCGCCGGCTGGCCGCGGAGACCCTGACCGAGGCGGCCCGTGAGACGGCTCGCGGCCGGGAGCCGAACGTACCGCTGCGCCTCCAGCTCCTGCTGCTCACCGCCCGGCTGGCGGCCGCCTGGGCGGCCGACGAACGCTCCGCGGGCGTCGACGCGGGCCTGCTGCTGGTGCTGAACGCCGGCGGCCTGCCCGAGGGGCCCGTGCCACCCCTCCTCCCGGCGTTCCAGACGCTCCCGTCCCGCGCCCAGGGCCTGATCTGGTACGGCGTCCTGGAAGCGGAGCCCGTGGAGCGCACCGCCGCCCATCTCGGCCTGAGCCGCGTGGACGTGACCCATGACACCCCGCAGGCGGTGCAGGCGCTGGCCCAGGCCTGTCTGCGGCACCGCCTGGCCGGCTCGGACGACCCGCGCTGTGCCGACTTCCGCCGGCTGATCGAGGAGGCGGTACGGCCCGACGGCCCCCGCCGCAGCTCCGACCTGGACGCCCACCGGGCTCGCTGCCCGCACTGCACGGCCGCCGTCGAGGAGCTGACCGCGCTGCGGGACGCCCCGCGGCAGACCCTGGCGGAGGGCCTGCTCCCCTGGCACGGGACGGCGTACCTACGGGCCGCCGGTCCGGTTCCCGCGCCCGGCCCGCGTGCCGCCCGCCGGAACCGGCCGCCCGGCCGCCGCTACCTGCTGGCCTCGACGGCGCTGGGCGTGGCCCTGGCCCCCCTGCTGGTCTTCCTGCTCTCCCCGTCCGAGGCCGCCGACCGGCACGCGTCGGCGGCGACGCCCACTCCCCCGCCGGTGACGGTGACGGCCACGGTCTCACTGTCCCCGTCGCCCGCACCGACGCCGTCACGCACCACCGAGTCGCCGTCGCCGTCGCCGTCACCGAGCAGGACTTCGCACCGCCCGGCCACCTCCCCGCCGCCCAGCCGAGGCGCCCCGCCCCGGTCCCCGGCGCCCGTGCCGCCGGGCAGCGCCTTCGCCCAGGTGGTGAACCTGGCCACGGGCCGCTGCCTGGACATCCGGGACGGCGAGCTGTGGAAGGGCAACGACGTCGTCATGGCGCCCTGCGACTCCTCCGACACCCAGCGCTGGCGGGTCGACGCCGGTCCGGGCGTCCTGCGCTCGGCCGCCGACTCCGACTTCTGCCTGGACAGCCGCGGCTCGACCGACCGGGGCGTGGGCATCTGGGAGTGCGACTCGGTCTACGGCCGCAACGGCCAGAACCTTCGCTTCGGCGTCGAACCCGACGGCACGATCCGTCCGGCGATCGACACCGGCACGGCGGTGACCCCGGACGGCGGCGACGGGCTCGTGCTGCGGCCGCTGGCCGGGGAGCCGGCGCAGCGGTGGCGGTCCGGGGCCGCCTGACCGGCCGGCGCGGACGCCCGGGTCAGATCTCGCGCACGCCGCGCCGCCAGACGCCGGCGACCAGCGGCACGCCCGGCCGGTAGGCCAGGTGCACATGGCTCGGGGCGTCGAGCAGCAGCAGGTCGGCGCGGGCCCCCGGGGCGAGGCGGCCGATGTCCGTGCGGCGCAGGGCGGCCGCGCCGCCGGCCGTCGCCGACCAGACCGCCTCGTCCGGGGTCATCCCCATGTCCCGCACCGCGAGCGCGACGCAGAAGGGGACCGAGGAGGTGAAGGACGAGCCCGGGTTGCAGTCCGTCGACAGGGCCACGGTGACGCCCGCGTCCAGCAGGCGGCGGGCGTCGGGCCACTCGGCGCGGGTGGAGAACTCGGCGCCGGGCAGCAGGGTGGCGACCGTGTCGCTGTGGGCGAGGGCGTCGACGTCCGCGTCGGTGAGGTGGGTGCAGTGGTCGGCGCTGGCCGCGTCCAGCTCGACGGCCAGCTGCACGCCGGGGCCGTAGGAGAGCTGGTTGGCGTGGATCCTGGGGTGCAGGCCCCTGTCCCGGCCGGCGGTGAGGATCGCGCGGGCCTGGTCGCCGTCGAAGGCGCCCTTCTCGCAGAAGACGTCGATCCAGCGGGCGTGCGGTGCGCAGGCGTCCAGCATCTCGCCGGTGACCAGGGCGACGTAGGCCGCCGGGTCGTCGGTGTGTTCTGGGGAGACGATGTGGGCGCCGAGGAACGTCACCTCGTCGGTGTGCCGGGCCGCGATGCGCAGGGCGCGGGCCTCGTCCTCGACGGTGAGGCCATAGCCCGACTTCGTCTCGAAGGTGGTGGTGCCCTGGCGGAGTGCCTCCGTCAGGTAGCGGGTGAGGTTCGCCTCCAGCTCCGCGTCGGAGGCGGCGCGGGTGGCCGCGACCGTGGTGCGGATGCCGCCCGCGGTGTAGGAGCGGCCGGACATCCGGGCGTTGAACTCCTGGGTGCGGTCACCGGCGAAGACCAGGTGGGAGTGGGAGTCCACGAAGCCGGGCAGCACCGCCCGGCCGCCCGCGTCGACCCGGTTGTCAGTGGCGGGTGCTTTCCTTGATTCACCGGTCCACGCGATGCGGTCGCCGTCGATGACGACGGCCGCGTCCTGGATCAGGCCCAGGGGGGACCTGTCACCGAGGGAGGGGTCGTTGGTGACCAGCGTGGCGATGTTGGTGATGACGGTGCTGCTGCTCATGGTGTCCTCGTGGGTGGCCGGTCGGGGTTCGGCGGGGTTCGGCCGCGCGGGCGTCAGCCGCGCAGGGCTTCGATCGCGTCCGCGAGCGCTTTCGGCACGTCCGGTACGAGGGCGTGGACCCCGTCCCGTACGACCTGACGGCCGCCCACGACCGTGTGCCGCACGTCCGCCGCGGTCGCCGCGAATACGGCCGTCTCGGCGCCCAGTCGGGGCAGCGGCCCGGCCGTCCTGACCGAGTCGAGCGCGATCGTCGTCAGGTCGGCGAGCGCGCCGGCCTCGATGGTGCCGGCGTCCTGCCAGCCGAGGGCCGCGTGGCCGTCGGCGGTGGCGGCGCGCAGCAGTGCCGCGGCCGTCCAGTGGCCCCGGGTGCGGGTGCGCAGCCGCTCGTTCAGCTCCATCGCGCGCGCCTCTTCGAACAGGTCGATGACCGCGTGGCTGTCGGAGCCCAGGGAGAGCGGGGAGCCCGCCCGCTGCAGGGCGACGGCCGGGCCGATGCCGTCCGCCAGGTCGCGTTCGGTGGTGGGGCACATGCAGGTGCCGGTGCGCGAGCCGCCGAGCAGCGCGATGTCCTCGTCGGTGAGGTGGGTGTTGTGCACACCGGTGGTGCGCGGCCCGAGGACGCCGTGGTCGGCGAGCAGTTGGGTGGGGGTGCGGCCGTGCGCGGCCCGGCAGGCCTCGTTCTCGGCGGTCTGCTCGGACAGGTGCACGTGCAGCGGGGCCCGCCGCTCCTCCGCCCAGCGCGCCACGGTCGCCATCTGGTCCGCGGGCACGGCCCGTACGGAGTGGATCGCCGCCCCGATCCGTGCGTGATCCCGTTCCTTGAGAACTGAACAGCGTTCGGCCCAGGCCTCCGCGCTGCCGTCGGAGAAGCGCAGCTGGTGGGTGTTGGGCGGCTCACCGCTGTGCTTGTTCCGGATGGCGGAGGAAAGGTAGGCGGTGTCCAGGAGGGTGATGCGGATACCGGCTTCGGCGGCGGCCGCGATCAGCGCCTCGCCCATGGCGTTGGGCTCGGCGTAGGGGGTGCCGCCGGGCGCGTGGTGCACGTAGTGGAACTCGCCGACGCAGGTGATGCCGGCCAGGGCCATCTCGGCGTACACCGCGCGGGCGAGGGCGTGGTAGGTCTCCGGGGTCAGCCGGTCGGCGACGGAGTACATCACCTCGCGCCAGGTCCAGAAGGTGCCGCTGCCGACCTGGACCGTGCCGCGCAGCGCCCGGTGGAAGGCGTGCGAGTGGGCGTTGGCCAGGCCCGGCAGGGTCAGTCCGCGCAGCACCTCGGCGCCGGGCGGCGGGGTGGGCACGCCGGTGCGGACGGCGGTGATCCGGCCGTCCGCGGCCGCCACCACGACTCCGGGCTCGACATGGGTGCCGAGCCAGGCGTGCTCCAGCCAGTAGGTCGCGTCGGTCACGTGCAGGCCAGCCCTTCCAGTACGTCGGCGAGCGCGCGCACCCCGGCCAGGCAGTCGTCCTCGGCCGCGGACTCGGCCGGGGAGTGCGAGACGCCGGTGGGGTTGCGCACGAACAGCATGGCGGTCGGGATGTGTCCGGAGAGGATTCCGGCGTCGTGTCCGGCGCCGGTACCCAGGACGGGCACCGTGAGGCCGGTGTCCTTGCCGAGGACGCGGCCGAGTTCGTCGCGCAGCGCGTGGTCGAACTCGACCACCGGGGTGAAGGACTCCCGGACGACGTCCAGGTCGATGCCGTGGGCGTCGGCGTACTCGCGCGCGGCCTTCTCGATGCCGCCGACGACGGTGTCCAGGGTCGCCTGGTCGGCGGCGCGGGAGTCGAGCCAGCCGCGCACCAGGGAGGGGATGGCGTTGACACCGTTCGGCTCGACGGAGATCTTGCCGAAGGTGGCCACGGCACCGGCGAGTTCGGCCTCGCGGCGGGCGGCGAGGACCGTCTCGGCGTAGGACAGCATCGGGTCGCGCCGGTCCACCAGGCGGGTGGTGCCCGCGTGGTTGGCCTCGCCGCGGAAGTCGAAGCGCCAGCGGCCGTGCGGCCAGATGGCGCTGGCGACGCCGACCCGGTCGCCGGACAGGTCCAGCGCGCGGCCCTGTTCGACATGGAGTTCCACGAAGGCGCCGATCCGGGCCAGCCGTTCCGGGTCGGCCCCGATGGCCTCGGGGTCGTAGCCGGCGGCCTCCATGGCCCGGGGGAGGGTGACACCGTCCGCGTCGGTGAGGCGGTGGGCCTGCTCGACGGTCAGCTCTCCGGCGGTGAGCCGGGAGCCGACACAGGCGAGACCGAACCGGGCGCCCTCCTCGTCACCGAAGTTGACGATGGCGAGGGGCTTGGTGAACCGCGTGTTCGCGGCGCGCAGTTCGTCGAGGGCCGCGAAGGAGGACACGACGCCGAGGGGGCCGTCGAAGGCACCACCGTCCGGCACCGAGTCCAGGTGCGACCCGGTGACCACGGCGTCCCCGGCGGCCGGGTCGCCGAGCCAGGCCCACTGGTTCCCGTTCCGGTCGACCTCGTAGGCCAGCCCGCGCGCCCGGGCCTGCTCCTCGAACCAGGCCCGGCACTCCCCGTCGGCCCCGCTCCAGGCATACCGCCGGTACCCGCCGGAGTCCGGGTGCCGCCCGATGGGCAGCAGCTCACGCCACATCTCCTGGAAGGAGCCACCCACAGGCTGTGGGCCGTTCGGCGGGACGATGGGGCGGGTGGGCGCAGCCGCAGCCGCGCCCGGCGACGACACCCCGGCCCCCGCCGAAGTGCCGCCGCCCCCGCCGCGAACGGAACTCACGCCTCGTCACCCTCACGCATCGGCACCCGGACCCCCCGCTCGTCCGCGACGGACTCCGCGATGTCGTAACCGGCGTCCACGTGCCGGATGACACCCATACCGGGGTCGTTGGTGAGCACGCGCCGGATCTTCTCCCCGCCCAGCTTCGTGCCGTCGGCCACCGTCACCTGGCCGGCGTGGATGGAGCGCCCCATGCCCACGCCGCCACCGTGGTGGAGGGACACCCACGACGCGCCGGACGCCACGTTGACCATGGCGTTCAGCAGCGGCCAGTCGGCGATCGCGTCGGAGCCGTCGAGCATGGCCTCGGTCTCGCGGTACGGGGAGGCGACGGAGCCGCAGTCGAGGTGGTCGCGGCCGATGGCCAGCGGGGCGGCGAGCTCGCCGGAGGCCACCATGTCGTTGAAGCGCTCGCCGGCCTTGTCGCGCTCGCCGTAGCCGAGCCAGCAGATGCGCGCGGGCAGGCCCTGGAAGTGGACGCGCTCGCCGGCCATCTTGATCCAGCGGGCCAGGGACTCGTTCTCCGGGAAGAGGTCGAGGATCGCCTTGTCGGTCTTGGCGATGTCGGCGGGGTCGCCGGACAGGGCCGCCCAGCGGAACGGGCCCTTGCCCTCGCAGAACAGGGGCCGGATGTAGGCGGGCACGAAGCCGGGGAAGGCGAACGCGCGGTCGTACCCGGCGAGCTGGGCCTCGCCGCGGATGGAGTTGCCGTAGTCGAAGACCTCGGCACCGGCGTCCATGAAGCCGACCATGGCCTCCACGTGCTTCGCCATGGACTCACGGGCACGCGTGGTGAAGCCGGCCGGGTCCTTCGCGGCGGCGTCGGCCATGTCCTCGAAGGCGATGCCGACGGGCAGGTAGGCCAGCGGGTCGTGGGCGGAGGTCTGGTCGGTGACGATGTCGATCGGCGCGTCCATCGCCAGGAGCTGCGGGACCAGTTCGGCGGCGTTGCCGAGGACGCCGATGGACAGCGGGCGGCGGGCATCGCGGGCCTCGGTGGCGAGCTGGAGCGCGTGGTCCAGGGAGTCGGCCTTGACGTCCAGGTACCGGTGCTCGATGCGGCGCTCGATGGCGCGCGGGTCGCAGTCGACGCAGATGGCGACGCCGTCGTTCATGGTCACGGCGAGGGGCTGGGCGCCGCCCATGCCGCCGAGGCCGGCGGTGAGGGTGATGGTCCCGGCGAGGGTGCCGCCGAACTTCTTCGCGGCGACGGCGGAGAAGGTCTCGTAGGTGCCCTGGAGGATGCCCTGGGTGCCGATGTAGATCCAGGAGCCGGCGGTCATTTGACCGTACATGGTCAGACCGAGGGCCTCCAGGCGGCGGAACTCCTCCCAGTTGGCCCAGTCGCCGACGAGGTTGGAGTTGGCGATGAGGACGCGCGGGGCCCACTCGTGGGTCTGCATCACGCCGACCGGGCGGCCGGACTGGACCAGCATGGTCTCGTCCTGCTTCAGCGTCCGCAGCGTGCGCACCATGGCGTCGAAGGAGCGCCAGTCACGGGCCGCCTTGCCGGTGCCGCCGTAGACGACGAGCTTGTCGGGGTGCTCGGCGACCTCGGGGTCGAGGTTGTTCTGCAGCATCCGCAGGGCGGCTTCCTGCTGCCATCCCAGGGTGCTCAGTTCCGTGCCGCGCGGTGCTCGTACGGGGCGGGGTCCCGACATCGTCTGCCTCCTCCTGTTACTACGTCTATTCACATCCTGACGCCCTGAATAGAACTAGTCAACACCTCCCCGCGCTCACACCCGGGCGCCCCGGATGTTTGGCTGGATGTACACGAAGGCCGACAGGAGGGGAGAGGTCGTGGACCACGACACCGACGGTGAGGCCCGGGAGCGGGCCGCCCGGCGCGACGAGGCGGTACGCGGCGCGGTGGAGCAGGGGCTGCTGGGGCCGGACGCGGCCGTGGTGGGGCTGCTGGACGTCATCGGCATCCGGGAGTCGGCGACCGCGCTGCGGGCGGCCTTCGACGCGGTCGTGGCGCCGGGGACGCCGGTGCTGCACGCCTTCGCGGTGAAGGCGAGCCCGCTGGTACCGGTGCTGCGGCTGCTGCACGAGGAGGGCATCGGCGCGGAGGTGGCCAGTCCGGGCGAGCTGGCGCTGGCGCGGGCGGCGGGGCTGCCGCCGGAGAACACGGTGCTCGACTCCCCCGCCAAGACACCGGCCGAACTGCGCGAGGCGCTGGCGCTGGGCGTCGCCGTGAACGCGGACAACCCGCAGGAGCTGGACCGGCTCGACGCGCTGGTCCGGCCGGCGGCCACCCGGTCACCGCTCGGCATCCGGGTCAACCCGCAGATCGGCGGCGGCACCATCGGGGCGACCTCGACCGCGACCGAGACCTCGAAGTTCGGGGTGGCCCTGCGCGACGAGGGCGCCCGCGAGTGGGTCGTCCGGGCGTACGCCGACCGGCCGTGGCTGACCCGGCTGCACGCGCACACCGGCTCCCAGGGCATCCCGCTGTCGCTGCTGGCGCGGGGTGTGGCGGAGACGTACGCGCTGGCCGAGGAGATCAACGCGCGGATCGGGCGGCGGCAGATCGACACGCTCGACATCGGCGGAGGGCTGCCGGTCAACTTCGACGCGGAGGCGACCTCGCCGACGTACGCGCAGTACGCGCGCACGCTCGAGGAGGAGGTGCCGGGGCTGTTCGACGGGCGGTACGGGATCGTCACCGAGTTCGGGCGGTCGCTGCTGGCCAAGCACGGCACGGTGGTGGCACGGGTGGAGTACGCGAAGAGCTCCGGTGGGCGGCGGATCGCGGTGACGCACGCGGGTGTGCAGGTGGCCACACGGACGGTGTACGCGCCGGGGGCCTGGCCGCTGCGGATCGCCGCGTACGACGCCAAGGGCCGGCCGAAGGCGGGCCCCGAGGTGACCCAGGACGTGGCGGGGCCGGCCTGCTTCTCGGGCGACCTGCTCGCCGAGGGGCGCGCCCTGCCCCTGCTGGAGCAGGGCGACTACGCGGCGGCGCTGGACACGGGCGCGTACTACTTCGCGCACCACTACGCCTACAACTCCCTGGCCCGGCCCGGGATCTACGGTTTCGCGCCGGACGGCTCCGGGGGCGTCGCCTTCGCGACCGCGCGGGAACCCCAGACGGTGGCGGAGGTCGTGGCCGAGTCCGGAGGGGCGCACGCGTCCGCGCTCACCACCCTGCACGCGTCCGGGAGCCGTTGACACACTCCTGGACCTCGTCGAACAAATGGACCAACCGGCGGGAAGCAGCCGTCAGTTGACCCACCCTAGTACGCCGGGCGCACGTTCCACCGGAAAATGCCAAAGGCCTCACCCGCCACGCACACGTTGCGTAGTGTCGCTGTCACTCAACCGGAGTACAGGCGGGGAGGGGAACCGGCGTGCCCGGAATCGACGAGTGCCTACTGGATGCGATGCGGCTGCCCGGTGCCCGGGGAGCCGCGCTGGTGGACTGGACGAGCGGCCTGGCCCTGGGATCCGTCGGCGAAGCCCCGGGCGGTGACCACGAGACCACCGCTGCCGAGGCCGCCGAACTGGCCAGGCTGGCCGCCGAGCACGGCGCCTTCACGGCCGGGGACGCCGAGGACGGACGCCCGCCCGTCGAGGACGTGATCATCAGCAACCGCGACAGCTACCACCTGCTGCGGTTCGTGGTCACGTCCTTCGACAGCAGCGTCTTCCTCCACCTGTGGCTGGGCCGCGAGGAGGGCAACCTGGCCCTCGCCCGCATCCGGCTCGGCGAGATGGCCGACCGGCTGGTGCTGGGATGACCATGGTCGGCACGCCTCCGCCGCTGCCGGTGCGGGACAGATCGGCCGCGGCCGACCGGACCGCGGGCGCGCTGTCGCCGATGCTCAGGCGGCTCGCCGAGGAGCAGGCCACCGGCGTGCTCGTCCGCGAACACGGCACCCTGTACCTCGCCCGGGGCCGGGTCGTGCACGCCGAGAGTCCCCTCGCACCCGGCCTGAACGTCCTGCTCACCGCCCACGGCACCCTCGCGGCGGCCGCGTGGCAGCGGGCGGCCGAGCGGGCCGGCGGCACGGCGGGCGCCGCCCTGCTGCTGCTCGACGCCGGGCTGCTGCCCTCGGGCGCGCTGGAACTGTGCCATCTGGACGCGCTGTACGACGCCGGGTACTTCGCCCTGGCGCCGAGCAGCACCCCCGGCCGGTTCCGGTACGACGGCACGCCCCGTGTCGGCCCGCTGCCCTCGGTCCCGGTCATCGCGCTGGAGCGCGAGACACTGCGCCGCCGGCTGCTGCTGCACCGGCTGTGGCCGGACCCGGCGGCCGACAGCGCGCCGCTGATCCGCGCCGACCCGGCCGCGGGGACACAGGTCACACCGCGTCGGCGGGCCGTCCTGGACCGGGTGGACGGTGTCCGCACGGCCCCGGAGATCGCCCGTGACCTGGGCAGACAGGCATTCCACACGCTGGTGGACGTACGCCGGCTCGCGGCGGCCGGACTCATCCGGCCGTTGCCCACGGCACCCGACCCGCCGCCGCTCCCACCGGCTCCCCCGCTCACGGTCACCGACCCCGACATCGCGCTGCTGAAGAGGCTCAGGGATGCGCTGGAGGCGCTTTGAACGGCACCACCCCGCCGCCGAGAGGAGAGAGCTGATGGTGCCCGAACAGGACCTGGAGACCGTGCTGGACGAGCTGCGCCGGCTGCGCACCCGCGTCCCGCAGCTCACCGGCGCCCTCGCGGCCGGCGTCGACGGACTCGTCGTCGCCCACGACACACCCGGCATCGACCCGGAGGGCCTGGCGGCGCTCACCGCGGCAGCCCTCGGCGTGGCCGTACGGGTCGCCGACGCCACCGGCAACGGCGGCTTCCGGGAACTGCTGGTACGCGGCGACCACGGCTACGTCGCCACCTACGCGGCAGGCCGCACCGCCGTGCTGACCCTGCTCACCCAGGACCGGGTGAACGTCGGCCGGCTCCACCTGGAGGGCCGCCGGTCCGGCGCCCGCATCGGGGAGCTGCTCGACGCCGCCGAGGCCGCCGCCCGCGCCGCGGCGCCCGCCGCACGGCCCACCAGAACCACACCCGCACGTACTCGCACCGCGCGCGCGCCACGCACCACGGCCACCGAAGCGCGCACCGCAACCGACAACTGAGAGGACCACCATGGCCAACACCGAGACCGCCCTGAAAGAGGCTCTGACCTCCATCGAGGGCGCCACCGGCGTCGCACTCGTCGACTACACCAGCGGCATGGCGCTGGGCACGATGGGCGGCAGCAAGACCTTCGACCTCAACGTGGCCGCCGCGGGCAACACGGACGTGATCCGCGCCAAGATGCGCACGATGGAGATGCTGGGCCTCAAGGCCGAGATCGACGACATCCTGATCACGCTGACGGACCAGTACCACCTGATCCGCCTGCTCAAGGGCCGCGGCGGGAACGGCCTGTTCCTCTACCTCGTCCTGGAGCAGAACCGGGCCAACCTGGCGATGGCCCGGCACCAGCTCAAGAGGATCGAGGAGGAGCTGGAGGTCTAGGACCTCTCGACGTCAGACCAGTGCCGCGGTACGGCGGCGGGACCCGCCGGGGGTCGCGTCGCCGGCCGCGACGCCCGTGGCGCGCAGGCCCCTCACGGCCTTGCCCGCCGGGCCGCCGCCCCTCCGGTCGAGCCAGTCGACCCGCACCCACAGCAGCGTCTGCCCGGCCCGCTCCCGGCGCCCCAGCCACGCGGCCTTCAGCCTGAGCCCGGTGCCGGCCCCGGCCAGCAGCATGCCCCCGGCCGCGGGCACCGCGAACGAACCGCCGAGCGCCACCGCGAACGCCAGCAGCAGCCACCACCGGTGTCCCCGGCGCCAGTTGCGCACGGTCACCGCCCGGTCCTGCAGCACGTCGTACTTGCCCGCCCGGGCGGCACCGCGGGCGAGAGCGGCGTACCGCTTCCCGCGCACCAGTGCCACGACGGCCGCGGCGACGAGGAAGAGCGCGGCCCCCGCCATCACCCCGATCCGGCGCCCGGTCACCCCGGGCGGCAGTACCCCGATACCGGCGGCCACCACCCCGAACCACCACAGCGGTGCGGCACCCGCCCGTACGACGACGGCCACCCGGGCCAGTCCCTGTCCTCCGCGCGCCACGTCAGCCTCCCGTGTCACGTCTGCGTCTCCACCCAGCACCTGGGCCGGCCACGACGCTAACGGCAGAACGTGAGACGAGTCTGAGAGCGCGTCGGGTCACTCCACGAACAGCCCCCGGGCGGCGGCGTTCGCGTCGAACTGCTCCAACCGGGCCTGTGCGTCCGGCAGATCGTCGCACAGCGCCTCCAGCAGCACCCGCCCGAGCAGCATCGGCGCGCACGCGGTGTCGAAGGCGAGCCCGGTGCCGACCGCGGCGGGCAGCAGCAGGTCGGAGTGACGGGCGACGGGCGCGAACGCGGAGTCGGCGACCGTGACGACGGTCAGCCCCGCCTCCTGGGCGTAGGCGAGGGTGTCGACCACCTCGCGCGGATGCCGGGGCAGCGCGAAGCACAGCAGGGCCGTGGCGCCCGCGCGGACGGCCGCGTCGATACGGTCCTGGATCATCGTGCCGCCCTCGTTGAGCAGCCGGACGTCCGGATGGACCTTGGCGGCGAAGTACGCGAAGCCGTACGCCTGGGAAGCGGCGGCGCGCAACCCGAGCACCGGCAGCGGGCGCGAGGCGGCCAGGATCCGGCCGGCCTTCTGCACCGGCCGGGGGTCGGCGAGCAGCTCCGCGAGGTGCCTCAGGTTCTCGATCTCGGCCTCGACGGCCTGCTGGTACTCGTTGTACGAGCCCGATCCGGCGGCGGCCTGCTCGGCGGGCACGACCTCGCGCAGGTGCCTGCGCAGGGCGGGGTAGCCGTCGAAGCCGAGGGCGACCGCGAACCGGGTCACGGAAGGCTGGCTGACCCCGGCCAGTTCGGCCAGCTCCACGCTGGACAGGAAGGGGACGTCGGCGGCCCGCCGCACCATGCTGTGCGCGATGCGGCGCTGGGTCGGCGTGAGCCGGTGCCCCTCGAAGAGCGCCTGCAGACGGGTCGCCGGGGTGTCCGTCACGCCCGTGCTCCGGTCGACGCTCATGCTGTGCTCCCCCTCCGGATGTGAATCCATGACCTATTCAGACATCTAGAACTCTGCATGAGCCTATACAGCCGGGCAAGGCCCGTCTCGGGATCCGGCCGGCCCGAACCTCCCGGGTGCCGAAGAGGGGGGTTTACCCCAGTGCGCGGGGCACCGGCGCTCCTTACCGTGAAGCGCATGAGCGCACTGGACTCGCGGGACACCGACCTCAAGAAGGACCTGGACGCCACCGTAAGGGCGCGCGGGGAGCTGGGCGAGGAGTACGACTCCGCGCTCGTGGACTCCTTCCTGGAGAAGGTCGAGCAGCGGATCGACGACACGGTGGACCGCCGGGTGCGGCGGCATCTGGCCGAGCAGCGGATGGACCACGCGCGCGGCCCCCGGCGGCCCGGACCGGCCGGCTCGTGGGCGGACCGCTTCGGTCTCGCGATCGTGTCGCTGGTGCTGGCCGTCCCGCTGTCCGCGATCTCCGGCGCCCTCGCCGGGGTGACCGGGATCGTGGCGACCTGGCTCGGCATCGTCGGTGTGAACGTGGCCCAGGCGGTGCGCCACAAACCGGAGCTGATCGCCGGCCGGCGTGACTCCGGGCGGTCCGCCCGGGACGACTGAGGCCCGGCGAAGCAAGGGGCCCGGCGAAGAACCGAGACCCGGGGAAGGGTTGTGCGCGGGGACCGCCGCACCCCCGTTTCCGGGGGGCGGGACGACGGCGGTCCCCGCGCGGGACGCGGGCCGGGTCAGGACCGGGCTTGCGCGCCCTGGGCGTCCATGGAGGTCCGGGAGCCGCTCCGGAGTGTCCTTGGCGCCGCACGGCGCCGGCCTGGGCGGGGAGCCTCCCCCAGTGCTGAACGCCTGGGAGGTACCCCTCTCGCCCTGCCGACACCCCCTAATGTGCCGGACCCGTGTTAAGCGGGTGCTGCGCGCACGTGACACGCTCGTACCAGTTGCGGAACGGCCCGACCGGCCCAAGTCACCCGCGGTTCGCCGCCGTTGCCGGCGGTTCACCGCGGGTTCGGCTACTTGTTGCCGCCCTTGGCCAGGAAGGCCAGCAGGTCCTGCCGGCTGACCACTCCGGTCGGCTTGCCCTCGACCAGGACGATCGCGGCGTCCGCGGAGCCCAGCACCGACATCAGGTCGCCGACCGGCTCGCCGGAGCCGACCTGGGGCAGCGGGGCGCTCATGTGCTTCTCCAGCGGGTCCTCCAGCGAGGCCCGCTTGGAGAACAGGGCGTCCAGCAGTTCGCGTTCCACCACGGAACCGACGACCTCGGCGGCCATCACGTCCGGGTGACCGGCGCCCGGCTTGACGACCGGCATCTGCGAGACGCCGTACTCGCGCAGCACCTCGATGGCCTCGCCGACGGTCTCCTCGGGGTGCATGTGCACCAGGGACGGGATGGTGCCGGCCACCTTGTCCTGCAGGACGTCGCCGACGCGGGCGCTGGGGCCCTCGTCCTCGAGGAAGCCGTAGTCGGCCATCCACTCGTCGTTGAAGATCTTCGAGAGGTAGCCGCGGCCGCTGTCCGGGAGGAGGACGACCACGACGTCGTCCGGGCCGAGCCGTTCGGCGACGCGCAGCGCGGCGACGACGGCCATGCCGCAGGAGCCGCCGACCAGCAGGCCCTCCTCCTTGGCCAGGCGGCGGGTCATCTGGAAGGCGTCCTTGTCGGAGACGGCCACGATCTCGTCGGCCACGGTCCGGTCGTACGCGGTCGGCCAGAAGTCCTCGCCGACACCCTCGATCAGGTACGGCCGGCCGGAGCCGCCGGAGTACACCGAGCCCTCGGGGTCGGCGCCGATGACCTTGACCGCTCCGTCGGAGGCGTCCTTCAGGTAGCGGCCGGTGCCGGAGATGGTGCCGCCGGTGCCGACGCCCGCCACGAAGTGGGTGATCTTCCCCTCGGTCTGCTCCCACAGCTCGGGGCCGGTCGAGTGATAGTGCGAGAGCGGGTTGTTGGGGTTGGAGTACTGGTCGGGCTTCCAGGCGCCCGGGGTCTCGCGGACGAGGCGGTCGGAGACGTTGTAGTACGAGTCCGGGTGCTCGGGGTCCACGGCGGTCGGGCAGACCACGACCTCGGCGCCGTAGGCCCGCAGGACGTTGATCTTGTCGGTGGAGACCTTGTCAGGGCAGACGAAGATGCACTTGTAGCCCTTCTGCTGGGCCACGATGGCCAGGCCCACGCCGGTGTTGCCGCTGGTCGGCTCGACGATCGTGCCGCCCGGCTTGAGCTCCCCGCTCTGCTCGGCCGCCTCGATCATGCGCAGGGCGATGCGGTCCTTCACGGAACCGCCCGGGTTGAAGTACTCCACCTTGGCCAGGACGGTCGCCTGGATGCCCTTGGTCACGTTGTTGAGCCGCACCAGCGGGGTGTTGCCGACGAGGCTGATCATCGAGTCGTGGAATCGCACCGTTGTCTCCGGTTGCTTGCAAAAACATTGGTCGTAGTGGTTCCGCAAGCCTACGGCCCCGGAAGTGGCCTCGGCCGGGCGTTCACTCCCCGTTGAGATTGACACACGGACCGTACGGGGCAAGGAGTGGGTGTACGGCTACGAGGAGGTGGCGGCGACGCATGACGAGCATGTCGAGGGCGAGAGTGGCCCGGCGCATCGCGGCCGGAGCGGCCTACGGCGGCGGCGGGGTGGGGCTCGTCGGGGCGGCGGCGGTCGGCCTGCTGCTGGCGGAGATGCAACTGGCCCGGCGCCATGTGGGCAACGGCAGCACGGGCCGGGTGCCGGTGGCCGACGGGGTGTACGGCCACGTGTACGACATCCCCGGGGAGCCTCCGCTGCGGCTGGCCCTCCTCGGCGACTCCACGGCCGCGGGACAGGGCGTGCACCGGGCGGGCCAGACCCCGGGGGCGCTGCTGGCGTCGGGGCTGGCCGCTGTGGCGGAACGGCCGGTGGAGCTGCGGAACGTGGCGTCGCCGGGCGCCCAGTCGGACGATCTGGAACGGCAGGTGGCGCTGGTCCTGTCGGCCGCCGATCCCGTCCCGGACGTCTGCGTGATCATGATCGGCGCGAACGACGTGACCCACCGGATGCCGCCGACGCGTTCGGTACGGCATCTGTCGGCGGCGGTACGCCGGCTGCGCACGGCCGGCGCCGAGGTGGTCGTCGGCACGTGCCCCGACCTCGGGACCATCGAGCCGGTGCAGCAGCCGCTGCGGTGGCTGGCCCGCCGGACCTCGCGGCAGCTGGCGGCGGCGCAGACGATCGGGGCGGTGGAGCAGGGCGGGCGGACGGTGTCGCTGGGCGACCTGCTGGGCCCGGAGTTCGAGGCGAACCCCCGGGAGCTGTTCGGCCCCGACAACTACCACCCCTCGGCGGAGGGCTACGCGACGGCGGCGATGGCGGTCCTGCCGACGGTCTGCGCGGCGCTCGGCCTGTGGCCGGCCGAGGAGGAACGGCCGGACGCGTCCCGGCGCGAGGGCTTCCTCCCGGTGGCCCGGGCGGCCGCGGAGGCCGCCTCGGAGCCGGGCACCGAGGTCACGGCGGCCATGCCCACCGGCCCCCGGGGCCCCTGGGCCCTCCTCAAACGCCGCCGCCGGCGCCGTGTGAGCGAGGCGGAACCGGCCCGCCCCACGGCATGACGGAGGCCGGGGGCGCGACCCTCGTCCTCACGGAGCCCTGTCGACGAACCGAGTCGGGTGGGCCGGTGCGCAAAGACCCGGGGCTCCGGGGGCAGCGCCCCGGAGCCGCCACCCCCACCCCCACCCACCCGTGCCATCCCGCGAACCGCCGGAGGCCCAAGCAAGCGCTTAGTAAGTTGCGACCAGTGTCACACCGCGACACCGGTGACCTGAACCATACGGCCGGGTAACTTCCCAACCGGCCCTGCCCAACTCCGTCCTCTGGAGCCGTGATGCCCGAAGCCGTCATCGTCTCGACCGCCCGCTCCCCCATCGGCCGCGCCTTCAAGGGCTCCCTCAAGGACCTGCGCCCGGACGACCTGACCGCCACGATCATCCAGGCGGCGCTGGCCAAGGTCCCCGAGCTGGACCCCAGGGACATCGACGACCTGATGCTCGGCTGTGGTCTGCCGGGCGGCGAGCAGGGCAACAACCTCGGCCGCATCGTGGCCGTGCAGATGGGCATGGACCACCTGCCCGGCTGCACGGTCACCCGTTACTGCTCCTCCTCGCTGCAGACCAGCCGCATGGCCCTGCACGCCATCAAGGCCGGCGAGGGCGACGTCTTCATCTCGGCCGGCGTCGAGATGGTGTCCCGCTTCACCAAGGGCAACTCCGACAGCCTCCCGGACACGCACAACCCGCTCTTCGCCGAGGCCGAGGCCCGTACCGCCGCCGTCGCCGCGCAGGAGGGCACCACCTGGCACGACCCGCGTGAGGACGGTCTGGTCCCGGACGCCTACATCGCGATGGGCCAGACCGCGGAGAACCTCGCCCGCTGGAAGGGCGTGACCCGCCAGGACATGGACGAGTTCGGCGTCCGCTCGCAGAACCTGGCCGAAAAGGCCATCAAAAACGGCTTCTGGGAGCGCGAGATCACCCCGGTGACCCTGCCGGACGGCACGGTCGTCGCCACGGACGACGGCCCGCGCGCCGGCGTCACCCTGGAGGGCGTGCAGGGCCTCAAGCCGGTGTTCCGCCCGGACGGGCTCGTCACGGCCGCCAACTGCTGCCCGCTCAACGACGGCGCCGCCGCGGTCGTCATCATGTCCGACACCAAGGCGCGCGAGCTCGGCCTCACCCCGCTCGCCCGCATCGTCTCCACCGGCGTCTCCGGCCTGTCCCCGGAGATCATGGGCCTCGGCCCGGTCGAGGCGTCCCAGCAGGCCCTGCGCCGCGCGGGCCTCACCGTCGACGACATCGACCTGGTGGAGATCAACGAGGCCTTCGCCGCCCAGGTGATCCCCTCCTACCGCGACCTCGGCATCGACCTGGACAAGGTGAACGTCAACGGCGGCGCGATCGCCGTCGGCCACCCCTTCGGCATGACCGGCGCGCGCATCACCGGCACGCTGATCAACTCGCTCCAGTTCCACGACAAGCAGTTCGGCCTGGAGACGATGTGCGTCGGCGGCGGCCAGGGCATGGCGATGGTCATCGAGCGCCTGAGCTGACGCACCCTCGGTAGCGGGCGCGGCACCCTACGTCAGGCGGTGGCCCAGAACCCGGGAAAGCCCCGGGTTCTGGGCCGTTTTGTGATCCAATCTCCCTCAGGATGTGACCTACGTCCCCCACAAGGGCGTCCTTGCAGGTCAGCGCCGTCGGTCGGGGAACGACGCCGAGAAAGTCCTGTCCGTTTCGTGACGTTACGCACTGACAGCTGGTCAGTCCGCCCTTCAAGCTGATGTAGGAAGTCGGGGGTCGACTTTGAACCTGGGAGTACGTCAGTGAGCGCCATGCCCTTCGCCCTGCTGCTCACCACGGCCGCCACGGGCGCCGTGGGCGTCGCCGTCCTGCGGACCGTTCTCAAGCTGCGCCGCCAGCTCACCCAGCTGCAGGCACAGCTCGCCGAGAACCAGGCCTCCGCCAGGCGTGCGCTGCTGCCCGCCGCCCGCGCCGCCGACGCGGACGAGATACGCGCGGCCGTGGCCGAGGCGCTGGCCGAGGAGCGGGAGCGGGAACTGGCCGAGGCCCGCGCGTTCTGGGCCGCGCAGGAGGCCCGGGACGCCTCCGACGCGCCGTCCCTGCTGAACCTCTCCGAGAACGACCTGTTCCTGCCCCGGCAGGCCGATTTCGCGGGCCTGGAGTCGCTGGAGCCGGTCGCCGAGCCGGCCACGGAGTCCGACGAGTTCTCCGGGGGCGAGTCCCCCGAACTGGCCGCGGCCCGCCGCCGTCACCCCTCGCACCCCGACTTCGTGCCGGTGCAGTCGCCGGTGGTGAACGACCACGAGCGCACGGTGACCGCCCTGGAGCAGCTTGCCGCAGAGCAGGTCGAGCTGTCCGACGTCCGGCCCGGCCCCCTGGGCACCCTGGACGTCTACGTCTTCGCCGACGGCACCACCCTGTGCATGACCCCCGGGCACCGGGAGACGGCGGAGCGGCTGGCCGCGGCCGTGCGGGAGGGCGACACGCCGTACCTGCTCGGCGGCTCGGGCATCTCCGGCGCCTACACGCTGACGTTCGCCTGCGGCGGCGACATGGTCTACATCCTGGCGGACCGGGTCATCGCGTCCCTGTGACGGCGGCGGAAGCCCGTGGCGGTGTCTCAGACGCCGGCCCGCTTGCGCGCCTCCTCCACCAGCCCGACCGCCTCGCCGACCTCGTCGTCGGTGCGCAGCACCAGCGACAAGTCGTGCGCGGCCACGAGAATTTGGTCGGCGGCGGCGAACATTCCCGCGTCCGGCATCTCCCGGGGCTCGGCGGCCGGCTCCTCCACGCGCTGCGCCCACTGGGCCAACTCATTGGCCAGGGCCAGCGCCTCCGCCGCGGCTCCCCGCTGGAGCCGGCTCTGCGGAGCCGCCCGCAACCGGTCGGCGAAGTGATCCACTGCTCGGGTCAAGGGCGTCGTATCAACCACGGGCTGAGCGTAACGCGCCGCACTGTTGCCAATACGCGAACGCTCAGGCACGGTGACGTGAAGGACCGGCTTACATCCCCTTTGCACCGGAGGCGCCGATGTCCCAACTCTTCTCCGAGGAGACCCACCGCAACCTGCTCGCCCGCATCCCCCATTGCACCGGTCGTGAAGTCTCCGACTGGCTGCGCACCGTCGAAGAAGGCCCCGCGCTGTTCCGCTTCGAGGAGAAGGTCAGCTGGCTCCGGCACGAGTACGACCTCGCGTACGGCCACGCCAAGGCGATCATCCATGAGTACGACCTGAGGAGGGCCGCCCGCAAGCTGCTCTAGCACGCGCGGCGACCCGGGCACGGCAAAGGGCCCCTGCGATCCGCCTTCGGCGGATCCGGGGCCCTTTCCCACGACTTCACCCGAGCGGCGGCCCGGTCGTGGGCCGGTCGCGCTAGTCGTTGCTGCTGAAGATCGCCACCAGCCGCAGCATCTCCACGTAGATCCACACCAGGGTGAGGGTGAGGCCGAACGCGGCGAGCCATGACTCGCTGCGCGGGGCGCCGTAGGCGATGCCGTCCTCGATCTGCTTGAAGTCCAGGGTGAGGAAGAAGGCGCCGAGCACGATGGCGATGATGCCGACGATCGCGCCGAGCGGGCCGAAGCTGCGCAGTCCGCCGTCCTCGGCGACACCGAACGCGACCAGCAGCAGGTTGACCGCCATCACCAGGATGAAGGCCATGGCGATGGCCATGCCGATGCGGGCGTAGCGGGCCGTGACGCGGACCCAGCCGGCCTTGTAGACGAGCAGGGTCGCGGCCGAGACGGCCATGGTGCCGAGCACCGCCTGGAAGGGCGCACCGCTCCAGCGGCTGTTGTACATCTCGCTGATGACGCCCAGGAAGACGCCCTCGAAGGCCGCGTAGCCGAGGATCAGCGCGGGCGACGGCGTGCGCTTGAAGCTCTGCACCAGCGCCAGGACCATCGCGATGATGGCGGCGCCGAAGGCCAGGCCGTAGCTGGTCGTGGAGACCGGCAGCAGGATCCAGGCCAGGGCGGCGCCGACGGCGACCGTGCCGAGCGTGAGGGCCGAACGCATGACGACGTCGTCCATCGTCATCCGGCCGGTGGTGGCCGGGGCCTGCGGCGGGGCACCTTGCTGAAGGTCCTGCTGGGCGTAGGGGTTCTGCGCGTACGGGTTCTGCGCGTACGGGTTGCCCTGCGCGTACCCGGCCTGCGCTGCGGTGTTGAAGCCGGCGTAGCCGTTGTCGCGGCTGAACCCCCGTCGCGAGAAGACCGGGTTACTGCTCCTCATTTCACTCCTCCATGGCCACTGTGCGCGGCCTTGGCTCAAGAGTAATGGATTGGCAAAAGAACGGCCGTACTACTTGAGAGGGATCTTTCCCCTGCGGTGTTGCCCAACACGCCACGCGAACCCCTGATTCCCCCTGTGGAACCGCTCACTCCAGCGGGAAGCCGGTGTAGGCCTCGGCCAGATCGGTCTCGGCCGCGCGGGAGGAGGTGACGCGTTCCAGCCGGGCCCGCTGGAGGCGGGCGTCGAAGGCGGTCGCGTCGGGGGCGCTGTGCAGCATGGTCGTCATGTCGTACGAGAACCGCTCGGCCTGCCAGATCCGGCGCAGACAGGTGGCGGAGTAGGCGTCGAGGAGTTCCGGCGACCCGGTCCGCCGTTCGTGGACGAGCGCCCGGGCGAACGTCACGACGTCACCGACGGCGAGGTTCAGCCCCTTGGCGCCGGTCGGCGGCACGATGTGGGCGGCGTCACCGGCCAGGAAGAGCCGGCCGTGGCGCATCGGCTCGTGCACGAAGGACCGCATGGGGGTGACCGACTTCTGGGTGATCGGACCGCGCTCCAGCTTCCAGCCGTCGTCGGTCTCCAGGCGCCGGTCCAGTTCGGCCCAGATCTCCTCGTCGTCCCACTGGTCGGCCTCGGTGCCGGCGGGCACCTGGAGATAGAGACGGGAGACGGAGGGCGAGCGCATGGACAACAGGGCGAAGCCGCGGTCGTGCCGGGCGTAGACGAGTTCGTCGTGCGAGGGCGCGACGTCGGCGAGGATGCCGAGCCAGGCGTACGGGTAGGTCCGCTCGAACACCCGCGAGGCGGTGGGGAAGGCCTCGCGGGCCACGCCCCAGAAGCCGTCGCACCCGACGACGTAGTCGCACTCCAGGACGTCCTCGCGCCCCTGGTACCGGAACGGCACCCGCGGCCGGCCGCCGTCCGTGCCCTCGACGGCCAGCGCCTCCGCCTCGAACAGCAGCGGGCCGCCTTCTGCCAGTTGGAGGGCGATGAGGTCCTTGCACACCTCCGTCTGGGCGTAGACCGTCACGGACCGCCCGCCGGTGAGGCCGGGGAAGTCGACGCGGTGCCGCCGCCGGTCGAAGCGGAGCTCGATCCCGTCGTGCCGCAGCCCCTCGCGGTCCATCCGCTCACCGGCGCCGGCCTCCCGCAGGACGTCCACGGTGCCCTGCTCCAGGATCCCGGCCCGCTGCCGCTGTTCGACGTAGGCCCGGTCCCGGCTCTCCAGGACGACCGAGTCGACGCCGGCGCGGTGCAGCAGCCGCGCCAGAAGCAGCCCGGCCGGACCGGCTCCGATGATCCCGACGGTGGTGCGCATCGGTCGCTCCCTATTTCTCTGCCCACTCTTGTTCGCGTGGTGAAGTTTCTTTCACTCTTGTGTTGCGAGTCTCCGGCCGCGCACATACCGCTGTCAACGATCACAGGGCAGAACGCCCGGGAAACAAGAGAGCGGGCCGGAAAAGAGGGGGTTGGTGCCCGGAGCCGGACTTGAACCGGCACGCCCGCGAAGGGGCAGCGAGGTTTAAGCTCGCCGTGTCTGCATTCCACCATCCGGGCAGGCCATGGGCACCGCTGCGAGGCTCCGAGCCTATCGGGGCGCATCCCTCGGACAGGCGAGGGGATGACCCGATGTTGTCTTATTTTATTGATGTCTGAGGGTGCATCAGCACCCGGAACTCGCCATCCGCACTTGCCACCAGCGTGACGGGGCGTGGGTGCACGCGTACGCGGAATGACGGAATTTCACCTACCGAACGAGGGCGCTCGTCCCGTTCCGGCCACCGCGCGGGTCAGGGTCGCCCGTCCTCCCCAGGTATGACACAGGCCCGCTCCGTCCGACCGGAGTCGCCCCCCGGAACCGGAACAGCGGCTGACTACACGCGCGCCGGCGGCCGGGACGATGGATCAGTCCCCGAAACAGACGTCGTCCCGACAGGAGCACCCTCCCGTGACCACCACACCCACCGCCGGCCGGACCACGGCCGTGGCCGCACGCGCCACCGAGCTGTCGAAGATCTACGGGCAGGGCGAGACCCGGGTGGTCGCCCTGGACCAGGTCTCGGTCGACTTCCGGCAGGCGGAGTTCACCGCGATCATGGGACCGTCCGGTTCCGGCAAGTCCACCCTGATGCACTGCGTGGCTGGTCTGGACACCTTCTCCTCCGGGTCCGTGCGGATCGGCGAGACCGAGCTGGGCTCCCTGAAGGACAAGCAGCTCACCCGGCTCCGCCGGGACAAGATCGGCTTCATCTTCCAGGCGTTCAACCTGCTGCCGACGCTGACCGCGCTGGAGAACATCACCCTGCCGATGGACATCGCGGGCCGGAAGGCCGACAAGGCGTGGCTGGACCGGGTCATCCAGATGGTCGGGCTGTCCGACCGGCTCGGCCACCGGCCTTCGCAGCTCTCCGGCGGTCAGCAGCAGCGCGTCGCCGTCGCCCGCGCGCTCGCCTCCAAGCCGGAGATCATCTTCGGTGACGAGCCGACCGGAAACCTCGACTCGCGCTCCGGCGCCGAGGTGCTGGGCTTCCTGCGCAACTCGGTGCGCGAGCTGGGCCAGACGGTGGTCATGGTGACCCACGACCCGGTGGCGGCGGCGTACGCGGACCGCGTGGTCTTCCTCGCCGACGGCCGGATCGTGGACGAGATCCACGGCCCCACGGCCGACTCCGTCCTGGATCTCATGAAGCAGTTCGACGCGAAGGGCCGTACCAGCTGATGTTCCGCACCGCCCTGCGCAACGTGTCCGCGCACAAGGCCCGGCTCCTGATGACCGTGCTGGCCGTCATGCTCGGCGTGGCCTTCGTGTCCGGGACCCTCGTCTTCACCAACACCATCTCCGACGCCTACCAGAAGAGCTCCGCCAAGGGCTTCGACCAGGTCGACGTCGCCGTACGGCCCGAGTACCAGGACTCCGAGGGAGACCGGGTCGGCAAGACCCCCGAACTGACCCAGGCCCTGCTCGACCGGGCCGCCGGGACGCCCGGCGCCGCCTCCGCGACCGGTGTCGTCACCGGCTTCACCGCGATCGCCGGCAAGGACGGCAAACTGCTCGGCGACGGCTGGCAGTCCGAGGGCGGCAACTACTGGGGCACCAAGGACGCCCGCTACCCCCTGGTCGCCGGACACGCGCCCAGCGGCCGGGGCGAGGTGCTGATCGACGCCAGAACCGCCGAGCGGGCCGGCTACAAGGTCGGCGACACCGTCCGGCTCTCGGTGGACGGTCCCGTCCTCACCCCGCGCATCAGCGGCATCTTCAGCACCGACGACGGCAACGTGGCCGCCGGCGGCAGCCTCGCCCTGTTCGACACGCCCACCGCGCAGGCCCTGTTCGGCAAGAAGGGCACGTACGACGAGATCGATGTGAAGGCGAAGGCTGGAACCGGCCAGAGCGCGCTCAAGACGGCCCTGGACAAGGCCCTGCCGTCACGCCTGGTGGAGACCACCACCGGCAAGCGGCTCGCCGACGACCAGGCCGAGATGATCTCCGCCTCGATGAGCGGCCTGAAGCAGGGGCTGCTGGTGTTCGCCGGCATCGCCCTGTTCGTCGGCACGTTCATCATCGCCAACACCTTCACCATGCTGGTCGCCCAGCGCACCAGGGAACTGGCCCTGCTGCGGGCGGTCGGCGCCTCCCGCCGGCAGGTCACCCGCTCGGTGCTGATCGAGGCGCTGGTGGTCGGCGCGGTCGCCGGGGCGACCGGTCTGGCCGCCGGTGTCGGCATCGGCGCGGGCCTGCGGTCGCTGCTGGGCTCGTTCGGCGCGAGCATGCCCGACGGGCCGCTGGTGATCACACCGGGCACCGTGCTGACCGCCCTCGCCGTCGGCATCGTCATCACCGTCCTGGCCGCCTGGCTGCCGGGCCGCCGCGCGGCGAAGATCCCGCCGGTGGCGGCGATGAGCAGCGTGCACGCCAAGGCGACCACCAAGTCGCTGGTGCTGCGCAACACGCTCGGCGCGCTGTTCTCGGCGGCCGGCGTCACGGTGGTCCTCGCGGCCACGACGATGGACACCGACTCCGCCCAGGGCCCGATGGGGCTCGGCGCGGTCCTGCTCATCATCGGCGTCTTCATCCTGACCCCGCTGCTGTCCCGCCCGCTGATCGCGGCCGCCGCGCCCGTGCTGCGCGTGTTCGGTGTCTCGGGCAAGCTGGCCCGCCAGAACTCGGTGCGCAACCCGCGCCGTACGGCCGCCACGGCGTCCGCGCTGATGATCGGCCTGACGCTGATCACCGGGATGACGGTGATGGCGGGCAGCCTGCAGACGTCGATCGACCGGATGGCCAGTTCGGCGATCCGCGCGGACTACGTCGTGTCGATGGCCAACCGCGGCCCGCTCTCCCCGGACGTCGCGCGCAGGCTCGCCGGCGCCGACGGCGTCACCGCCAGCAGCCCGTTGCGCAACGGGGCGTCCCGGATCGGCGGCGAGACGGAGTACCTGACCGGCGTCGACGGCTCCGCGATCGGCAAGCTGACGGACCTGAAGGTGGACGACGGCTCCTTCACCGTGGGCGGCTCACGGATCGTCGTGGACAAGGACCGGGCCAAGGAGCACGGCTGGCGGGTCGGCTCCCGGTTCACCGCGCACTTCGAGGACGGCGCGGCGCGCGGCCTCACGGTCGCCGGGATCTACGAGGGCAACGACATGCTCAACGGGATCATGCTCGACAACAAGGTCCTCACCCCGCACCTGACCGACCCGGCCGACATGCAGGTGATGGTCAAAACCGAGGGCGGCGCGTCCGACGGCGCGAAGGACGGGCTGGAGAAGGCCCTCGGCTCCAACCCGGCGATCCTGGTCCAGGACAAGAAGGACATCTCCAACGACATCGCGAAGATGTTCACTCTGATGCTGAACATGGTCTACGGCCTGCTCGGCATGGCGGTGATCGTCGCGGTCCTCGGCGTCATCAACACCCTGGCCATGTCGGTCTTCGAGCGCTCCCAGGAGATCGGCATGCTGCGCGCGATCGGCCTGGACCGCAGGTCGGTCAAGCGGATGGTCCGCCTGGAGTCGCTGGTGATCTCCCTGTTCGGCGGGGTGCTCGGCATCGGCCTGGGTGTCTTCTTCGGCTGGGCGGCCGGTGAGCTGCTGGGCACGAAGATGCCGACGTACGAACTGGTCCTGCCCTGGGGCCGGATGGCGCTCTTCCTGCTGCTGGCCGGGGTGGTCGGGGTGCTGGCCGCCCTGTGGCCGGCCCGGCGCGCGGCGCGGCTGAACATGCTGGCGGCGATCAAGAGCGAGTAGCCGCACGGACGACCGGGGCCCCGTTCCGCGTGACGGAACGGGGCCCCTCGCCGTCTCCCGGCGTGTCAGGTGTTCCAGGTGCGGGTGCGCAGGGGCAGCCCGGAGGCGCCCGAGTCGGGGGTGCGGACGGCCAGGACCTGGTTCACGCCGATGCGGTTGCGTTCGAAGGCGAGCGCGCAGGCCGCCATGTACAGCAGCCAGACGCGGGTCCGGCCGGGGCTGGTGAGGCGCATCGCGCGGTCCCGGCCGGCCTCCAGCCGGGTGACCCACTGGCGCAGGGTGCGGGCGTAGTGCTCGCGGATCGACTCCACGTCCCGGACCTCGAAACCGGCCCGTTCGAGCTGGGTGACGGTGGTGCCGATCGGGGCGAGTTCGCCGTCGGGGAAGACATAGGCGTCGATGAACGCGTCGACCTCGTACGAGGATTCGTCGCGCTGCGGGCGGCGGGCGATCTGGTGGTTGAGCAGCCGTCCGCCGGGCTTCAGCAGGGCGTACAGGGCGCTCGCGTACTCCAGGTAGCGCTCGGCGCCGACGTGTTCGGCCATGCCGATGGAGGAGATCGCGTCGTAGGGGCCGTCCGTGACGTCCCGGTAGTCCTGGACGCGGATCTCCACGCGGTCGGTCAGCCCCTCGTCCGCGACGCGCTTGCGGGCGTACGCCGCCTGTTCCTGGGAGAGGGTGACGCCGACGACGCGCACGCCGTGCTCGCGGGCCGCGTGTACGGCCATCGAGCCCCAGCCGCAGCCGACGTCCAGCAGCCGCTGCCCCTGCGTCAGGCCGAGCTTGGCGCAGACGAGTTCGAGCTTGTCCCGCTGGGCGGACTCCAGGGTGCCGCCGTCCTGCCAGTAGGCGCACGAGTAGACCATCGACGGGCCGAGGACGAGTTCGTAGAAGTCGTTGCCCACGTCGTAGTGGTGGCTGATGGCCCGCCGGTCGCTGTGCCGGGTGTGCAGGTGGCGGCGTCTGCGGACCTCCTCGCGGGGCGGGGCGGGCGGGATCGGCGGCCCGGCGAGCCTCAGCAGCTCGCGCCCGGCGGCCCGCACCTCGGGGTCGCGCAGCGCCTCGACGAGACCGCGGGCGTCCTCGTCGCGTTCCCACACCAGCCCCGCGATGACCGCGAGGACTTCGTAGAGGTCGCCCTCGACGTCCAGGTCTCCGGAGACCCAGGCCCGGGCCAGGCCCAACTCACCGGGCTTGAAAAGCAGTCGGCGCAGGGCCCGGCGGTTGCGGACGACGACGGCCGGGGCGTCCGGCGGGCCGGACCGCGAACCGTCCCAGGCACGGATCCGCACCGGTAGCGGTGCTCCCAGCAGCTGCTCGGCGAGATTCCTCAGCCGCGACGCGGCGTCGGCCATGGCGCACACCTCCAAGACGACGATCCCGGATGTCCGATACCACGAAAACACCGGGAGGCCTCCGGCGCAGTCCCGCAAAGGAGTTACAGGTGGGCGAACTCCCCCTTCCGGAAGCGCGCCGGAACGCCGGAAGACCTCCCGCACCACGGATGGCGGGAGGTCTTCCGGATGGTCGCGGCACCGGTTCGGCGACCGGTGGCGCGACCGTGGGTCAGGAGGCCTTGGCCTTCTCGCCGGTCTTGCCGGCGGTGGCGACCGGGGCCGGCTTGGCGGCCTCGTAGAACTCCTCGCGCGGGTTCTCCATGGCGCCCAGGGAGACGACCTCGCGCTTGAGGAACATGCCGAGGGTCCAGTCGGCGAAGACGCGGATCTTGCGGTTCCAGGTCGGCATCGCCATGCCGTGGTAGCCACGGTGCATGTACCAGGCGAGACGGCCCTTGAGCTTGATCTTCATCTTGCCCATGACGATCATCGCCACGCCCTTGTGCAGGCCGAGACCGGCCACCGCACCCTTGTTGGCGTGCTCGTACTCCTTCTGCGGGAAGCCCCGCAGACCGGAGATCACGTTGTCGCCGAGGGCGCGGGCCTGGCGCAGCGCGTGCTGGGCGTTCGGCGGGCACCAGGCGTTCTCGTTGCCCGCCTTGCGGCCGACGAGGTCCGGGACCTGGGCGTTGTCGCCGGCGGCCCAGATGTAGTCGGTGCCCTTGACCTGAAGCGTGGGCTCGCAGTCGACGTGACCGCGCGGGCCGAGGGGCAGGCCGAAGCGGGCGAGGGCCGGGTTCGGCTTGACGCCTGCGGTCCAGACGATCGTGTTGGAGTCGACCTCGAGGCCGTTCTTCAGCACGACGTGGCCGTCGACGCAGGAGTCCATCGAGGTGGAGAGGTAGATCTCCACGCCGCGGCTCTCCAGGTGCTCCTTGCCGTACTGGCCGAGCTTGGGGCCGACCTCGGGGAGGATCTTGTCGGCGGCGTCCACGAGGACGAACCGCATGTCCTCGCGGGAGACGTTCTTGTAGTACTTGGCCGCGTCCCGGGCCATGTCCTCGACCTCGCCGATGGTCTCCGCGCCCGCGAAGCCACCGCCGATGAAGACGAAGGTGAGCGCCTTGCGGCGGATCTCCTCGTCGGTCGTGGAGTCGGCCTTGTCCAGCTGCTCCAGGACGTGGTTGCGCAGGCCGATGGACTCCTCGATGCCCTTCATGCCGATGCCCTGCTCGGCGAGGCCGGGGATCGGGAAGGTGCGGGAGACCGCGCCCATCGCGATGACCAGGTAGTCGAAGGGCAGCTCGTACGCCTCGCCCACGAGGGGGGCGATCGTGGCGACCTTGCGGTCCTGGTCGATGGTGGTGACCCGGCCGGTGAGGACCTCCGCCTTCGGCAGCACGCGTCGCAGCGGGACGACGACGTGGCGAGGGGAGATGCTGCCGGCGGCGGCTTCGGGGAGGAAGGGCTGGTAGGTCATGTACGACCGGGGGTCGACGACCGTGACGGTCGCCTCGCCGTAGCGCATCTTCTTGAGGATGCGCCGAGCTGCGTACAGGCCTACGTACCCACCGCCTACTACGAGGATCCTGGGACGCTCCGTGGTGCTCATGGCATCGAGTATCCACCCGGCTCAGGGGGGCTGCTCGTGCGCCCCTTCACAAGCTCCGGCATGCCCTGTGCTAAACTCCGCGGCCCGCGTGACGCAGGTCATGTCGCGAACCCGGAACCGCGGGGCGGTCTGACCCGTTGTCAAGGCCGCGTGAGCTGCCTCTCTGTGGATTCAGAGCCTCCGTGAGGAGCCGGAAACGTCCTCGGAGCCTCCCTCCCGAGCGCCTCGTACACTCACCGTCTGAACATGTTCAAACGGCGGATGAACCCCCGGAAGGGCCAACCGGCCCCGCTTCCTGGCCGAACGGGACGGAATTCCTTGTGAAGAAGTTCACGAACTTTCCCGACGGGGTGTCGCCGGAGGCACCGAACGGCTCGCTCACACGTTATCCGAGCTGCTCAACAGAGGCTACTCATCAGTAGCATCCGGACCGAAAACACACCTGGGACGGGGTGTTGGCGGAGGGCGCCGGCGGTGGGGCCACCGGCGCCCGCGACGTGCCTGGCCTCACCGGTCTACTTTCCGTCCTCGTCCAGGACCGGGAGGTCCGGGACGGCCGGAACCCGGCAGTACCGCCCGTTACGGCGTCACGTTCTCCGCCGCGCCGAAAGCGATGCCGTCGAGGATGTCGTGCTCGCTGACGACGACCTCCTCGGCCCCGGTCCGCTCCATGATCGCGAGCAGTACGAGGGCACCCGCGCCGATCACGTCGACCCGGCCCGGGTGCATGGAGGGGATCGCCGCGCGCTCGGCGTGCGTGGAGTGCAGCAGCTTGTCCGTGATCTCGCGGACGCGCTCCAAGGTGACGCGGGAGTGGTGGATGCGCGCGGAGTCGTACTCGGGCAGCTCCTGGGCGATCGCCGACACGGTGGTGACCGAGCCGGCGAGGCCGACCAGAGTGCGCGCCTCGCGCAGCGGGACCGTCCGCTCGGCGAGGTCGAGGGCGGCCTCGACGTCCGCCCGTATGGCCGCGATCCGCTCCTCGGTGGGCGGGTCGGTGACCTTGCCCTCGTGCACCAGGTGCCGTTCGGTCATCCGCACGCAGCCGACGTCCACGGATCGCGCGGCCCGTACGTGGTCGTCGCCGACGACGAACTCGGTGGAGCCGCCGCCGATGTCCACGACGAGGTAGGGGCGGGGCAGGTCGTCGCGGCCCCGGAGCTCGTTGGTCGCGCCGGTGAAGGAGAACTCGGCCTCCTGCTCGCCGGTGATGACCTCGGGCTCGACGCCGAGGATGTCCACGACACCGCGCACGAAGTCGTCCCGGTTCTCGGCGTCCCGGGACGCGGAGGTGGCCACGAAGCGGATCCGCTCCGCGCCGTGCTCCTTGATGACCTCGGCGTACTCGCGGCAGGCGGCGAAAGTACGCTCCAGCGCCTCGGGGGCGAGCCGGCCGGTGCGGTCGACGCCCTGGCCGAGCCGCACGATCGTCATCCGCCGGTCCAGCTCGACGAGTTCACCGGTCACCGGATCGGCGTCGGCGACCAGCAGGCGGATGGAGTTCGTGCCGCAGTCGACGGCGGCGACGCGGGTCACTTCTCGTCCTCCCCGGCCGGCTCGCACGGCGTCACGCACGGTCCCTTGCTCCACCACTCGGGGAGCATCGCGATCGCCTCGTCGCCGAGCGGGTTGACGCCCGGTCCGGCGGCCAGCGAGTGGGCCACCAGCACGTGCAGGCACTTCACCCGGTCCGGCATGCCGCCGGCGCTGGGGAAGCCCGCCAGCACCTCGATCTCGTCCCGGCGCCTGATGTAGTCCTCGTGGGCGGCCCGGTAGGCGGCGGCCAGCTCGGGGTCGGTCCCCAGCCGCTCGGTCATCTCCTTCATGACGCCGTCCGCCTCCAGCGTGCCGATCGCCGAGTTGGCGCGCGGGCACGTCAGGTAGTACGTCGTCGGGAAGGGCGTGCCGTCGGGCAGCCGGGGCGCCGTCTCCACGACGTCCGGCTGCCCACAGGGGCAGCGGTGCGCGATGGCCCGCAGGCCCCGCGGCGGGCGGCCCAGCTGCTGCTTGAAGGCCTCGACGTCCGCGTCGGTGGGCTCGGTGCGCGGAGTGGGCGGCGGAGGCGTTTCCATGACTGCTTTCAGGGTGGCTTTCTGTCGGTGGCCGGCCCGCGGGCCGGTTACTGGTGGCGGCCGGTGGCCGGCCGGGGTCCGGTCACTGGTCGGAGGCGTCCGCCTTGTCGACCCCGTCCCAGACGTTCGCGTACCAGGGCCGGCGGGCGGCCCCGAGGTCCGCGCGGGACTGCTTGGCCTCACCCGGGTCGACGACGACGTAGCCGGTCTCGCCGGGCATCACATAGTGCAGCCGGCGCCGGATCTGCTGCTCGGCGTAGGCGTCGTCCTGCCAGCGCGCCTTGAGGTCACGCAGCTGCTCGACGCGCTGCCGGGCCTGCCCCCGCTCCCGCTGGAGGTCGGAGATCTCGGCACGCTGGGAGACGTACTGCCGCATCGGGTAGGCGAGGGCGACGATCAGCGAGCACAGCACCAGTGCCAGCAGGGCCGCGCGGCCGGTGAGCCGGGAGCGGCGGGCCTGCCGTTTGGTCTGGGAGCGGTAGACCCTGGCCGCGGTCTGCTCGCCGAGCGCGCGCAGCCTGGTGGCGGTGGAGAAACGGTCCCGGTCCTTGACGGCCATCTGGCTCTCCGCCTCCCCTTCCACGTGCGTACGTCCCCGCACACGGTACGGGACCGGGTACGGGGACGTACGTACGACTGGCTGATATCCGGGTCGTCCCGTTCGGATCGGCCCGGCGGAGGTCAGCCCTTGGAGACCTCGGTGTGGCCGCGGAAGCGCGGGAAGGCGCTGCGGCCGGCGTACACCGCGGCGTCGTCGAGGATCTCCTCGATGCGCAGCAGCTGGTTGTACTTGGCGACGCGCTCGGAGCGGGCCGGGGCGCCGGTCTTGATCTGGCCGCAGTTGGTGGCGACGGCCAGGTCGGCGATGGTGACGTCCTCGGTCTCACCGGAGCGGTGGGACATCATGCACTTGAAGCCGCTGCGCTGGGCCAGCTCGACGGCGTCCAGGGTCTCGGTGAGCGAGCCGATCTGGTTCACCTTGACCAGCAGGGCGTTGGCGGCACCCTCGTCGATGCCGCGGGCGAGGCGCTCGGGGTTGGTGACGAACAGGTCGTCACCGACGAGCTGGACCTTGTCGCCGAGCTTGTCGGTGATGATCTTCCAGCCGGCCCAGTCGTCCTCGAACAGCGGGTCCTCGATGGAGACGAGCGGGTAGGCCGCGACGAGCTCCTCGTAGTACTCCGTCATCTCGGCGGCGGAGCGCTCCTTGCCCTCGAAGAGGTACTTGCCGTCCTTGTAGAACTCGGAGGCGGCGACGTCGAGCGCGAGGGCGATCTGCTCGCCGGGCGCGTAGCCGGCTTCCTTGACGGCCTCGAGGATGAGGTCGAGGGCCTCACGGTTGGAGCCGAGGTTCGGGGCGAAGCCGCCCTCGTCGCCGAGGCCGGTGGACAGGCCCTTGCTCTTCAGGACCTTCTTCAGCGTGTGGTAGACCTCGGTGCCCCAGCGCAGGGCCTCGGAGAAGGACTCCGCGCCGATCGGAGCGATCATGAACTCCTGGATGTCCACGTTGGAGTCGGCGTGCGAGCCGCCGTTCAGGATGTTCATCATCGGCACCGGCAGCAGGTGCGCGTTCGGGCCGCCCAGGTAGCGGAACAGCGGCAGGTCGCTGGCCTCGGAGGCGGCGTGCGCGACGGCGAGGGAGACGCCGAGGATGGCGTTGGCGCCGAGCGAGCCCTTGTTGTCGGTGGCGTCCAGGTCGAACATGGCCTGGTCGATCAGGCGCTGCTCGGTGGCGTCGTAGCCGACGAGCTCCGGGCCGATCTGCTCGATGACGGCGAGGACGGCCTTCTCGACGCCCTTGCCCTGGTAGCGGTTGGGGTCGCCGTCACGGAGCTCGATGGCCTCGAAGGCACCGGTGGAGGCACCGGACGGCACGGCGGCACGACCCGTGCTGCCGTCGTCGAGGCCGACCTCGACCTCGACCGTGGGGTTGCCTCGGGAGTCCAGGATTTCCCGGGCTACGACGACGTCGATGGACGGCACGAGCATCTCCTTCATGGATGTGACGCTGGAAGTGCGGGGCGGGGTGCCTTACGGCTCTGCCTTGCGACTAGAGCCTAACCGTCCAAGGGGCGTCGGCCACCGACCGACCGTCCCGTGGACAGGGAGACGGTACCCATTGTTCCTGCCCGGAACAAAGCGGTTCGGTGAGGTTCCGCGAACGAATGGGGAAAGGGGCCGGGAAAAACACAGCCCCGCCCCGGTGCGTATGGGGGAACACGCACCGGGGCGGGGAGCCCGTGGGGGACGGGGGGAATGGCCCTCACGCGGCCTTCAGCTTGGGGGACGGCCTTGTGAGGGCACTGTGGTTCCGGTCGGAGCCAGGTGTCACTTCAGGTGCAGCTGCTGGCCCGGGTAGATGAGGTCGGCGTCCTCGACGATGTCCTTGTTCAGCTTGAAGAGCTTCTGCCAGCCGCCGTCGACCTTGTGCTTCTCGGCGATGGTGCCGAGGGTGTCGCCCTTGACCACCTTGTACTCGCCGTCGCCCTTCTTGACCTTCTTGCCGGTCGGGGTGGTGACGGTCTTCTTCGCGCTCGCGGCCGGACGCTCGCTGGAACGGGAGGCGGCCTGCTGGTCGGTGGAGCGGGTGGCGGTGCTGCCCGAGGAGGTGCTCTTGGAGGAGCCGCTCGGGGCGGAGCCGCTGTTGGGGGTGCTCGACAGGCCCTTGCCGCACACCGGCCAGGCGCCCTTGCCCTGGGCGGCGAGGACCTTCTCGGCGACGGCTATCTGCTGGGCCTTGGAGGCCTGGTTGGCCTGGCCGGCGTACTGCGTGCCGCCGTAGGCGGCCCAGGTGGAGGCGGAGAACTGCAGACCGCCGTAGTAGCCGTTGCCGGTGTTGATGGACCAGTTGCCACCGGACTCGCACTGGGCGACCGCGTCCCACTCGGAGGTGGTGGCGGCGGAGGCGTTGCCGGCCGCCATCAGCGGGGCGGCGACGGCGGCGCCGGTGACACCGGCGAGCGCGATGGCACGGGTGGCCTTGGACGGACGACGGTGCTTGCCCTTGCTGGAGAACAGCATGGATGGATCCCCTCACCGACGCCTGCGAGGTGAGCTGTCGGGTTCGGGCCGGTTGAGTTGCCCGGCCGCGGGCCCGCTTTCACGGGCCGCGGCTCCACCCCTAGCCGGTTCCAGCGTGACCGCTGGTTCCGGCACTTACCTTGGGTCCCCCGCTCCTGCCTACGGCGCTTTACGCGACGACTGTTCCCGGGCGGCCGCTGGCAGGATTCGGCGTTGCGACAGCCGGGGCTCGTGGTGACGAGCGGTCACGACCGTAGACACGCGATCGAGGGAATTTCAAAGACGATCAGGGCTTCTGAGACTCATCCCACACTTTCACCGAAACGGACATCGACGCCCAATCCGGTCGTCAACTACCGCTGCTTTTGGCCCGTTTCGCTACCGACTTCCAGGGTCTGACCGGCGGAGATGTGGTTCGGGTCGGTACCGATGGCCTTCTTGTTCCGGGCGTACAGCTCGTGCCATCCGCCGTCCACGTCAAGGGAGTCGGCGATGGAGGCGAGGGTGTCGCCCTCATGCACGGTGTAGGTGTCCGTCCCGCGGGAGGCGTGCTTCCCCGACGAGGAGGCGTCCTGACCGTTTGTCACGCTTTCGTCCGCACTGCCGCCGCGGTGACGTCCGCCACTGCTGAGCGCTCCGGTGTCGACGAGGCTCCAAGAACCGCCGGTCTGCCATGAATTGTCCGAGTCCTCCACGACCGGGTCCGGGGTCGCGGACTCGCTCCCCTGCGACTCCCCGGCGCGCGGCGAGGTGGATTTGTCGGACTTGGGAGTGTCCGTGCCCTTGTCCGACCCCTTGGAGCCGGCACTCTCGCCCGCGTCCGGGGACGACTTGCCGACCGAGTCCGAGGAAGAGTCGGACTCGGAGCCGGAGTCGGAGGAGTCGGGCGAGGAGGAGGAATCCGGCAGACCGGACGAGTCGGAATCACCGGCGGAATCGGACGAGTCCGTGGAGCCGGAGGAGTCGCCGGACCCGCCGTGGTCCGAGCCGGACTTCCCGGAGCCTGCGACGCCCGTGTCGACGTCCAGGGACCCTGAGTCGGAGGTCAGGCCGGAGAGCAGGGCACAGGTGGTCCAGGGCGTGGTGCCCTTGTCGGCGAGGATCTTCTCGGCGACGGCGATCTGCTGGGAACGGCTCGCCAGGTCGGCGGTGGCGGCGTACTTGGTGCCGCCGTAGGCGTTCCAGTCGTCCTGGGAGATCTGCAGTCCGCCGTAGTACCCGTTGCCCGTGTCGGCGCTCCACGAGCCGCCGCTCTCGCACTCGGCGACCTTGTCCCAGGTGGTGCCGTCGGCGGCGTTGGCGCTCGCGGCACCGAGGAGCGGGATGGCGATGGCGGAGCCGGTCACTCCGGCCGCGACGAGAAGAGCCGGAGCCTGACGGGGGCGACGGTGACGACCGTTCCCGGAGAGCATGCGGAAGCCTTTCGTGCGACAGCGGGACCGACGCGGCGCCCAATGCTCGGGCCGCGTTGATGGGTGAACGTATAGGCATACGATCACTTGTCACAAGTTCATGCCGCACAGATCACGTGAAGATCACAGAGTTGAACGCCCGTCATGTTTACGGTTGTACGGCCTGTTCCGTGGCCGGGGTGAACTCCACGGGCAGGGTGCGCAGGCCGCGCATGATGAGCCCGCCGCGCCAGCGCAGGTCGGCCGGATCGGCCGCGAGCCGCAGGTCGGGGAGGCGGGTGAGGAGCGTGGCGAGCGCGGTCCGGCCCTCCAGCCGGGCGAGCGGGGCGCCGAGGCAGTAGTGGATGCCGTGGCCGTAGCCGAGGTGCTGGTTGTCCCCGCGGGAGAGGTCCAGGACGTCGGGACCGGCGAACCGCTCCGGGTCCCGGTCGGCGGCGGCGAGGACGACGAGCACCGGGTCGCCGGCCGCGATCTCCTGCCCGCCGAGGGTCAGCGGCCGGGTGGCGAACCGCCAGGTGGCCAGCTCGACCGGGCCGTCGTAGCGGAGCAGTTCCTCGACACCGGTCTCCAGCAGACCCTGTTCGCCGCGGGCGAGGGAGTTCTGCAGCCGGTGGCGCTGCTCCGGGTGGTTGAGCAGGGCGTAGGTGCCGTTGCCGATGAGGTTGACGGTCGTCTCGAAGCCGGCGAACAGAAGGATGAAGGCCATCGCGGCGGCCTCGTTCTCGGTGAGGTGCTCACCGTGGTCGGAGGCGCGGATCAGGCCGGAGATCAGGTCCTCGCCCGGGGATGGCTCTTCCGGCAGTGCCGCACGCTTGCGGTGGATCAGCTCGGCGAGGTAGCCGCGCATCTTCTTCACCGACCGGGCGACCCCGCCGCGCGGTCCTCCGCCGTGCCTGATCATCATCCCGGCCCAGTCGCGGAAGTCGTCCTGGTCCTCGCGCGGGACGCCGAGCAGGTCGCAGATGGCGTAGATGGGCAGCGGGAAGGCGAACTCGTGGATGAGGTCGGCGGAGCCCGTCCTCGCGAACCCGTCGATGAGGTCGTCGGTCAGCTCCTGCACCCGGGGCGCGAACTCGGCGACCCGGCGCGGCGTGAACGCCTTGCTGACCAGTCTGCGCAGCCTGGTGTGGTCCGGCGGGTCGATGTTCAGCAGGTGCGTCATCAACTCGGCCTTGCGCTCACCCGGGATACCGGTCTTGCCCTTGGCGTGCGCGGGCTCGTCGTGGTGCGCGGGGTTCTTGCTCAGCCGCTGGTCGGCGAGGGCCTGCCGGGCGTCGGCGTACCGGGTGACCAGCCAGGCCTCGACCCCGCTGGGCAGCCTCGTCCGGCGCACTGGCTCGTGCTCGCGCAGCCAGGCGTAGGCGGGGTAGGGGTCGGCGGCGAACTCCCAGGTGAACAGTTCCGGGGCGGTGCTGGGCGGGGCGGGCTGGTCGGTCACTCCTCGACGGTATCGGTCACGGACGCCCGCTCCGCGGCGCGGGTGTCAGCTCTCGGCCGCCCGTATCGCGTCCCGGTACACCCGCGCCGCCGCGCGCAGCGCCGCCTCCGGGTCCACGCCGGCCGACTCCGCGCGGACCGCCAGGGCCAGCAGCTCGTAGCCGATGCCCTCGCCCTCGGGCAGCGGCACCTCCAGGCCCGCCGTGCGGGTGCGGGAGGCGAGCTTGGCGGCGAGGGCCAGGCCGGGCTGGCCGAGGGGTACGCCCTCGGTGACCGAGGTGCGCCGCTTCTCCTCGGCCTTGGTGCGCAGCCAGTGCTCCTTGACGTCCTCCGGGGTCTCGGCCGTCTCGTCGCCGAAGACGTGCGGGTGACGGTGGATCAGCTTGGCGACGATGCCGCCGGCCACGTCGTCGACGGAGAACGGCGCCTGCGGGTCCTCCTCGGCGATGCGGGAGTGGAAGACGACCTGGAGCAGGACGTCGCCCAGTTCCTCGCGCAGTTCCTCCCGGTCACCGGCCTCGATCGCCTCGACCAGTTCGTACGCCTCCTCGATCCCGTACTTCGCCAGGCCCAGGTGGGTCTGCCGGGACGACCAGGGGCATTCGACCCGGATGCGGTCCATGACCTGGACGAGGTCGAGGAGGCGGGCGCCGGGCAGGTCGTAGGAGGCGGGCAGCAGTTCCAGCTCGGGCATCCGGAACCGTCCGGAACCGGCGAGGCGGGCGAGGCCGTCGGTGAGGGCGGGCTCGCCCTCCCCCGTGGCCACGACGACCACCGTACGCCCGCCCGCGCAGGTGTCGAGCAGCTCCTGCGCGGTGGGCGCCGCCTCCGCCACGGATATCCCGGCCTCCCGCAGATAGGGGAGCTGCGGATGGGCGCCGTCCGCGCACAGCACGGCGTCGGCGGCGCGCAGCGCCTGCCAGGCGGGCCAGGACAGCAGGCCGGGTGCGACGCGGTGGCTGGTGGTGAGCAGGACGATGCGGCCGGGGGCGGCCTCGGGACTGGTTGCGTTCACCATCCGAACGTAACCCACGGGGAAGAGGGACGGGATCGGTTGTCCACAGGGCCGGGGGCAACGTGTGACCGTATGACCGACCGGCCCCCGTCGGCCCCCTGCCGTACCCGCTCCGGCGCCCCGGCACAGGAGCGCCGACCGCCCGCTACGCCGGCTGCTGCGCCCCCGTCGCCGTGGCCTCCCGCACCCAGGGCGTCTTGGCGTCCACGCGGCTGCTCTTGCGCACGTCCCAGGCGCCGTAGCGCGGGTTGAGGTCGACGTGGAGTTCCTGGGAGGCCCGGGACAGGGCCTTCCAGAACGCGGGCTGCGTGGTGTCCGAGCCGAGCTTCGCGGCGAGCTTCTGCGCCTCGAGCTGGAGCCGGAGGTTGTCGTCCAGGCGGCCGGGCGCGATGCCGTACTTCTGCAGCCAGGCGGTCTCCAGGCCCTTGGTGCCACCGGCCTGCTGCTCCAGGCCGGCCCGCATCCCGGAGACCTCCTTGCGGGTGACCGAGATCCCCGCGTCCCGCGCGGCGCGGTGCAGGACCTGGTCCAGGACCATGTTGTGCAGGGTGTCGCGGGTCAGACTGCCGGTGGAGGCGAGGACCTGCTGGTACTGGGTCTCGTCCCGCACCGCCGCGCGCTGCGCTTGGCGTACCTCGTTGACCCGGCCCTCGAGCTGGGCGACGGTGATCCGCTCTCCTCCCACGACCGCGGCGGCGCCCGGGTGCGCCTCGCCTCCGCAAGCGGTGAGGGCGGGTGCCGCGGCGGCGATCGCGGCGGAGAGGAGGAGCGCGGTGCGACGGCGGCGGTGCAAGGAGACCTCCAGGGGAGCTTGTGCGGCGGTGCACAAAGTCTTGCGGTGATCGATGTTAGGCAGTGGGCAGCCTGTGGCCAACCCATTCGACCAACGATTCGCACGCGCTTCGGGCACCGTGGTGCCTCCCCGGGCCGGGGTACGGGTCAGCCGGTGATGGCCACCGGCGCGTCCCACGCGTCACGGTCGACGGTGAGCGTGACACCGCCGTGCGACTCCTTGCTGTTGACCATGTACTGGTGGGCGCGGCTGTGGTTGGTGAACTGGGTCGAACCCCAGGGCCAGTCCGAGGTGGTGGTGTTCTTCTTGTCCCACAGCGCGTACCAGAGGTTGCCCGGCAGGTCGGTCTTGTCGCTCGCGGTGGCGATGGCCTTGGCACTGGAGCTGGTGAAGCCGTAGTAGCCGGCGCGGTACGTCTTGACGCGCAGCTCCTTGTCGAAGGCGCGGACGTAGGTGAGCACGGCGTCGTTGCACGACTTGTTCGTGACGTCGTACGGCTCCATGTCCAGGTAGATCGCGCTGCCGGCCTTCATGCCGAGCGCGGCGGCCTTGACCACGGCGTCCTTGGCGTCGCTGGTGCCGAGGGAGGCGGCGGTGGACGCGGTGAGCTTCTCCGGGTTGGAGCTGGTCTGGCAGGGCGGCTGGGCGCCGACGTAGATCGGGACGAGCTTCCAGCCGAGGCCGCTGACGTACGTCACCCAGGAGGACGTCAGGTTGGGCTGGGCGCAGCCGCGGTTCCTGCCGCCCACGTAGACGGCGGCCGCGCCGTAGAAGCCGGTGTGCCAGGCCTTCATCGTCGCCTTGGAGGGCGCGGTGCAGGTGTCGAAGGCGCGGCCGGTGAACGTCTTCTGCGCGGGCCAGGCCGTGGCGGCCATCGAGGTCTGCGCGGCGACGCCCCCGCCGGCGACGACGGCCGTGCCCGCCACGGCCCACGTGATGTACCTGCGCCTCTTGGACTGCCGATGACCGGCCATGGAACCCCACCCCTGCTCATAAAGTGCGTGGCGAAAAACGAACCGCAACCTATCCCGCGCCGATCATGCGTTCGGGAAACCCAACCCCTTGTAGAGCACAAGAATCTCCCAGGCGACGGCAAAGACTAGCCGCGCACCTGCCCCAGCCATTGCAGGGTCCGGCGGATCTCCGCGGCCAGCGGGTCGCCGGGGCCGCGGAAGCGCTCGACGTCCACCAGCAGCCGCGCCAGCGTGTCGTGGGCGGCCGGCCGGTCGCCGAGGGCGAGCAGCAGGTGGCCGATGCGGCGGCGCACGTCGTGGGCGAGCTGCGGATCACCGGAGACGTACTGGTTCTCGTAGTACGGCAGCAGCGCGCGGTACTCGGCGAGTGCCGCCGCCGGTTCGCCGAGCTGCTCGAGGCACTGGGCCGCCTCGTAGCGGAAGCGCAGGGACTGCGGGTCGGCCTGCCCGGCCTCGGCGGCGCGCTCGTCGGCGAGGCGGCGCAGTTCGGGCAGCGCGCGCCGGTACTGGCCGTCGTCCAGGAGGGTGGCCGCGTACTGCTTGCGCAGGGTGCGCACCACCGGGGAGCGTTCGCCGTGCTGTTCGGCCGCGGCGGGCAGGATCGCGCCGAGTATGTCCACGGCCTGGGTGATGCGGCCCTCCCCGAGCAGGCGCTTGACCTCGTCCACGGCGGCGGCGACGTCGGGCTTCCCGGCGGCGGGCGGCGCGGGCGCGACGGGGGCGGGCTGCGGCGCGGGCGTGCGCGCGCGGTCCGGCCAGGGGGCGTGCGGGCGCAGGAAGGGGCGCGTCGGGTCCAGCGGCGCACCGGTGGGCATGCCGCGCGCGGGCAGCAGCAGCGCCAGGTGCTCGTACACCTCCTGCGCGGAGTCCGGCCGGTGCTGCGGGTCCTTGGCCAGCAGGCGCAGGACGAGCGACTCCAGCGCCTCGGGGACCTCCGGGCGGGTGCGGCGCACCGGCAGCGGCGGCTCGTACAGGTGCCGGTGCAGCACGCCGAGCGCGGTGGAGCCCGCGAACGGCACGTCACCGCTGAGCAGTTCGTGCATCAGCACGCCGAGCGCGTACAGGTCGGTGTACGGGCCGACCGCGCCGCCCATGGCCTGCTCGGGCGCCATGTAGGCGGGCGAGCCGATCGGGGAGCCGGTGTGGGTGAGGCGGGTGGTGTCGGTGTCCATGACGGAGGCCACGCCCAGGTCGAGGACGGTGACCGTGCCGTCCTGCTTCACCATGACGTTCCGCGGCTTGAGGTCGCGGTGCACGATCGGCACGGCGTGCACCGCGCTCAGCACGGCGCACAACTGCGCGGCCACCGCCACCGCCCACTGCCAGGGGTACGGGTCGTGCTCGGCGAGATGGTCGGAGAGGTCGGCGCCGTCGACGTACTGCATGACGAGGAACAGCTCCTCGCCCTCGCTGCCCGCGTCGTGCACCGTGACCAGGCCCGGGTGGTCGACCTGCGCGGTCACCCGGCACTCGCGCACGAAACGGCGGCGCAGTTCCTCCGCCTCCTGCCCGGCCACCTTGTCGGGGCGCAGCAGCTTCACCGCCACCCGCCGGTCCAGCCGCTGGTCGTACGCCGTCCACACCTGGCCCATGCCGCCCTGGCCGATGAGCGTGGACAGTTCGTAGCGGCCGGCGACGACACGTCCCGCCGCCACGCTCACCGTCCGCCCTCGTGGCCGGCGTCCCGCATGCCGTCGCCGTCGTGGTGGCCGTCGTGCTGGCGCAGGTAGTCGCTCAGCTCGTCCAGTTCGGCACGCACCTGGTCGATACGGGCGGGTGCCGGGCGCTGCTGCGGCGGGGCGACCGGCGGGTGCTGCGGCACGGGCGTGTGGTGCGCGGGGGGCGTCGCGGGTACGGGTGTGTGGTGCGCCGGGGGCGTCGCCGGCACGGGGGTCTGCGACGCGGCCGTGGTGCTGTACGGCGTCGCGGGCGGCGGGTAGCCGTACCCGGACACCGCGGCGCCGGCGTACGCCTGCCGGAGCCTCTGGTAGTGCCGGATCTCCGCCACGAGGTAGTACACGAGCGCGGCCGCCAGGGCGCCCAGGAGCAGCAGGACGCCCAGGTAACCACCGGTGGTGTGGACCTCGTCGCCGGGCTCGCTGCCCAGCAGGACGATGCTGAGGATGTCGGCGGCCAGCAGCGCCACGAACAGACCCCAGTCCAGCGACCTGCGCGTGACGGCGGCCAGTCGCAGCAGCATCACCCAGGCGAGCATGCCGATGCTGAGGACCGCGACCGCCACGAACAGCACGCGCAGGAAGACCAGCCCCGCGGGGTGCGGCGGCTGCTTCACCGGCTGTGCGTAGCCGTGGCCTTGCATGGCTGCTCCTGATGCCTGAAATGGACGTACCTGTCCGCCCGGTGTGCTCCGCCGGGCTGACGCCGCTCGTGCGATGGTCGCTTCGAGCATATGGCCCGGCACGGACAAGCGGTCCGTGTTGTACCGAACCGTTGTCCGGGAGCAACGTCAATCCGGCGCGACGGTGCCGTCCGTGAGCCCGTCGTACATCCCGCGCACCAACTGCTCCCCGAGCCGGCTCGCGTGCCGCACGGCCCGCTCGAACTCCTCGAGGGCGCGGAACCGCGCGCCGTAGCGCCGCTGTTCGTCCAACGGGAGCCGGGGCAGCTGGAGACGGCGCACGTCCAGGCGGGTGGCCGTGGAGGCATAGCTGCTGGCCTGGCGGTGGTTGGCCGAGCCGCGCAGGAAGCCGGCGAGGAACCACGGGTCCAGCGCCGCCGGATCGGGCCGCAGCAGCACCAGGTTGCGGCCCAGGGCGGCGCCCCGCGTCGCCTCGCCGATCACGCGCGCCACCGTGCCGCCGCCGAGCACCGGCACGACCACGTCACCGGCTTCCGTCAGCACGGCTTCCTCGTCACTCTCCGGCAGCATCCCGGAGGGCGCCGTTCCGGCGAGCACGTCGTGGTCGGTGAGGACGGGCACGCGCGCGCGGCCGCCGTTCCCGCCGGTGCGCAGCACCAGCGTGCCCCCGCGCGCGAGTTCACCGACGGTGGTGAGCGGCCAGCGCGTGGGGGGCGCCGGGTCGGCGGGGGGCGGCGTGAGGTCGGCGGTCAGCCGCAGCGTCTCGCCGAGGCGCTCGCGCACCGCGGTGAGCTGCTCCGCGCCGTCGGCGGCCGCCGCGGGCGGCAGGTGGCGGGCGGGGGCCAGGTCGACGTCGTCGTCGAGGAGTTCGATGACCGGCACGGACCGGGCCAGCCCCGGCCGCTCCACCAGCCGCCCGGCGCGTTCGAAGGCGCGCCAGGCGTCGAGCACGGCGTCCCGCACCGCCTGCCAGTCGGGACCGCCGCGCGCCTCACCGGCGAACCGCCCGGTGTCGGCGAGCAGCACCTCGGGCGCCGCGGGCGTCCGGTCGGGCCGGCGCAGCACCCACACGTGGAGCGGGATGTTGTACGGCGGCGCCGCCCCGACCGGCAGCGCGACGACGGCGCGCAGCGCGCCCCGGCGCAGCAGGTCGGCGCGGATCCGGCGGCCGGAGCGGCGGGAGGCGGCGGCCGGCGGCATGAGCAGTACGGCGGTGCCGCCGTCGGCCAGCCGGGCCAGCGCGTGCTGCACCCAGGCCAGCTCGGACTCGGTGCGCGCCGGGAAGCCGTACTCCCAGCGGGCGTCGTAGGCGAGTTCGTCGTGGCCCCAGTTGCGCTCGTTGAACGGCGGGTGGCACAGCACGGCGTCGGCGCGCAGCTCCGGGTGGGCGTCGGCGCGCAGGGTGTCGCCGACGGCGGCGTGCACGACGGCGCGGGACTGCAGTCCGAGGCGCAGGGCGGTGAGGGCGGCGAGGTCGGGGGCGCCGTCCTGGGCGTACAGCTCCTGGCCGGGGCGGGTGTCGACGGCGCGCAGCAGGGCGCCGGTGCCGCAGGCCGGGTCGAGGACGGTGCGGGCGGGGCCCGCGAGGTCGGCCATCAGCCGGGCGAGTTCGGCCGGGGTCAGCGTGTACTGGCGCGGGTTGGCGTCCAGGTGGCGGCCCAGCAGGAACTCGAAGGTCTGCCGCGCCCCCGTCTCGGCGGCCAGTTCGGCGGCGCCGCGCAGGAGGGGGGCGGAGGGGAGGAGCTGGGGGCCGGTCGGGGTGTGCAGCGCGGGAGTGGGGGCGGCGGGCGGGGTGTGAGTGGACGGCCGGGTGTGAGCGGGGGCGCCGGTGTTCACAGGTGGCGGGGTGTTCACAGCCAGCACCTGCTCCAGCGCGCCCGGCAGCATCGCGGCCAGCCGTTCGTCGGAGCCCGCGCTCACGTCCAGCCAGACGGTGGGGCGCTCATGGATGAGCAGCAGCACGCAGCCCGCGTGCACCAGCGCGGTGACCGGGCCCTCGGGATGCCCGGCGAGCTGCTGCCAGACGCGTTCGCGCAACGGGACCTCGGCGAGCTTGCCCTGCTCGCGCAGCCATGCCTCCACCTCGGCGAGCGCGAAGGACGGGCTGGTCTCGGTGCCGCCGACCGGTTTGGGGAAGTCGGCGTGCCGGCGGCGCCAGTTGCTGACGGCGGCCCGGCCCACACCGGCGAGCCGCGCGATGCCGGCGGCGGTCACCTCTGTCGCGTTGTCCTGCACCGGCCCCGCTCCCCTCGTCCCGTTGTGCGCCGAGCATACCGGCGTACACAAGATCCACGGCTTCACGGACGTGTACTGCCGAGAACTTGTGAACCGTGTTGACTCGGTTCACAGGCTCTGCTCTTATTGACCCAGCGAACGAGCGGCCGGCCGGAGGGGGCGGTCGCCGCATCGGGGAGGGGTTCCGTCATGGGTATGGGCAAGATCGCGCTGGGCGCGGTCGTCGGGGTCGTCGTCATCGCCGCCGTGTCCGCCAACGCCGACGACGGCAAGGACACTTCGGCGTCCGCCGCGCACCGGCCCGGCTCGAAGCAGGACAAGGGCGCCGGAAAGGAAGCCGGCGGCAGGGCGGCGGCGAAGAAGAAGGCCGCCTTCGACGGGGACGGCGAGTTCCAGGTCGGCTCCGACATCAAGCCCGGCACCTACCGCACCACCGGCAACACCGACGGCATGTGCTACTGGGAGCGGGCCAAGGACGCCTCGGGCGAGATGGACTCCATCCTCGCCAACGACAACGTCTCGGGCACGAGTTACGTCACCGTCAAGGCCGGCGACAAGCTGTTCAAGTCGCACGGCTGCGCGGACTGGGAGGCCGTCGCCGTGAAGGCGAAGGGTTCACCGGCCTCCGCCATGGACGGCGACGGCGGCATGTTCAAGGTCGGCACCGACATCGCGCCGGGCACCTACAAGTCGGCCGGCAACAGCGACGACTCCTGCTACTGGGAGCGCGACAAGGACGCCGAGCACGGGCTCGACTCGATCATCGCCAACAACAACGTGAAGGGCACGGCCGTCGTCACCGTCGGCGCCGGCGACGCCTACTTCAAGACGACCGGCTGCGGGAACTGGAAGAAGACGGCCTGACCGCCGCCCCGTTCACCACCGCACCGCTCCACCACCGGGCGCCCACCGCGCAACGCACCGCACCGCACGGCGCACCGCTCCACTCGCCACCACATCTCATCCCACTTCTCCCAGCAAGGAACTGTCATGCGCCGAACCGCACTTGCCGCCATCTGTCTCATCGCCGCGGCCACCGCGGGAATCACCGGCTGTCTGCCGGGGCAGGACAAGGCGGACAGCAAGCCGGAGGGCCCGTTCGCCGGGCTGAGCGGCGGCGAGATCGCCGACCGCGCGCTGAAGGCCACCACCGGGGCCTCTTCGCTGCGGATGAAGGGCGATGTCGCCGACGACGAGAGCACGGGCACCATCGGGCTCGACATGGCCCTGGACAAGAAGGGCGAGTGCGCCGGCACGATGAGCATGGGCGGCCAGGGCAAGGCCGACCTGGTCAAGACCGGGAGCACCGTCTACATGAAGTACGACGAGGCGTTCCTGCGCGCCCAGAGCAAGGGTGAGTCCAAGGCCGACACCGACGCGGCGGTGGACATGCTGGCCGGGAAGTGGACCAAGATGGCGGTGAAGGGCCAGGACGCCAAGGACATCGCGGGCTTCTGCGACCTGAACTCGGTGCTGGCCGGCGCGGGTGACGTCAGCTCGGACGCCACCCGCGGGAAGACCACCACGGTCGGCGGCACCCCGGCGATCGTGCTGCACGAGAAGGACGGCAAGGACCGCTACACGCTGTACGTGGCGACCGAGGGCAAGCCGTATCTGCTCCAGGTCGACAGCGCGGCCGGCGCCAAGGAGCCGGTGCACCTGTCCTTCAGCGACTACGACAAGCCCGTACCGGCGCGGAAGCCCGCCGGGAAGGTCATCGACCTGGACGCCCTGGGCGGCTGAGTCCGGGCCGGGCCCGGCGCCGGGTCACAGCGGGTGCCGCATCCACACGTTGGGCTCGACGTAGACGGCGTACCCGCGCTCCGGTTCGCAGTGGACCGGGACCAGCGCGCCGGGCACCTCGACGTCCCCCCGCGTGTCGAACGGCAGCCCGGTCCAGCGGCGCCACTCCTCGAGGGAGGCGCCGACGGTCATGGAGGCCGTGGCGACGGAGTCGATGGTGGCACCGGCGCGGGCGTGCACCCGCAGCCACGGGTCCTCCGGCAGGCCGTCGGGGCGGACCCGGTGGGCGTACTCGGCGATCGGGGTGCGCGGTTCATGGTGCTTGGCGCTGGGGCGGACGGGGGCGACGACCTCGCCGAAGCCGCGGGCGCGGGCGTTGTCCCGCATCGCCGAGAGCATCCGGGCGGACAGGCCCTGCCCCTGGGCGTGCGGGGCGATGACGACGGAGATCGCGCTGACCGTGTCGGGGCGGGTGCCGCGGCGCAGGTCGGCGAAGGCCCACAGCAGGATCTGGTCCCAGCCGCGCGCAGGCAGGGTTCCCCGGCCCTCGGCGGCGAGGGAGAAGGGGACGCTGAAGGCGTGGGCGACGACCTCACCGCGCTCGTCCTCGGCGAACAGCGCGTACTCGGGCAGTTCGGTGGGGATGCGGCCGTAGTGGGCGTTGCCCACGGGGTCGCTGGTCACGAACTCGGGCCAGGTGTCGGCCATCTCGAACACCGCCGGGAGCCGGTCGGGCCGCTCGGCGACGCTGCTTACCCTCACGTCCATGCGGGTCACCGTAGGCGGTGCGGATCGCCCCGGGAAACCGAATTGCCGCTCACCGGGCCTTGAAGCGCTCCGGGGCGTTCGTGGGGTTGCCGCCCGTGGGGAGCTTCTGGTCCGGGCAGGTGGCGAGCACCTTCTTCATCGCGGCCTTCTCGGCGGAGGTGACCCACAGGCCGTACTTCTTCTTCACCGCCACCTGGGCGGCGACGTAGACGCAGCGGTAGCCCTTGGCGGGCGGCAGCCAGGTGGCCGTGTCGCCGTCGCCCTTGCCGCGGTTGGCGCTCGCGTCGACCGCGAGGAGGTTGAGCGGGTCGTTTATGTCGGTACTCGTAACTGTCTCACCACTCTTCCCGTTATGTGCGCGTACAGCTTGTCTCACAGGGAGGGTGGCTCGCACGCGATGGAGTCAGAAGAAGCGGATGCCGGTTCCGAGACGCCAGTGCTGCTGCACCGGACGGCACTCGGGGCACCGGCCATCGACCCACTTCCCTTCGACGGGGACTCGATCCTTCAGCGAGCCGGCGCCGACGAGGGCAGACCCTTCATCCTCGGTCCGGACGGCAGCTACGACCTCCGCCTGAACCGCTTCCTGCGCGACCTGGAGAACTGGGGCGTGCGATCGGAGAACAGCCGCATCGCCTACAGCACCGACGTCATGCTCTACTGCCGCTTCCTCCACGAGTCCCGGGGCGGCAAGTCCATCTGGGACACGGACGGTGCCGACCTCCGCGCCTACAAGGCCGTACGCCTGCACGGCGACGGACCGGGCAGCATCTCGGTGGCGACCTGGAACCGCTCCGTCGCCGCACTCGACAAGTGGGTGCAGTGGTCGCTGTACGAGGAACTGCTGCCTGCTGAGCCGTTCCGATACATCGACAAGACCGTGGTGTCGCCGCAGGGACCGAAGCGCGTACGGGTCAACGCCGACGCCGAGCCCGAAGTGCCCCGACAGCCGATCCGGTTCCTGTCGCACGAGGACTTCATGCTCTGGCGGGATGTCGGACTGCGCGGACTGCTGCCGGACGGCTCCCCGGACGTCAGGTGGCGCGGGCGCAATGGCGAACGCAACGCTCTCTTCGCCGATCTCCTGGTCTGCACCGGCATGCGGCTGGGCGAGGCCGCGAGCCTGCTGACGACGGAACTTCCGCCGGTGACCGGCAGACGCCTGATCGGCGACATCACCGTCTCGGCCGCCGTGGCCAAGCGCGGCAGGGCACGCACGGTGTACGTCCGTCCCCGGGTGGCCCGCGACCTGCACCACTACGTCGGTATGGAGCGTGACGAGCTGGTGCAGCGGCGGCGCGTCCGAGGCGGGTACGAAGCGGCTGCGGACCAACTGCCGGTACGCCGGGCAAGTCGGCATGCGCTGGTGGTCGAGAACGGAGCGAGCTGGTCGTACTCGCGCATCGGTGCGGCGGACCGGGCACGGCTCGTCCAGGTCGACGGCCGAGGAGACGTCGTCGGCCCCCTGTGCCTGTGGCTCGGTGAGAACGGGCTGCCGCTGCGGCGCAGTACCTGGCAGTCGGTCTTCCAGCGAGCGAACGAGCGGTGTGCCGGCTTCGGGCTCGACTTCGATGTCCACCCGCACACGCTGCGGCACACGTTCGCGGTGCACATGCTCGGCCTGCTGCTGCGACAGACCGTGCGGGCACTCGGCATGCGTGAGGACCGCCGGTTCACCCACGCGGAGGTGAAACGACTGCTCATCGGCAATCCGCTGCGCAAGCTCCAGCTCCTGCTCGGCCATCGCCACGAGACGACCGTCTACACGTACCTCGACGTGCTGGACGAGGCCCAGGAGATCGTGCTCGCGGCGCTCGGCGACTGGGACGAGCAGGCCGCCGCCTTCGAGCGGATCCGCCTGGATGCGGAGGAGGACCGGTGAGCCCGCGTCGCGTCCGCTTCCCGACCGCTGTCGAGCCCCCAGCCGCAACCGAGCCCGTGCCGACGATCGGCCCCGTGATCTTCACCGTGGATCTCAACGGGAGTCCCGAAAACATCGACCTGTCAGGACTCCCGTGTCCCCGTCTCACCCGGGCACTCGCCGCCGCACTCGCCGAAGTCGTCAGCGCTCCCGGCACCCTGCGTGACCGCAGTGGCGTGCGTTACGTCGTCAAACGTATCCGGGAGTTCGTCGAGTTCACGGCTGCTGCCCTGCCGGATTCCGCCGCCGAGCTGCGTCTGAGCGACCTGGAGCCCGATCTTCTGGACGCGTTCGAGACGCGTCTGATCGCTCAGTACGGAGGGACGAGCAAGGAGCCGTACCTCACCATGACGTACCTCGTACGGTTGCTGAAGCTGGTGCACGAGGCGCACCCCCACGCCTTCGGAGCTGCCTTTCACGCCCGCCTGGGCTTCACGTCGGCGTCGGCCCACCGAGCGTCGAAGCCTCTCGACGCGTATCCGTTCCCGGTGCTCGACGCGCTGGAGACCGCTGCCCGGGACGACGTCGCCCGCATCCGCGACCGAATCCTGGAGGGTGAGAAGCTGGCGGCTACGGGCCGCGACCCGCGCCAACACGGGTGGGACCGGCTGGGGAACGTCCTCTGGTACATCGCACACCACGGCCCGCTGACCGCCGACGACGCCTCGTACAAGGTCCTCCGCTGCTGGGGCGGAAGAGAGGAACTCAACGGTCGTCTCCACCTCACCGCAAGGGACCTGGTGGCTTTCCTGCTCCTGCTCGCCTGCCAGACGGGCATGGAACCCGAGTGCATCCGGCAGCTGCGCGCCGACTGCCTGGCGAGTCCGGCTCGCGGCTACGTCAGCATCGCCTACGTCAAGAAGCGTGCCCCGGGTGCCACGCACAAGACGGTCAGGGTCGCCGACGGGGGCTCGCTGCGCTTCCCCGGTGGCGTGATCCGGCTGGCCCTGCGCTTGACGAAACACACCCGTGAGCTGATCGGCAGCAACGCGCTGTGGTGCGACGTCGGTGGTCATGGACAAGCTCGTGCGCCCTTCGACGACGGTCCTCACGGCTGGTCGGCCGTGACCCGGCAGTGGATGTCCGAGCGTGGGCTCGACTGCCTCACCGACCGCGACGGCGGGCCTGTCGCCCTCGACCTGCGGCGGGTGCGCAAGACCGTCAAGTCCCGTCAGTACCTGCGGGCCGGCGGAGTTCTTGAGGACTTCGCCTCCGGCCACACCCGGCCGGTCGCTGCGCAGCACTACGCCGACATCGGCGCCCACGAAGAGACCCACGACCAGGCGGTGGAGGCGGGCCTTGCACAGGCGCTGGGCGTTGCGCTGGCCCCGCCGGTGGTGCTGTCGGACGACGGCGCCCGGCTCGACGACGGCCAGGCATCGCTGACCGCGCGGGAGATCGAGTCGGCGCTCTCCGGCGAGCAGGACGTATGGCTCGCCTCCTGCCGCGATTTCTTCGCCTCACCGTTCGCGCGCAAGCCCGGGGCGGCCTGCCCCGTCCCGGCCTGGGGGTGCCTGGAATGCCCGAACGCGGTGTTCACCAGCCGCCACCTGCCGAGCCTGCTGTCCTTCCTGGACTTCCTGGAGCGGCAGCGCGAGGAGTATCCCGCCGCGGAGTGGATCGCGCGGTTCGGCCTCGCGTGGGATCGCATCGTCCACGGTGTCCGCGCCCGCTTCAGCACGCGCCAGATCGCCACGGCGCAGGCCATCGCCGAGGGCGGTGGCGATCGCCTGTTGCTGCCCCCGTCGTTCCTGGAGGTCATCGCATGACTGCCGTTCCCAAGCCGCGGACCAGTGATCACGACCTGTCCCCGGCCTCGGAGTACGTGCTCCCGGAGCGGCTCACGCAAGGTCTGCCGAGCCGAGGTCCGCTCCTGTCCGAAGACGTGTGGGATCTGCGGTGCGTGCTGCCCCGCACGTGGCGGACGTGGCGGCTCGACTTCACGCAGATCGGCGATCCGATGACACGGCGTACAGCGAAGGAGTTCGTCGCCTCCCGCCTCCGCCGGGGGTCCCTGGGCCTCGGCCCCATGAAGGCCACGGCAGCGGCCGGAGAGCTACGCGTCTTCATTGCCGTGATGAACGACCTGGGGGAGGTGGGTGCACCACGATTGTCCGCCGTCGGCCGCACCCACCTGGATGCCGTGCTGAAGAGGTGGAAGCCCAGCCCGAGCAATACCGTTCGTAACATCACGCTTCTCAAGCACCTCGCGGCCCACGGGCCGTTCCTGTCTCAGGACCGGCTGAACGTCCTCCCCTGGAACGGCCGCAGCGCCTACGCCGTCGCCGGGATGCGGCGGGTCAAGGGAGAGAACGCCACCCCACGCATCCCCGAGGACGTCGTCGCGCCCCTGCTGCGGGCAGCGGTCTTCTACGTGGATATGGCCAGCGGCGACATCCTCGCCGCCCAGCGGGAGATCGCCGCGCTCGAAGCAGCGCGCAAGGGCCAGAACCTCGGTTACGGCCAGGCACGCGAACGGGTTCTGGCCTTTATCGCCGAACGCCGCGCGGCCGGTCGGGGTATTCCCGCTCTCCCCCGCGAGACCGCGCACACCGTGCCCGACGCCGTCACTGTCGACGGCGTACCACAGAGCCCGAACCACCGCCTCGTCTCCCTTCTGAGCGGCTGCGGCAACGCCGCACACCTGCGACCGCTGATGGCGCAGGCCGGCGAGGACATCGGCTATGAGGAAGGCGGCCTCGACACTCCGATGTCCGAGTGGCCGGCCACCGGCAGGCCGTGGCGCCCGCGACTCAGCCCTTTCACGTTGGCCAACGAGCTGTCCTTCCTGCGAACGGCCTGCTGGACCGTCATCGCCTATCTGTCGGGGATGCGGGACGTGGAAGTGCGTGAGCTGGGCCGCGACTGCGCGTCCACCGAGATCGGAGCCGACGGTCGTCCCCGGTACAAACTCCGGGGGCGGGTATACAAGGGTAAGGACCGCAAGCTCAGCGGGGACGAAGCCGAGTGGGTCGTCCTGGACGTCGTGCACCGGGCCGTCGCTGTTCTCAGGGAGATCAACGACGACCCCGGCCACCTCTTCGGCTACGACGGCGGCGGCCGCAACGGGTACGTCCTCCTCAGCAACATGCCCCCGCGCATCAGAGCCTTCCGCGACCACCTCAACGAGCTCTTCAGCACCTCGGACGAGCTCTACATCCCGCTGACGACGACGTCCCCGAACGGGCACTCGCCGGACGAGGAGGACGAAGCCGAGGAAGACACGCCAGCGCCCACGGCACTTCCCTGGGCCTTCGACACCAGGCAGTTCCGGCGCACCCTCGCGTGGCACATCGCCCACCAACCCTTCGGGGTGGTCGCGGGCGCCCGCCAGTACAAACACGCCGCGATCACCATGTTCGAGGGATACGCGGGAACCTCCGCCTCCGGCTTCGCCGACGAGGTCGCGGCCGAGGAGGCCGTCGCCAAACTCGACTACGTCGAGGACCTCTACCACGACTGGAACGAAGGCGGCCACTCCGCAGGTGGCGCCGCCCAGCGCATCGAGGCCGAGTTCGACCGCATCCGCAGCGAACTCGGCGACCTGCCCGGTGCCGTGGCCCGTCCTTCCCGGCTCCGGACGCTGCTGCAACATCTGACGAAGACCCTGCACCCAGGCGTCCTCAACGACTGCTTCTACCAAGCGGAGACGGCCGTGTGCCGCAAGCGCGCCAAGCCCCTGGGGCGCCCCGTCCCCATGCTGGACATGTGCATGCGCTGCCCCAACTCACGGCGCTCCGCCGTCCACCTGCCCCGCTTGGAACGGGCGCACGACATGGCACAAGCCGAACTGGGCGAGGCGACCGACCTCCCGCGACTCCAGCAGCTCGCCATCACCGAGCACCTGGCCACGCTCACCCACCTGATCGCCGAGATCGACTACGAGAACACCCACCGATGACCGATTCCATGAACGAGACCCTCATGACCGTCCGCACGGCCTTCGCCCGCCTGGCCCGGGAGAACCTCGGGCTGACCGATGTCGACCACAAGATCATGCACGCCTTCGAGCAGCTCATGCTCGGCCGCCCTGAGATCACCGACGGCCGCACCTCGGCGGTGAACATCTCCGCCGAGGCCGGCGTCTCCCGGGCCTCGTACTACCGCTCGCCCGTCGCGGCAGTCATCAAGGGGATTCTCAGCGCTCCCGAGGCCAGGCGTCCGGAGTCCGACGAGCTCAGGCAGGAAGTCACGCGACTGAAGCAGTCCCAGCGGGAACTACGCCGGGAGAAGGGGGCCGAGATCCGGGAGTTGCGTGCCATAGTCGCGGCATACGCGAACCAGATCCAGGTGCTCGCCCTGCGGAACGCCGAGTTGGAAGCGGATGCGCACAAACTGCGACAAGCCCTGTCGACAGCACCCCACAGCATCGTCAGCCCGCTGCAGTGAGACTCCTGGCTGGTCTCACTCACGGGGTTCGGTCGAGAACCGGGTTCCAGGCGAACCAGTCCAGTGTTTGAGCACCCAGCTCGTACGGCGCGTCTAGCAAAGCTCGCTCGACTTCGGGCAGATCGTCGTGGACGACTGCGGGGGCCTTCTTCATGATCTCGCCGAAGTCGATGTCGTAGACGGTCTTGAGGCGCGTCACGAACTCGGGATCGTCCCCGCGGATGCGCTCGATCGCTGCTCGGACGCGTGGTTCCCAGCCAGGCATCCCGAAGTGGTCGGATGCTCCGAAGCCCTGGATCGAGGTCAGGAGCATGAACTCTTCGCGCTGAAACTGCTCTTCAAGGAACATCAGGTAGTCGATGCGCTTCTTGGCATGCTTCTTGATCTCACCCAGAGCGCCGTATCCGAATTGTGTCAGGTTGCCCGAGGTGCCTGGCCAGACGAGCTCTCGGTCGAGGATCTGCTTCTCGAACCGGAGCAGGGCGTACTGGTCACTGCTCCGCACCGCTTCCAACGCTTGGCTGTAGACCCACGTGTTGCGCGCGAACATGACACCATCGTGCAGGCCGTTGCGTCGGCCTCTGGCGCCCGCGTGCGCGTCCTCGATGGGCCCATTCCTCCAGACCATCTGGGTGATCCCCATAGCCGCCGCATTGGCCAGATTGCCGGCCTCGGCGGTAACCCCGAGGGAGGCAAGGTGCTTGCGCGCGTACGCGAGCGCACCCTCGTAGTCGAAATCGGCCTGTGCCACGATGCCCCCAGCGTTCGAAAGCCCACAGAGCGAGCCGTTCTCGGTCCATGCCAACAGAGCTGCCGGCTGCCGCGTCACCCGCCGCACTGCCTCATCATCGCTTGCTTGTCCGCCGCCGTAACAGGAAGCTCGTACTTCTCCGCCACCTGCACGAACCGCACCGAGTACGAGCAGCGGATCGTCTTGTTCGGCGGCAGCCAGGACGCCGGACCGGAGTCACGCTTGGCGGAGTTCGTGGAGCCCGAGACCGGCAGCAGATTGAGCACATCGTTGGCCAGCTGCTCCCGCTTGTCCTTGCTCCAGCGGGAAGCCCCCATCTGCCAGGCGTACGACAACGGGACCACGTGATCTATCTGGACCTCGGTGGCCTTCGCCTTCTTCCAGGCGATGTCCTTGCCGGTGTACGGGTCGTACAGGGTCATCGAGACGACCACGCAGTCCGAACCGGACCGGAAGGTGACCTTCTGGCCATCGCGTTTCAGCAAGTCGTTCCGGGTGTCACAGCCGTTGTGCGCCAGTGGCACGCCGTCCGCCGTATCCATCCATGCATAGCCGAACTTCTCACGCTCGTAGCCCGTCTTCGGGCCGCGCCCCCTGGTGGCCAGCTTGGAGATCAGTTCGCGCGCCGCGTCCTTGTCCTTCTGGGAGGTGATCGCGGCCAGCCCCGGCTTCGTTCCGTCAGGGTCTGCGAGGGGGCTGGTCCCGTGCGCGCCCGCCGACGTCGCTGATCCGCCGCCCGGCGAGTTCTTCGCCTCCGGCAGATCGCTCGCCTTGCACCCCGCCAGCCCCGCACCGAGCACCAACGCCACACAGCCCGCCGCCGCCGCACGAACAGCCCGGTTCGCGCGCCCTGTCATTTTCCCGCCCTTCCACCGGCCCGTTCGTCCACCGAGCCGGAACCCATCACCCGTGAGACACAGCTCGGCGGAACGCATACCCCGCTCATGAGGCACATCACCGTGAGACATCTACGCCGCCAACATAAGGTCGTTGGCCAGGGCTATGCGCTTGCCGGGCGCCCAGTACTTGGCGCCCTTCTGCCAGGCGTCCGAGAGGGCGACGAGGTGGTCGATGTCGACCTGGCTGCGGCCGCGCCGGTAGGTGATGTCCTTGCCCGAGTAGGGGTCAGACTTCAGCAGGCCGTAGGAGACCTTGCAGTCCCCGTCGGTGAACCGCACCTGTTCCAGGTCGCGTTTGAGGATGTCGTCCCGCGTGTCGCAGGAGTTGGAGTCGGTGTCGGCCCAGGCGGAACCGAAACGCTCGCGCGAGTACCCGGTCTTGGGGGCGCGTCCCTTGACGGTCAGCGAGTCGGCGGCGGCCAGGGCCGCTCCCCCGCGCGGCTTCTCCTGGGGGCCGGAGGACCCGCCGATCTCGTCGCTCTTGCAGCCGGCCACGGAGACCGCCATGACGACCGCCGCGGCGACCGCCCCGCCCCTCAGACGCGTCACGGTGCGTCCCCCTCGCTCGCCCTGTCCGCCCCGCTGTGCGGGCGGATCGTGTCCGCGTCCACCGTAACGGGCGTGCGGCGCACAGCAGATGGGGCTCAAAGGGGCGACAGGGCCGCAATCGGGACGATCACCGCGAAATTCGGCGCTCCGCCGTCGGCCACCGCACCACGGCGGCGGGGCGGGAGGCCACGCCCTCCCGCCCCGTGTCCGGGACTTCTTACGACCCCAGGACCGAGGCCAGGAACTCGCCGACCCAGCCGAGCAGTTCGCGGCCGACGAGCGGCTTGCCGCCGACCTTCGCGGTCTTCGGCCGCGGGACGAGGACCTGGTGCGCGGCCGGCTTGATGACCGTGCCCGGGTAGAGCCGCTTGAGCCGCAGCTCCTGCGACTCGCGCAGCTCCACCGGCGCGAAGCGGATGTTGTTGCCCTGCAGCACGATCTCGCCGACGCCGCACGCGCGCGCGAGCATCCGCAGCCCGGCCACCAGCAGCAGGTTCTCCACCGGCTCGGGCAGCTTGCCGTAGCGGTCGGTGAGTTCCTCGCGGACGGCCTTGACGTCCTCCTCCGAGTTCGCGGAGGCGATGGCGCGGTACGCCTGCAGGCGCAGCCGCTCGCCGGGGGCGTAGTCGTGCGGGACGTGGGCGTCGACGGGCAGCTCGATCTTGACCTCGAGCGGCGGCTCCTCCTCGATCTCGCCGGTCTCCAACTGCCGCCGGTAGTCGGCGACGGCCTCGCCGACCATGCGGACGTACAGGTCGAAGCCGACACCCGCGATGTGCCCGGACTGCTCGCCGCCGAGGAGGTTTCCGGCGCCGCGGATCTCCAGGTCCTTCATGGCGACGTACATGCCCGCGCCCATCTCGGTGTGCTGGGCGATGGTGGCGAGGCGCTCGTGCGCGGTCTCCGTCAGCGGCTTCTCCGGCGGGTACAGGAAGTAGGCGTAGCCCCGCTCCCGTCCCCGGCCGACGCGGCCGCGGAGCTGGTGGAGCTGGGACAGGCCGAAGTTGTCGCCGCGCTCCACGATGAGGGTGTTGGCGTTGGAGATGTCGATGCCGGACTCGACGATCGTGGTCGACACCAGCACGTCGAACTTCTTCTCCCAGAAGTCGACGACCACCTGTTCCAGCGCGGACTCCGACATCTGGCCGTGCGCGGTGGCGATCCGCGCCTCGGGGACGATCTCGCGCAGGCGCGCCGCCGCCCGGTCGATGGACTCGACCCGGTTGTGGATGTAGAAGACCTGACCCTCGCGCAGCAGTTCACGGCGGACGGCGGCGCCGATCTGCCGCTCCTCGTACGGCCCGACGAAGGTGAGGACGGGGTGCCGCTCCTCGGGCGGGGTGGTGATGGTGGACATCTCCCGGATGCCGGTGACCGCCATCTCCAGGGTGCGCGGGATCGGGGTGGCGGACATGGTCAGGACGTCGACGTTGGCGCGGAGCTTCTTCAGCTGCTCCTTGTGCTCGACGCCGAAACGCTGCTCCTCGTCCACGATGACCAGGCCGAGATCCTTGAACTTGGTCTCGGAGGCGAACAGGCGGTGGGTGCCGATGACGACGTCCACCGAGCCTTCCTTCAAACCTTCCAGGACGGCCTTGGCCTGGGTGTCGGTCTGGAAGCGGGAGAGGGCCTTCACGCTCACCGGGAACTGCGCGTACCGCTCGGAGAACGTCCCGAAGTGCTGCTGCACCAGCAGGGTGGTGGGGACGAGCACGGCGACCTGCTTGCCGTCCTGTACGGCCTTGAAGGCGGCCCGCACCGCGATCTCGGTCTTGCCGTAGCCGACGTCGCCGCAGATCAGGCGGTCCATGGGGATCGACTTCTCCATGTCCTCCTTGACCTCGGCGATGGTGGTGAGCTGGTCGGGGGTCTCCGCGTAGGGGAAGGCGTCCTCCAGCTCGCGCTGCCACGGCGAGTCGGCGCCGAAGGCGTGGCCGGGGGCGGCCATGCGGGCGCTGTAGAGCTTGATCAGGTCGGCGGCGATCTCCTTGACGGCCTTCTTCGCGCGCGCCTTGGTCTTGGTCCAGTCGGCGCCGCCGAGGCGGTGCAGGGTGGGGGCCTCGCCGCCGACGTACTTGGTGATCTGCTCGAGCTGGTCGGTGGGGATGTAGAGGCGGTCGCCGGGCTGGCCGCGCTTGGCGGGGGCGTACTCCACGACCAGGTACTCGCGGGTGGCGCCCTGCACGGTGCGCTGCACCATCTCGATGTAGCGGCCGACGCCGTGCTGCTCGTGGACGATGTAGTCGCCCGCCTCCAGGGTGAGCGGGTCGATGGTCTTGCGGCGGCGGGCCGGCATCCGGGCGCCGTCGCGGCCGGAGGCCTTCTGGCCGGAGAGGTCGGTCTCGGTGAGGACGGCCAGCTTCAGCGCCGGGTCCACGAAGCCGTAGTCGATGCAGCCGCAGGAGACGTGCACCACGGAGGGGCTCAGCTCGCCGAGGTCGGCGTGCAGGCGGGCGGCGATGCCCTCGCCGCCGAGCACCTCGACGGTGCGGGCGGCCGGGCCGTGGCCCTCGGTGACGTAGACGGTGCGCCAGCCGTCGGCGAGCCAGCCCTTGGTGTCGGCGAGGGCTCGCGCGGTGTCGCCGCGGTAGGTCTCGGTGGCGTGCATGCCGAGCTTGAGGGTGTCCGCGTCGAGCTGCTCGTCGGCCGCGAACGGGGAGACCGACCACCACATCATGTCCAGCTCGCGCGCGCGGTCGCGGACGTCGGCGATGGACCACAGGGAGGCGGCGCCGACGTCGATGGGCGCCTCGCCGCCGCCCGCCGTGGCGGCCCAGGAGGCCTGGAGGAACTCCTGGGAGGTGGCGACGAGGTCGGCGGCGCGGGTGCGGACCCGCTCCGGGTCGCAGACGACGGCCATGGCGCCGCCGGGGAGCACGTCGAGCAGCAGCTCCATGTCGTCGACCAGGACGGGGGCGAGGGACTCCATGCCCTCGACCGCGATGCCCTCGGCGATCTTGTTCAGCAGTTCGCCCAGCTCCGGGTGCTCCTCGGCGAGGGCACGTGCGCGCGTGCGCACGTCCTCGGTGAGCAGCAGCTCGCGGCAGGGCGGGGCCCACAGGCCGTGCTCGGCGACCTCGAGGGAGCGCTGGTCGGCGACCTTGAAGTAGCGGATCTCCTCGACGTCGTCGCCCCAGAACTCGACGCGCAGGGGGTGCTCCTCGGTGGGTGGGAACACGTCCAGGATGCCGCCGCGCACGGCGAACTCGCCGCGCTTCTCCACGAGTTCCACGCGCGCGTAGGCGGCGGCCGCGAGGGCTTCGACGACCTCGTTCAGGTCGGCGCTCCGGCCCGTTCGCAGGGACACCGGCTCCAGGTCGCCGAGGCCCTTGACCTGCGGCTGGAGCACGGAGCGCACGGGGGCGACGACGACGGAGACGGGGCCGGTCTCGGGGTCGTCGGCGCTGGGGTGGGCGAGGCGGCGCAGTACGGCGAGGCGGCGCCCGACGGTGTCGCTGCGCGGGCTGAGCCGCTCGTGGGGCAGCGTCTCCCAGGAGGGGTACTCCGCGACCGTCTGCGGGGGCAGCAGGGTGCGCAGGGCGGCGGCCAGGTCCTCGGCCTCCCGTCCGGTGGCGGTGACCGCGAGCACCGGCCGGCCGGTCTCGCGGGCCAGGGCGGCGACCGCGAAGGGGCGGGCGGCCGGGGGGCCGACCAGGTCGACGTGCATGCGGTTGCCGTCCGCCGCCTCGATCGCTTCGGCGAGGGCGGGGTCCTTGACTACGGCGTCGAGCAGACCGTGCAGGCTCATGAAGAGGCTTTCCGTCCGGGTATGGGCAACGCGAACCACCCGACACGCGGGGCGGGCCGGGGGTTCCCAGGGTACGTCGCCCGGGCTCCTGTCACCCGTCGGAGTGAACACGCTGGCCCGGTGGAGGGAGGCGGCGCTACCGTGAACACAGGGCTAGCCCAGTAGCTAGTCCACCTAGTCCAGCCTCCGGGAGTCCCGATGAGCACGCAGGACGCGCAGCGGCAGTACAACGTCCACGACGCCAAGACCAACTTCTCCCGGATACTGCAGCTCGTGGAAACCGGGGAAGAGGTTGTGATCAGCCGGGCGGGGGAGCCGGTGGCGAAGGTGGTGCCATTTCGGCCCGTCGTGCAGCGGACGGCCCGCGGTTCCCTGACGGAGCCGGTGGTGTTCCACGACGACTTCGACGACCTGTCCGACGACCCGGGGTTCGCTGAGACCTTCGGCCTGGGCCGGGAGGCGGACGCGTGAGGCTTCTGGCGGACACGCACGTCGTGGTCTGGTGGCTGCTCGACTCCCCGCAGCTCTCGGACGAGATCAAGGGACTGCTCGACACGGAGCCCGAGACCTACGTCAGCGCTGTCACACCGTGGGAGCTCGCGGTCAAGCAGGCCCTGGGGAAGCTGGACGCGCCGGCCGACCTGCCGGAGCGCGTTCGTGACTGCCAGCTGAGGCCTCTTCCGATCAGCATGGGCCACGGACTCCGGGCCGGGCGGCTGCCGCTGCACCACCGCGACCCGTTCGACCGCGCTCTCGTCGCCCAGGCTCAGCTGGAAGGCCTGACGATCGTCACCCGCGACGCCTGGATCCCGAAGTACGACGTCCGGGTCCTCCCCGCATGACAAAGCCCGGCGCCGAGAAGTCCCCCGTGACTTCTCGGCGCCGGGCCCCCCGTGCCCCCGTGTCCCCCGTCCGGGGTGGCTACTCGGTCGCGATGGCGTTCAGTACGTTCATCCGGCCCGCCCGGAACGCCGGGATCAGGGCGGCGAACAGGCCCACGAAGGCCGAGGCGACGAAGACCGTGATGATCGTCGGCCAGGGGATCTCCAGGACCTTCAGGCCCTCCAGTGCCAGCAGCTTCTGGGCGGTCGCGCCCCAGCCCATGCCCAGGCCGAGACCGAGCAGGGCGCCGAAGACCGCGATCACCACGGACTCCAGGCGGATCATGCGGCGCAGCTGCCGGCGGGAGAGGCCGATGGCCCGCATCAGGCCGATCTCCCGGGTCCGCTCGACCACCGACAGGGCCAGGGTGTTCACCACACCGAGGACGGCGACGATGATGGCGAGCGCCAGCAGGCCGTAGATCATGTTGAGCAGCTGGCCGATCTGGTCCTTCAGGGCCTGCTTGTAGTCGGTCTGGTCGCGGACCGTCAGGCTCGGGTCCTGGTGCAGGGCCGACTTCAGCGCCTTGTAGGCCGCGTCCTGCCGGCCCTCCTTGGCGGTGGCGAACACCAGCATGTCCAGCGGCATCCGGTCGGCGGGCACGTACTTCGCGACCGTCGGGATGGACGCGTACATGGCGCCCTTGTCGACGACGGCCTCGTCGCTGGTGATCGCGCGGACCGTCAGCCTGGCCGTCGAACCGTTCTTGAAGTCGACGGAGACCGTGGAGCCGAGCTTGATGCCGTGCTTCTCGGCGAAGCCCTCGAAGACGGACATCGAGTCGGGCTTGTACGCGTCGGCGAGCGTGCCGGCGACCGTCTCGGTGCGCAGGTCCCGCGCGTAGGTCGGGTCGGCGGCGTTGATCGTCTCCTTCTTGGAGACCTGGCCGTCGGGGGTGGTCAGGGACGCGTCCAGGAGCTTGTACTCGGTGACCCGTTCCAGGCCCGGCGTGTTCTTCACGGCGCGCACGGACTGCGGGTTGATGAGGCCGCCCTGGTTGTCGTTCTGGATGATGAAGTCCGTGCCGACGGTCTTGTCGAGCTGGTCGGTGGCGGAGGCCACCATGGAGGAGCCGACCACCGACAGGCAGGCCACCAGGGCCAGGCCGATCATCAGGGCGGCGCCGGTGGCGCCGGTGCGGCGCGGGTTGCGCAGCGCGTTGCGCTCGGCCATCCGGCCGACCGGGCCGAAGATCCGCAGCATGATCATGCCGAGGACGCGGACCAGGCCGGCGGCGAGCAGCGGGCCGATGACGACGAAGCCGATGAGGGTGAGCACGACGCCGAGCCCCAGCCAGCCGGAGCCGCCCTTGGCCTGGTCGGCTGTGGCGGCCGCGAACAGGCTCGCGGTACCGGCGCCGGTCAGGACCAGGCCGATGACGGCCCGGACGATCCCGGCCTTGGCGTCGGCGGGGGCGTGCGCGTCGCGCAGCGCGGCCATCGGGGAGACCTTGCCGGCGCGCCGGGCGGGCAGGTAGGCCGCAAGCACGGTGACGACGACACCGAGGAGCAGGCCCAGCACCGGGGTGGTCCAGGCGACCGTCAGGTCGTCGGTGGACAGGTGCATGCCTATCTGGCCCATGAGCTTCATCAGGCCGACGGCGATGCCGACGCCCGCGCCGACACCGAGCACGGAGCCGATCACGCCGAGCAGCAGGGCCTCGATGAGCACCGACCGGTTGACCTGCTTGCGGGAGGAGCCGATGGCCCGCAGCAGACCGATCTCACGGGTGCGCTGGGCGACCAGCATGGAGAAGGTGTTGATGATCAGGAAGATGCCGACCAGGAAGGCGATACCGGCGAAGCCGAGCATCGCGTACTTCATGACGTTCAGAACGCCCTGGAGCTGCTTCTGGTTGGCGTCGGCGATCTCCTTGGCCGTCTGCACCTTGTAGCCGCGGCCGAGCGCGGCGACCACGTTCTTCTTCAGCCGGTCGTCGGTGACACCCTTGGCGGCGGTGACGTTGACGTTGGTGTACACGCCGGTCCGGCCGACCAGGGTCCGCTGGGCGGTCTCCGTGTCCAGGTAGAAGATCGCCGCACCGGGGTTGGTGACGGTGAAGGTGGCGATGCCGGACACGCGCGCGTGGTGCGTGCCGACGACGCTGATGATGCCGATCTCGTCACCGATCTTCAGGTGGTGCTTCTTGACGGTGTCGGCGTCCACCATGACCTGGCCGGACCCCTTGGGGGCCGTACCGGAGGTGATCTTCATGGTGCGGGCGTCGTTGTCGTTCCAGCCGCCGACGACGGTCGGGGCACCGCTGGTGGGCGAGAGCTTGTCGAGGTCGTGGTCGACCACGGTCACCGAGGTGGAGAAGACGGTTCCCTCGGCCTTGCCGACGCCCTCCGCCCCGCGCACCTCGCCGACCACGGAGGCCGGCATCACCGGGGGCTTGCCGGTGCCCGAGGTGGTCTCGCCGGTGTCGGACGAGTCCTTGGCGCTGACCTGCACGTCCGACGACGTCGCCTGGAACAGGTTGTCGAACGTCGTGTTCATCGTGTCCGTGAACACCAGCGTCCCGCAGACGAAGGCCACCGACAGCAGCACCGCGATCGCCGACAGCGCCATCCGGCCCTTGTGGGCGAAGAAGTTGCGCATCGAGGTCTTCAGCACGGTCATGACGTGCGCCCCCGGGCGTCGAAGTCCTTCATGCGGTCCAGCACCTGCTCGGCCGTCGGCTGGTGCATCTCGTCGACGATCCGGCCGTCGGCGAGGTAGAGCACGCGGTCGGCGTAGGAGGCGGCGACGGGGTCGTGGGTGACCATCACGATGGTCTGCCCGAGTTCGGTCACCGAGCGGCGCAGGAAGCCCAGCACCTCGGCGCCCGCGCGCGAGTCGAGGTTTCCGGTCGGCTCGTCACCGAAGATGATCTCCGGGCGGGCGGCGAGCGCGCGGGCCACGGCGACCCGCTGCTGCTGGCCGCCGGAGAGCTGGGTGGGCCGGTGCTTGAGCCGGCCGGCCAGCCCGACCGTCTCCACGACCCGGTCCAGCCACGCCCGGTCCGGCTTGCGGCCGGCGATGTCCATGGGGAGCGTGATGTTCTCGAGCGCGTTCAGCGTGGGCAGCAGGTTGAACGCCTGGAAGATGAACCCGACGCGGTCCCGGCGCAGCTTGGTGAGCTTCTTGTCCTTCAGGCCGGTGATCTCGGTCTCGTCCAGGTAGATCTGACCGCTCGTCACCGTGTCCAGGCCGGCGAGGCAGTGCATCAGGGTGGACTTGCCGGACCCCGAGGGGCCCATGATCGCGGTGAACTGGCCGCGGGCGATGTCCACGTCGACGTGGTCCAGCGCCACGACGCGGGTCTCGCCGGACCCGTACGCCTTGACGACCTGCCGGGCCCGCGCGGCAACGGCCGTAGGCCTTCCAGTGCCCCCGTGCCTGGGAATGGTCACAGCCGATGTCACGGTACGTCTCCTATGTCGGTCGACAGGTCGGTGGGTGCGCCCCGGTGTCGCGGTGCGCCTGTTGCGGGTACGACGCCGAGTCTGGCGTGCGGCGGGCGTGCCGCGCGCTGGTGCGAAGCCCCCTGTTGTGCGGGGGAAAACCCCACCCCCGCCGGTTCGGTCAGCCGCCCCCCGGCGGCGTAAAGCCAGGTTAAGGACGGCGGTGGGCGTTCCTCGTCCTCCGCCGGGACGAACCCTCCCCGACCCGTAGTACGGAGATACCCCTAGGGGTCGTCCACCGTCGGGTGGAGACACACTCGGGGTCCGCTCCACCCTCCGCCCCGGAAAGGCTCCACCCTCCCGTCGCGTCAGGTTCAAGTCACGGGCGCCCAGCGCGGCTTCACACCGGCGGGCGGTGCGGGTGCGGCATCGCGAACGCCCTGGTTAACGCGGGTAACAACACGGGCGGGACACGGTTCGGTGGAGTAAGCGCATACCGACCGGCCAGTTCGGTGAAAAGCCCACGCGGCCGTACACCCGCGAGTAGCGTGCGTGACTCCGTTTCCCACCCCCTACCTCCCTGCGGTCCGCCGCCACGGACCCGAGCCACGCAAGGAGCCCCGGGATGTCCTACGACCCGCCGCACTCCCCGTCGTACCCGACCTACCCCTGGCAGCCGGTACCCCCCGAACCGCCGCGCCCGCACCGCGCCCCGGCCCGCGAACCCCTCGGGCACCACAGCGACCTGCGCCTGCTGCGCGGCGCCTACCGCTGGCAGCGGCGCACCGCCACCCTCACCGCACTCGGCTACTTCACGCTGTTCCTCGTGCTGTCCGCGTACGCCCCGGACGTCATGACGCGGGACCTCGCCGGCGGCATCCCGGCCGGCCTGCTGCTCGCCCTGCTCCAACTCCCGGTCACCTGGCTGGCGATCGCCCTGTACGAGCACACGGCGCGCCGCCATGTCGACCCGCTCGCCGACCGCATCCGCAAGGAGGCCGAACTGGACGCGCGGCGGGGAGCGATCCGGTGACCGCCCGCGCCCTCGCGCCGGAGGTCTCCGGCTTCAGCGGCTCCGGCCAGGCCATGTCGCTGGTCGCCTTCTCCGCCGTGGCCACCCTCATCCTGCTGCTGTGCGTGATGACCGGCCCGGACCGCGACGACCTCGACGAGTTCTACACCGGCTACGGCACCCTGTCCCCGCTGCGCAACGGCCTGGCCATCGCCGGGGACTACATCTCCGCGGCGACCGTCCTCGGCACCGGCGGAGTGATCGCCCTGTGCGGCTACGACGGTGTCGTACTCGCCCTCAGCACCGCCCTGTCGCTGCTGCTGCTGATGTTCCTGCTGGCCGAACCGCTGCGGAACGCGGGCCGGTTCACCATGGGCGACGCGCTGGCCCGCCGGATGCCGGGGCGCGCCGTGCGGATCACGGCCTGCGTGGTGACGATCGCCTCGCTGCTGCCGCTGATGCTGGTGCAGCTCGCCGGCACCGGACAGCTCATCGCGTTCATCCTGGGCTTCTCCAACGAGTCGCTGAAGACCGGCTGCGTCGTGGGACTCGGCGCCCTGATGATCGCCTACGCGGCGATCGGCGGCATGAAGGGCACCGCCCTCATCCAGATCCTGAAGATCGTCATGCTGCTCGGCTCCGGCGCCGTCGTCGCCGTACTCATCCTGCACCGCTTCGACTGGGACCCGGGCGCCCTGTTCCAGGCCGCGGCACGGCAGAGCGGCGCCGGCCCGGCCTTCCTGCACTCCGGGCTGCAGTTCGCCGGGCACTCGGGCGCCCGCCTGGACATGATCACTTCCGAGCTGACCATCGTCCTCGGCGGCGCCTGCCTGCCGCACATCACCATGCGCATGTACACCGCCTCCAGTGCCCGTCAGGTGCGCCGCTCGCTGTCCTGGGCGGTGTCGCTGGTGGCCCTGTTCGTGCTGGTCATCACGGTGGTCGGGTTCGGCGCCACGGCCCTGGTGGGCCGCTCGGCGATCGCGGCGGCCGACAAGCAGGGCAACACCGCCTACCTGCTGGGCTCACGGGCGGCGTTCGGCGTGGACGTGTCCACGACGGAGAGCTTCCTGTTCACCCTGGTGACCACGGCACTCTTCCTGACCCTGCTCGCCTCGGTCGCCGGGATGATCCTCGCCTGCGCCAACTCCCTGGCCCACGACGTGTTCGCCGCCCGGGTACAGGAGATGCCGGCCCGCCGGGAGATGGCCCTGGCCCGCTTCTCCGCCCTCGCCATCGGAGTGCCCACGATCCTGCTGGCCACCCTGGTGCAGCACCACAGCCTGCAGCCGCTGGTGACGCTCTCCTTCTGCCTCGGCGCCTCCGCGCTCGCCCCCGCCCTCGTCTACAGCCTCTTCTGGCGCCGCTACACCCGCGCCGGACTGATGGGCACCCTGCTCGGCGGCTCCCTGACCGTGCTGCTGCTCATGCCGGGCACCAACCTCGTCTCCGGCTCGCCCGCCTCGGCCTTTCCCGGCGCCGACTTCAACTGGTTCCCGTTCACCACGACCGGCATCGTCTCCATCCCGGCCGGCTTCTTCTTCGGCTGGCTGGGCACGGTCGCCTCCGGCCGCCGCAAGGCGGAGGAACAGCGGCGCCAGTACGAGGCGGTGGAGGGCTGGATCCTGGCGGGCGCGGTCCGCAGGGGCGGCTGAGCCGGCGCGACGCGGCGCACCGCCGCCGCGTCAGGGGGTGTCCTCCGGTTCGCGCAGCCCCGCCCCGGACGCCACCTGCTGCTCCTGCTCCACCCTGCCGGTCAGGGTGAGGAGGCTGTTGCGCACGGAGTCCATGTGCGTCTGCACCTCGTCCCACATCTCGCTGTGCTCGCGCAGCACCCGCTCGGTCTCCTGGGCGATGCGCTTCTCCTCCGTGTGCGCCTCGTCGACGATCTCGACGGCACGCACCCGCGCCTGCTCCTCGCAGCGGCGCGCGGCCTCCTCGGCCTCGCGGAGCGCCCGCTCCGCCTCGGCGACCCGGGCCTCCGCGCCGGCGATCCGCTCGGCCTGGCAGGCCTCCAGCGCGACCAGCCGCTCGGCCTCCTCGCGCCGCGCCGCCGCCAGCCGCTCCGCCTGCTGCCCGGCCTGTTCTGCGGAGAGTCCGTCGATGCGCTCGCGCACCTCACGCAGCGCGGCGAGCGCCTCCCCGCGCCGCTCCTTCACCCCGCGCCGCGCGCCGATCCGCAGCTCGTCGGCCTCCGCGCGCGCGGCGAGGACGAGCCGGCGGGCATGCTCCACGGCCTCCTCGCGCAGCGCGTCCGCCGCCTCCCGGGCCGCCTGGTGCACGTCCAGGGCGTACGCCTCGGCCTCGGCGATCTCCTCCCGCGCCGCCCGCCGCGCACCCTCGCGTACCTCCGCCGCCTCCCGCAGCACCAGCTGGTACAGGTGCGCCGCCCGCTCCCCCAGCGACTCGTACGTCTGCGGCACCAGTTCCCCGACCGTCTCGCGCAGCCGCGCCGCCTCCGCCTCCATGTCCTTGGCGAGCACGGTCAGCCGCGCGGCGCGCTCCCACGCGGCGTCCCGGTCCTGCGACAGCGCCTCCAGATAGGTGTCGACCTGATCGGGGCGGTAGCCGCGCCCCCGGACGGTCTCCAGGCCGTACGGCGTCGTCGATGCGCTGCTCACCCTGGGAGCCCCTCTCCGCCGGACATACACGACATAATGATTTAGCGCATATCCTGCTAGACAGGTCGTAAGTATGCATAACACGACACTCCGCAGAGATGTCACGGCCGAAATCTCACGCGACGACACGCGCGAAAACACTCATGCCCTCCACGCACACGCGTGAAGGGCATGAGAGGAGCGGGCCTCAGCGGGCAAGGGCTTACAGCAGCCCGTCCCACATCTGCTCCAGCAGCACCGACCACCAGCTCTCCGGCGAACCCAGCGCCGCCGGGTCCAGAGCGGCCAGCTGCGCCTGGAAGTCGACCGTCCAGCGGCCCGCCTGCTCCTGGTTGAGCCCGTGCCGAAGCCGCCACATCCGCCCCAGCAGCGCCAGGCACCGCGCGAACTCCGGCAGACCGGTGTTCACGAACTGCGGCGGCACCGGAGCACCACCCGGCCCGGCCTCCACCGGAACGGCCACGATGTTCGCCGTCCCGTACTGCACACAGACCGCCCGGCCGAAGTCCGTACCCATCACCAGGTACGACCCCGCGTCCGGCGCCGGCTGCACCCCGCGCTCAGCCGCCAGCTCCGCCAGCGTCGGCACCGGACGGCCCGGCTGGGCCTGCGCCCAGAAGAACGGACCCAGGTCCACCGGAAGCCCCGCCACCACCAGCGTGTGCGCCACGACCGGCGGCACACCCTGCCGCGACACGGCCTGCTGCTCGAACCGGAACACCCCCGGCCCGAACACCGCCGCCAGCTCCTGCCCGATGACCTCCGGCGGGACCGGCGGCGCCGGCTGCACCGGCGGCAGCGGCGCCCGCACCGGAGCCGGCCGGGCCGGGCCGTCGGCGACCTGGTGCAGCTCACCCTGGTGCGCCAGCAACTGCTGCATGCCCTGCTGCCGGCTCGCGTGGTCCGTGCCGTACGGCGCGATGCTCGTGATCCGCGCCTGCGGCCACTGCTCCCGGATCATCCGCGCGCAGTACGCCCCGGGCAGCTCGCACGACTCCAGCTCCGTGTGCAGCTCCAGCACCTGGTCCGTCGGCACGTTCATCGCCCGCAGCTCATGGAAGATCTGCCACTCCGGATGCGGCGTGCCCGGCGCCGAACGCCGGATCAGCTGCTGCTCCGAACCGTCCTGCGCGCGGTAGCGCAGCACCGCCTGATACCCCGGACCCACCGTCGGCTGCCCCTGCTGCGGATAGCCGTACGCCGGAGGCTGCCCCGGCAGCGGGCCACCGGGCGGCGGCATCGCACCCGGCGGCATCTGCTGCTGCGGCATCGGCTGCGGATGGGGCTGCGGCTGCGGCTGCGGCTGCGGCTGCGGGGCGCCCATCGGCCCCGGAACGCCCGGGGCACCCGGCGGCATGCCGGGCGGGCCGGGCGGGCCGGGCGGGCCGGCCGCGGGCGGCGGCGGAGGCGGAGGCGGCGCTCCCGGGCCCCCCACCGGCGGCGCCGCCAGCACGGTCTCCGCGTGGTGCACCGCACCACGCCCACCGCCCGGGGCACCCGGGGCAGCGGGCGCGCCGGGAACACCGGGGGCGCCCGGAGGCTGGGGGGCACCGGGGGCGGGAGGCATCGGCATGCCCGGGGTGGCCAGCACCGTGGCCGCGTGGGGGGCGTCGCCCGGCGGCGTACCCCCGGGAACACCCGGCGCACCGGGCGGCTGGGGAGCGCCCGGAGCACCGGGGCCCTCGGGGCCGAGCGCCGACACCAGCTGCGTCGGCACGTACCCGCCCCCGGGCGCGCCCGGAGCACCGGGCGCGGGCGGCGCGGGCGTACTCCCCGGACGCGCGCCCGGCGTACCCGGAGCGCCCGGCGGCGGAGGCGGCGTGCCCAGCCCGGCGCGCGGCTTGCGCGGCGGCGGCGCCGCCTTGCTCGTCGCCGCGTCCGCGATCTCCCCGGCGTTCGGCGCGAGCGGCCGCTCCGGACCGGCCGGCGGCCGCGGCGCGTCCGGCACCGCGCCCGGCGCCTGCGGATAGCCGTACGTCGGCGCACCCGGAGGCGGCGGAGGCGTGGCACCCGGAAGCGGCGCGCCGACACCCGGCGCGGGCGCGCCCGGTCCCGCCGGCGGCTGCGGATGACCGTACGACGGCATGCCCGGAGGCGGCGGAGGCGTGGCACCCGGCCCGGCGGGAGCGGCGGGCGGAGCAGCAGGCGGAGTCCCGGGCGCACCCGGCGGCACGTTCGGCGTTCCCGGCCGGCCCTCGGCGCCCAGCGCCGGCGCCACCGCCGTGGGCGGCAGCGCACTGCCGCCCGACATCAGCGCGGTCTTCGCGTCCGGCGCGGCGGCCGGCGGCCGCGGCACATCGCCGTCCGGGTCACCCAGCGGCGGCGCGAACACCGTCGCCGGCAACGGCACCGAACGATCCTCACCGGAATCCGCGTTGGTGTCCGTACCCGCCCACGGCGTGGCCCCCGCGGGCGCCTCCGGCGCACTCGGCACAACGGGCCCACCGGCAGGCGCACCCGGCGCAACAGGCCCACCGGCAGGCGCACTCGGCGCACCCGGCGCGTCGGCCACACCCGCGCCCGGCGTGGCGCCCGACCCGGCGGCCGGCCACGCGGCACCGCTCCCGGAACCACCCGCCGCACCCGCACCGGCCGGCATCCCCGGAACCGCGTCCGAGGGCTCCGCCACCGGCACCCCGGCCTGCGTCTCGGCGAGCGCCCCGCCCACCGCACCCGAACCGGCGGCGACAGCACCGGAATCCGCGGCGGCGGCCGCGGCCCCCGACGACTCCCCCGACCGGCGATCCGGAATACCCAGCTTGTCCGCCGCCTCCTGCAACCACTCCGGCGGAGTCAGCAGGAACGACGTCTGATTCAGATCCACCCGGGCCGGCGCCGGCACCGCGTCCCGCACCTCGTCGACGCGCCCGTACTCCTCCTCGTACCGGCGGATCACCTCACCCACCGGCAGCGCCGGCCACAACGTCGCCTCACCACTGTCCCGGGCGATGACGAGACGCTGCCCGCCCGCGTCCGAACGCGGCCCCTCCGCACGGTCCTCGCCCCACACCACGAAGCCCAGCTCGAACTCCCGCACCCGCACCTCACGATGCTGGTACGCGGGCACGTCACCGTTGATCCACTCCTCGGCGCGCTCCTGCGCCTGCGCAAAGGTCACCATCGCTCGCAGCTCACTCCCCCACCGGCACGGAAGACACCGGAACGGCACGCGCGAAACCGCCGTCCACCATCAGACTCGCCACCGTCTCCAACTCCGGCGGATTGCCCGCCAGCCGCGACAGGAACGCGTCGAAGTCGTCACCGCACGGCAGCAGCAACCGCTCCACCCGCTCCGCCGGCGACCACGACGCGTCCACGTCCCGCGCGTCGTCGTACGCGCAGAACCACACCGAACCGAGCCGCTCACCGCGCACCTTCACCGCGAGCAGACCACCCTGCACGAAACCGACGCCCAGGTAGTCCTTCGTCAGATGGTCACGCAGACACTTGTTGACGTACACCAGGTCGTTGACCGCGGCCTCGTCCCGCACCGTGAAGAACGGCTGGTCCAGCAACAGCCCCAGCTCGGCGTCCAGCGCGGCACCCACCGGCGCACAGCCGCCCGCCGCCTTCAGGAACGACCGGTACGCGCCCGGAAGGCGATACCCCAGCTCCTCCTCCACGCCCTGCACCTGCGACTCCGTCACCGCCACACCCGACTTCGGCAGCCCGAAGTGCGCCGGACGCGTCTCCTGCAACGGGCGCGTACCACGCTTGCCGTGATCCACCCGCGTCGTCGCCACCCCGCCGTGATGCCGCAGCAGCGCCTTCACATCGACCGGAACCAGCTCCAGCCGCCGCGAACCCACCACGTGATGCCACGTCCAGCCGTGCGGCGTCGCCACATCCGGCACCGTGTCCCACAACTCGTGCCCCGCCGCGGCCGACGCCGCGTTCGCCGACACATAGTCCGTCAGCCGAAGCTCGTCGACCCCGAAACCCTCCGGCGGATCGGCGATCTCCGCCGCCGCGCGCGCGTACGCAGAGAAATCCGGGTAACCATGCTCATCGACCCGTACCCCTCTCGGGTGACGTGCCGCCCGAACCGGATCCGGGAAGTGCACGACCTGCCCGGCATATGCCGCGTTCGGCGGCGCGGCTTGTTGCCCGAGCCGACCTGTCGTCATGGCGGTTGCCCCCTGCGGCGTTCTCTCTGGCCTGAACGGCGGTGTCGATCGCGGATGCCGACAGCCTAAGCGGTACGCGCACACCGGTCACCGGCCCGCCGCCCCACCCCGCCACATCCCGCCCCCACTTCCGTGACCAGCCGTCACCCCAACGTGACGGCATAACCCGACCCGGGCGTGTCGCGCCGCCCCAGCTTCCGCACCAGCCACGGCATTTGGCACTCTGTGTCCTTCGGGGCACACCCGGGGAGGGAAAACGCACATGAACGCGATGCAGACCGGAGGAACCGACGTGCGGGCCGGCGACCCGCGCATCGGCTGGAGCGGCACCCCCACACCCCCCGCCCCCGCCCTCCACCACCGCCGCGACGGCATCCTCCCCACCATCGCCGCCGCCCTCTCCGTCCGCGGCACCACCCTCACCGGCACCGCCGCCCGCGGCGACCAGCCCCCCGCCCTGCACCCCCTCGTACAGGACTTCCTCGACACCCTCACCAGCGCCCAGCGCGACCGCTTCACCGGCCGCTGCGCCGAGACCATCCTCATCTCCCGGCACATCACCGCCGCCGACGCCGCCCGCAGCAAGCGCGCCGCCCGCAAACCCATGACCAACGGCGAAGCCCGCAAAGTCCTCAAACAGGCCAAACTCACCACCCGCCGTATACGCGAGGACGGCGACCCCCTCCACGGGAACTTCGCCACCCCCTGCCGCGCCTGCACCGCCCTGAGCGCCCACTTCGGCGTCCGCGTCGTCGACCCCGCCGCCGACGACTGAGCCCCCGGAACCCCGCACGACGAGAACACCTCGCACCACCCGCACCACCGCACCACCGCACCACCGCACCACCCGCACGACGATCGAAGGGCAGATGCACCCCGACCGCACCTCCACCACCCGCTTCCCCGTCCCCGTCGACGCCGCCCTCCGCGCCGCCGGCTGGCAACCCGGGCGCTGGGACATAAAGCAAGCGGAGTACTGGGCCGACACCCTGCGCGAGCACACCTCACCCGCCGGACACCAGCACACCGTCTTCCCCGCGGCCGTCGAAGCCTGGGCCGAGTTCGGCGGACTGCACATCACCCCCACCGGCCCCGGCCGCCAGGTCGCCCCCGCGACCGTGCACCTCGACCCCCTGCACGGCCTCCACCTCGCCCGCACCCTCGGCGACCTCGGCCGCGCCCTCGGCACCGAGGTCACCCCCCTCGGCGAGGAGACCGACACCTCCGCCCTCCTCGCCATCGACACCGAAGGCCGCGTCTACGCCCTCGACCACACCGGCGACTGGTACCTCGGCCCCGACATCGACCAGGCCCTGTCGACCCTCGTCGCCGGCGCCATACCCGCCCGCCTCACCACCGCCTGACACCGGACACCAGACACCGCCCGGCACCCGGGCACGCCGATCACCGAGATCACAGGGACCACCGGGACCACCGGGACCACCGGCAGCACCCGACTCGGCCGAGGACGGCGACACCCGACACACACCACGCCGGCCGCACCCCTCACACCGCCGGAATCACCGCCGACACCCGGAAACCCCCCACATCCGTCGGCCCCGACACGAACACCCCGCCCAGCGCCAGCACCCGCTCCCGCATCCCCACCAGACCGTTACCACCCGACGGCAGCCCCGCCGCCGACGCGGACCCCGGCTCCGGCGGCGGCCCGTTCTCCACCTGCATCGCGATCTCCCCACCCCGATGCGCGAGCCGCACATACGTCTTCGCGCCCCCCGCGTGCTTGTGCACGTTCGTCAGCGCCTCCTGCACCACCCGGTACGCCGTCTGCTCCACCTCCGCCGCATACGACCGCACCTCCCCCTCCACCGACAGATCGACCGCCATCCCCGCCGCGGCCGACTGCCCCACCAACTCCTCCAGCTCCGACAGACACGGCCCCTCCTCCTCGGCCACCCCGGCCGCCCGCGCCGCGGCCACCCCCACCGCCGCCAACGGCACCGCAGCCGCCCGCCGCCCCGCGTCCTCCCCGGCCCGCAGCACCCCGAGCATCTCCCGCAGCTCCGTCAGCGCCTGCCGCCCCATGTCCCCCACCAGCGCGGCGTTCCGCGCCGCCTTCTCCGGATCCTTCCGCGCCACCGCCTGCAACGCCGCCGCGTGCACCACCATCAGACTCACCCGGTGCGCGACCACGTCGTGCATCTCCCGCGCGATCCGCGTCCGCTCCTCGTTGCGCGCCCACTGGGCCCGCTCCTCCGCCCGCTCCGCGAGCAACTGGAGCTCCCGCTCCAGCGAGTCCGCCCGCTCCCGCAGACTCTCCATCAACCGGCGCCGCGCACCCACGTACAGACCGAGCAGCACCGGCGGAGCCGTCAGCCCCAGCGACGTCGTGATCGAGGCGAACGGCACGAACCAGTCGCCCAGCGTCAGATCACCCCGCGCCATGTCCTGCCGCACCCGCACGAACGTCACGATCATCGTGCCCACCAGCGACATCCCCGCCAGCGCCACGATGATCCGCCGCGGCAGCTCGCACGCCGCCAGCGTGTACAGCCCCACGATGCCCATCAGGAAGCCCATCTGGGCCGGCGTGATCGCGATCGCGACCAGCACGACGGCGATCGGCCACTTCCTGCGCACCAGCAGCACCGAGCCGGCGACCAACCCGAACACGATCCCCACCGACACCGGGACACCCGCGTCCCGGGCGAACGGAATCCCCTCCGCACCGCACTCCACGGCCGACACCAGCGCGAGACTCCCGTCGAGCACCGCACTGCGCCACCTGGCCCACCACCACGGGCCGGTCAGGGCCCTGGTGCGCTCTTCCCCCGTCGTGGTCATGCCTCCAGCCTACGGGCGGCGGCCGTGCCATTTCCGGTGACTTTCACCTACCTCCACACACCACACTCCGTAATCGAATGGCACCTGAACCCGCCGGAATCCCTCGAACAGCTGAACCCCACCCGTTCGACCCCGGAGCCGATCATTCCGCCCGGACGGTATGCCTATGACACATTCACCGGGCAGGTACGGCAGGTACGAGGACTTCGAAACGTTGCGGAAGCGAGCGGTCGCACTGCGCCGGGAGGGGCACAGCCTCCGGCAGATCCGCGACGAGCTGAAGGTCTTCAACAACGACATCCTCAACCAGCTCGTGAAGGGCGAACCGCCCCCGGAATGGACGAAACGCCCGAACGCCAAGGACGACCTCCGGGAGAAGGCCCGGGAACTGCGCCTCCAGGGGTGGACTTACGACCGGATCCAGGCGGCGCTGGGCTGCTCCAGGAGCTCGGTCTCGTTGTGGGTGCGGGACCTGCCGAGGCCGACTCCGCGCTACACACCGGAGGAGCAACAGGAGCTGATGCGTGCGGGGCTGGCACACAAATACGCAGCCGTGGACCGCGAGCGTGAAGCAACGAAGCGGGCAGCGGCCGGCTCGGTCGGCAAGCTGTCCGAACGGGATCTGTTCCTGACAGGCGTCGCTCTCTACTGGGCAGAGGGCGCGAAGGACAAGCCGTATGCCCGGCGCGAGAACGTACAGTTCGTCAACAGCGATCCAGGCGTGATCCGGGTCTATCTCGCCTGGCTGGATCTGCTCGGCGTCGAGCCCGACCGGCGCCGGTGCCGTCTCATGATCCACGCGACAGGTGACGTCGAGGGCGCCATCCAGTACTGGGCCGACCTCGTGGGCGTCGGAGCCGACACCTTCCAGCGGACGACCATCAAGAAGCACAACCCGAAGACCGTCCGCAAGAATGTGGGCGAGGACTACCGGGGCTGTCTTGTGATCAGCGTTCTACAGGGGGCAGAGCTGTACCGTCGCATCGACGGCTGGTGGAGAGGCATCGTGGACGGTGTCTCCGGGATCACGGCACCGCCCTCCTCGGGTATGGTCTGAGGCGCTGTCCCCCGTGGTGTAACTGGCAGCACACAGGTTTTTGGTACCTGCAGGACAAGGTTCGAATCCTTGCGGGGGAGCCACAGCACACAAGATCCAGGTTCGGGCCCTGACCGGTGACAGCACCGTCAGGGCCCGCACTCATATCCGCCACAAGTCCCCCCGGTATCCTGCGGCTGTCACCCCCACCGATCCAGAGCCGAAGGGCAACCCCGTGAGCGCCATTCGCCCGGCAGCCGTCGTCGTTCTTGCAGCGGGTGAGGGCACCCGTATGAAGTCGGCCACACCTAAGGTCCTGCACCAGATCTGCGGCCGTTCCCTCGTGGGCCATGTGCTGGCCGCCGCCCGTGAATTGGATCCGGCGAACCTGGTCGTCGTCGTGGGGCACGCCCGTGAGCAGGTCGCCGCGCACCTGGGTGAGATCGACCCCGGCGTCCGCACGGCCGTGCAGGAGCAGCAGAACGGCACCGGGCACGCGGTGCGGATGGGGCTCGAGGAGCTGGGCGGGCCGGTCGAGGGGACCGTGGTCGTGGTGTGCGGGGACACTCCGCTGCTGACCGCGGACACGCTGCGGCGGCTCGCGGAGACCCATGCCGCCGACGGCAACGCGGTGACGGTCCTGACGGCGGAGGTTCCGGACGCGACCGGTTACGGCCGGATCGTGCGCGACGAGGCGTCGGGTGCGGTGACGGCGATCGTGGAGCACAAGGACGCGTCGGACGCCCAGCGGTCGATCCGGGAGATCAACAGCGGGGTGTTCGCGTTCGACGGGCGGCTGCTGGCGGACGCGCTGAAGAAGGTGCGGACGGACAACAGTCAGGGCGAGGAGTACCTGACGGACGTGCTCGGGATCCTGCGTGAGGCGGGGCACCGGGTGGGTGCGTCGGTGGCCGGTGATCACCGTGAGATCGCGGGGATCAACAACCGGGTGCAGCTCGCGGAGGCGCGTCGCATCCTGAACGACCGTCTGCTGACGCTGGCGATGCTGGACGGTGTGACGGTCGTGGATCCGGCGTCGACGTGGGTGGACGTGACGGTGACGTTCGAGCGGGACTCGGTGGTGTATCCGAACACGCTGCTGTCGGGTGCGACGCTGGTCGGTGAGGGTGCCGAGGTGGGTCCGAACAGCCGGCTGAACGACACCCGTGTGGGTGCGGGTGCGCGGGTGGACAACACGGTGTCGGACGGTGCGCGGATCGGTGCGGGGGCGTCGGTGGGTCCGTACGCGTATCTGCGGCCCGGTACGCGTCTCGGTGCGAAGGCCAAGATCGGTACGTACGTGGAGACGAAGAACTCGTCGATCGGTGAGGGGACGAAGGTTCCGCATCTGTCGTACGTCGGTGATGCGACGATCGGTGATTTCTCGAACATCGGTGCGGCGAGTGTGTTCGTGAACTACGACGGGGAGAGCAAGCACCACACGACCGTCGGGTCGCACTGCAAGACGGGGTCGGACAACATGTTTGTGGCTCCTGTCACGGTCGGGGACGGTGCTTACACCGCTGCCGGGTCCGTGATCACGAAGGATGTGCCGCCCGGTTCGCTGGCCGTGGCCCGTGGTCAGCAGCGGAATATCGAGGGTTGGGTGGCTCGTAAGCGTCCTGGGAGCGCGGCCGCGAAGGCGGCCGAGGCGGCGTCCCGGCAGGGCCCTGACGAGGACTGACGGGAAACGAGTGCGTCGAACACGGCGTACCGTGACAAGTGGACAACCGCACCCCTACCAGCTGATTCGGCCTCTCGCGCCGAGCCGAGTGGTGGCTTGAGCAGCCGGCTGGCTTTTAGAGACCTCTGAGGAGACTGTGCTGTGACCGGGATCAAGACGACCGGCGAGAAGAAGATGATGTTCTTCTCCGGCCGCGCCCACCCCGAGCTTGCCGAGGAGGTCGCCCAGCAGCTGGGTGTCGGGGTTGTCCCGACGAAGGCCTTCGACTTCGCCAACGGCGAGATCTATGTGCGTTACCAGGAGTCGGCGCGCGGCGCCGACTGCTTCCTGATCCAGAGCCACACGGCGCCGATCAACAAGTGGATCATGGAGCAGCTCATCATGATCGACGCGTTGAAGCGTGCGTCGGCTCGTTCCATCACGGTGATCGTGCCGTTCTACGGTTACGCGCGGCAGGACAAGAAGCACCGGGGTCGTGAACCGATCTCGGCGCGTCTGATCGCGGATCTGATGAAGACCGCGGGTGCGGACCGGATTCTGACCGTGGATCTGCACACGGACCAGATCCAGGGCTTCTTCGACGGTCCGGTGGATCACCTGTTCGCGCTGCCGCTGCTGGCGGACTACGTGGGCGGCAAGGTGGACCGGCAGAAGCTGACGGTCGTGTCGCCGGACGCGGGCCGGGTGCGGGTGGCGGACCGTTGGTGCGACCGGCTGGGCGCGCCGCTGGCCATCGTGCACAAGCGGCGGGACAAGGACGTGGCGAACCGGGTCACGGTGCACGAGGTCGTCGGTGATGTGAAGGGCCGTATCTGTGTCCTGGTGGACGACATGATCGACACCGGTGGCACGATCTGTGCGGCGGCGGACGCTCTGTTCGCGCACGGTGCGGAGGACGTCATCGTGACGGCGACGCACGGTGTGCTGTCCGGTCCGGCGGCGGACCGGCTGAAGAACTCGCGGGTGAGTGAGTTCGTGTTCACGAACACGCTGCCGACGCCGGGTGAGCTGGCGGGGGATCTGGACAAGATCAAGGTTCTGTCGATCGCTCCGACGATCGCGAGTGCGGTGCGTGAGGTGTTCGAGGACGGGTCGGTGACCAGTCTCTTCGACGAGCAGTGAGGTTTCTGCAGTTCGCCTTCGCGGGCTAGCTGAAGATCCTTTTGGAGGCGGCCTCCCCTGCCGAGTAGACTGCTGCAGTTGCTCGGCGAGGGAGGCCGTTCCCGTTTTCACGGGGTACGGCGATCCGTTATCGACGCGCTCTTCGTAGCAGGCCGTTCGTGGCCGGGTGACCACGTCCGTCTCTGTTTTCGAGGAGTGATCAGCATGTCCGAGGTGAAGCTCACCGCCGCCACGCGCAGCGAGTTCGGCAAGGGTGCCGCCCGTCGTATCCGTCGTGAGGACAAGGTTCCCGGTGTCCTGTACGGCCACGGTTCCGAGCCGCTGCACCTGACCCTGCCGGGCCACGAGCTGCTGCTGGCGCTGCGTACGCCGAACGTCCTGATCTCGCTGGACATCGACGGCAAGACCAACGAGCTGGCGATCCCGAAGTCCGTGCAGCGTGACCCGATCAAGGGCTTCCTGGAGCACGTCGACCTGCTGCTGGTCAAGCGCGGCGAGAAGGTCACGGTCGAGATCCCGGTGCAGACCGAGGGCGAGCTGGCCCCGGGCGGCAACCTGCTCGAGCACGTGCTGAACGCGCTGCCGGTCGAGGCCGAGGCCACGCACATCCCCGAGGCCGTCACCGTCTCCGTCGAGGGCCTGCAGGCCGGTGCCTCCATCCACGCCAAGGACATCACCCTGCCGTCCGGCGTGACCCTGGCCGTCGAGGAGGACGCTGTCGTCCTGCAGGTCCTGGCCGCGCAGGCCGAGGAGGCCGTGGAGGGCGAGGAGACCGAGGGCGCCGAAGAGGTCGCCGAGGCCTGATCCTCGTAGTCGTCGTTTCGTCAGCCGCTGTTCCCCGTGGGGGACGGCGGCTGGCGCGTATCAAGGAGACATGGACGTGAGCACTCCCGCAGGTGCCCCCTGGCTGATCGTGGGGCTCGGCAATCCCGGGCCGGAGTACGCCATGAACCGGCACAACGTCGGTTTCATGGTGGTGGACCTGCTCGCCGGGCGGATCGGGGGGAAGTTCAAGCGGGCGGGCAAGGCGCAGGCGCAGGTGCTGGAGGGGCGGATCGGTCCGGTGGGGCCGGCGAACCGCCGGGTGATCCTGGCGAAGCCGATGTCGTACATGAATCTGTCGGGTGGTCCGGTGAACGCGTTGCGGGACTTCTACAAGGTGCCGCCGGCGAACGTCGTCGCGGTGCACGACGAGCTGGACATCGACTACGGGGTGCTGCGGCTGAAGCTGGGCGGCGGGGACAACGGGCACAACGGTCTGAAGTCGATGACGAAGGCGATGAGTGCGGACTACCACCGGGTGCGGTTCGGGATCGGCCGGCCGCCGGGGCGGATGCAGGTGGCGGACTTCGTGCTGAAGGACTTCTCGTCGTCGGAGCGCAAGGAGCTGGACTACTTCGTGGACCGGGCGGCGGATGCGGTGGAGTGTCTGGTGACGGAGGGTCTGGAGCGGGCGCAGAGCACCTACAACTCCTGACTTGTCGGGTCTTGACCCGCCCCGGAGTTGACCGGCAGTAGGGGTATGGCCAATGATCCCCGCCATGCCTGCCTCAGCCACCACCGCCCGCCAGGCCTCCGTGACCGCGTTGCGGTTCGGGCGGGTCGCGGCGATGGGCGCCATCGCCGCGCTGATCCTTTTCGCGGGGGTGTGGGGTTCCTGGGGCACCGCGCAGCACGTGATGCTGACCAAGGGGCGTGAGCGGGGCACGATGCGGGTGGCGGAGTGCGCGGGGGACGTCTGCTCCGGTCCGTTCACGCCGGCCTCCGCGGGTGCCGGGGCGCGCGCGCACGTGGAGATCGAGCGGACGGTCGCGGTGCGCAAGGGGCGGACGTACGACGTGGTGGTGAAGCCGGGGTCGGCCGAGGTGGTGCGGTCGGGTCCGGCGGGTGTGCTGTACGCGTGGGTGCCGTTCGGCGGGGCGTTGCTGCTGGCGTCGGTCGTGGTGGCCGGCGGGATGCGGTGGATCCGGGTGGCGTGGGCGCTGGCCGGAGCGGGGGCGGCGCTGCTGACGGCGGCGTTCGTGTCGCTGTGACGGTGTTGGGGCGTTCTTCACGTGTGTAGGGGACTTGTGTGTTGTCCGTTCGTGATTGACCGGGCACCCGGCCGGGCCGGAAGCTGAACCGCCCCCTCCACATCTTCCCGTCCCTGTCGCGTAGATGGACTGCCCTATGCCCACCCTCATTCGCGTCGGCGCTCTGACCGCCGTCGCCTCGGCGGCGCTGTTCGCCGTCCCCGCCGCCGCTCACGCCACCGCTCCCGGTGACAACGGCACTGTGAAGATCCACGATGCCCGGACCGGCGAGGAGCCGCGCCGCAACGAGCCGCACGTGTGCACGTTCTACCTGGACGCCTTCGGCTTCGACGGCGTGCAGCGGGTCGACTGGCACATCGAGGCCTGGGCGCCGACGGCGTCCGTGAAGGGCGAGACGGTGAAGTCCGGCGCGCTCACGCTGGACACCGGCGGTCACGGCCGCACGGAGGACCTGTCGCTGCCGGACGGTCACTACAAGCTGTTCTGGAACTTCGAGGGCGAGAAGGGCGCGGCGAAGCACAAGGTGTTCTGGACGGACTGCGCCGGCTCCGAGGGGGGCGCGGGCGCGCCGTCCGGTTCGGCGTCGCCGTCCGCTTCGGCGCCGGGCTCCTCGTCCGCCGCTTCGCCGTCGTCCTCGTCCGGCTCGGTGCCGGGTGCGCCTGCGTCCGGTTCGCCGTCCCCGGCAGTGTCCTCGTCGCCGTCCGCCCAGGGTGCCGGTGGCGACCTGGCGGAGACGGGCAACGGTGCTCCGGTGGGCCTGCTGTCGGCCGCCGCTGCGGTGCTGGTCGGCGCGGGTGGCTATCTGGTGGCCCGGCGGGTGCGGCGCGGCTGAGCCGGCTGATACGGACGGGTGCCCCCGTGGTCGTGCGACCGCGGGGGCACCCGTGTGTGCGGTGGGGGCTGTCAGCCGGTGTTGCGCAGGCCCGCCGCCACGCCGTTGACGGTGAGGAGCAGGGCGCGGGCGAGCAGCGGGTCGGCGGTGGCGTCGGCGGCGGCCGCGTCGCGGTGGCGCTTGAGCAGAGCGACCTGGAGGTAGGAGATCGGGTCGAGGTAGGCGTCGCGGATGGCGAAGGTCTGCTTGAGGACGGGGGCGGCGTCGAGGAGTTCGTCCTCGCCGGTGATCTTGAGGACCTCGCGGACGGTCAGCTCGTGTTCGGCCTTGATGGTGTCGAACACGTGCTTGAGCTCGTCGGGGACGAGGGTGTCGACGTAGTGCTGGGCGATCCGCAGGTCGGTCTTGGCGAGGGTCATCTCGACGTTGGAGACGAAGTTGCGGAAGAAGTGCCACTGCTCGTGCATCTCGTCCAGGACGGTGTCGAGACCGGCCTCGCGCAGGGCCTTGAGGCCGGAGCCGACGCCGAACCAGCCGGGGACGATCTGGCGGGACTGGGTCCAGCCGAAGACCCACGGGATGGCGCGCAGTCCGTCGAGCGAGACGCCCGAGCCGGGGCGGCGGGAGGGCCGCGAGCCCAGGTGCAGGTCGGCGAGCTGGTCGACCGGCGTGGAGGCGAGGAAGTACGTCGGCAGGTCGGGGTCCTCGACGAGTTCGCGGTAGGCGGCGTGGGCGGCGTCGGAGACGACGTCCATGGCGGCGTCCCAGCGGGCGAGGGCCTCGTCGGACTGGCGGGGCGCGGTGTGCAGGGCGGAGGCCTGCAGGGTGGCCGCGACGGTCAGTTCCAGGTTCTCGCGGGCGAGGGAGGGGATGAGGTACTTGTCGGAGATGACCTCGCCCTGTTCGGTGACCTTGATCTCGCCCTCGAGGGTGCCCCAGGGCTGGGCGAGGATGGCGTCGTGGGACGGGCCGCCGCCGCGGCCGACGGTGCCGCCGCGGCCGTGGAAGAGGCGCAGCCGCACGCCGTAGCGGTGGGCGACGTCGCGCAGCCGGCGCTGGGCGCGGTGGATCTCCCACTGGCTGGTGGTGATGCCGCCGAACTTCGAGGAGTCGGAGTAGCCGAGCATGACCTCCTGGACGTCGCCGCGCAGCGCGACCAGGCGCCGGTAGGACGGGTCGGAGAGCATGTCCTCGAGGATGGTGTCGGCGGCGCGCAGTTCGTCGGTGGTCTCCAGCAGCGGGACGATGCCGATCTTCGCCCAGCCGGCGTGGAGGTCGACGAGGCCGGCCTCGCGGGCGAGGACGGCGGCGGCGAAGACGTCGTCGGCGCCCTGGCACATGGAGATGATGTAGGACTCGATGACCTCGGGTCCGAAGACCTCCAGGGCCTTCTTTACGGTCTGGAAGACGCCGAGGGTCTTGGCGCCGGCGGCGTCGACGGGGGCCGGGGTGGGGGCGAGGGGCCTGCGGGAGCGCAGTTCCTTGGCGAGGAGCCGGGCCCGGTAGTCGCGGGGCATGTCGGCGTAGCGCCAGGACTCCTCGCCGAGGCGGTCGAAGAGCTGACCGAGGGCGTGGTGGTGGGCGTCGGCGTGTTCGCGGACGTCCATGGTGGCGAGCTGGAGGCCGAAGGCGGCGAGGGTGCGGATGGTGCGGGCGAGGCGGCCGTCGGCGAAGAGGGCGCCGCGGTGCTCGCGCAGGGAGGTCTGGATGATGCGGAGGTCGGCGAGGAGTTCGCCGGTGCCGAGGTAGTCGCGGCCGTCCTGGTGGGGGGTGCCGCCCGCGAGGCGCTGCTTGGTGTTCTCCAGCTTCTGCCGGATGCAGGTGGCCTTGAGCCGGTAGGGCTCCTCGGCGTTGAGGCGCTTGTAGCGGGGGCTGATCTCGGGCAGCTGTTCGAGGTCGCTGTTCAGGGACTCCAGCAGTTCCTCGGTGGCTCCGGCGTAGCGGATGGAGTTGGAGAGCAGGCCGCGCAGTTCGTCGATCATCTCCAGGGCGTCGTTGATGCCGTGCTCGTGCTGGAGGATGAGGACGTCCCAGGTCACCTGGGGGGTGACGTTGGGGTTGCCGTCGCGGTCGCCGCCGATCCAGGTGCCGAAGGTGAGGGGGCGGGTGGTGTCGGGCAGCTTGACGCCGACCCGCTCGAGTTCGGCGGTGAGGTCCTCGAGGACGTCACCGACGGCGTCGGCGTGCAGTTCGTCGAGGTAGTAGATGGCGTTGCGGGCCTCGTCGGCGGGTTCGGGGCGGACGACGCGCAGTTCGTCGGTCTGCCAGACGAGGTCGATGTTCTCGGCGAGGCGGATGTCGTGGCGGCGGCGGTCGGAGTCGAGGACGGGGGTGTCCAGGAGCGCGGCGACGCGCCGGAGCTTGTTGAGGACGGACCGGCGCGCGGCCTCGGTGGGGTGCGCGGTGAACACGGGGCGGACGTTGAGGTGCTCGACGGTCTGCCGCAGGTGTTCGGGGTCGGCGTCCTTGAGGCGGTCCGCGGTGCGGGTGAGGAGGCCGCCCTCGGCCGCGCGGCGGGCGCGCAGCTCGCGGCCGCGGTGGACCTGCTCGGTGACGTTGGCGAGGTGGAAGTAGGTGGAGAAGGCTCGTACCAGCTTGGCGGCGGTCTCCAGTTCGGTACCGCGCAGCAGCTCGGCGGCGGCTTCGCCGTCCTCCCGGGTGAGGCGGCGGACCTTTTCGACCAGGTCGAGGAGTTCGGGGCCTTCCTGACGCACGAGGGTCTCGCCCAGGAGGTCACCCAGCCGGCGGATGTCGGCGCGCAGCTCGCTGCTGGTCGTGGTGGTCTGGTCGTCGGCACTGCTCACAGGTGCGGCTCCTTGCAGTGTTGAAGCTCGTCTGGAGGGAACCCGGACGTCCGTCCACCGCGCGGCGGGTGCCGCATACGGGCCGAGGGGTCCGGGAAGGAATCAGAGCGGACCGCGCTGTCCGACCGACTACAAGGATAGGTGTCCACTCGGACGCGCAGGCTCTTGGGCTCTTGCCGCCGAACAGCACGCTGCCATACTTACGACGCCGTAGGTTACGGGACCGTAGGGAAGGTCGCTCCATTCCCGCCCGGTTCCGGCGGCCCGGCATCTGCCACGACCCGAGACCCCACAGGGGACGCGCATGACCTCAAGTTCCGATGTGATCGACGAAGCCCGCAAGGCCAACGACACCTCCATCTCCTCCGCCACGCTGGGCGGTGAGCAGAAGCGTTCGATCGAACAGATCACGCTGCTCCTGTTCATCACGGTGCCGTTCCTGGCACTGGTGGCGGCCGTGCCGCTGGCCTGGGGCTGGGGGGTGAGCTGGCTCGACATGGGCCTGCTGGTGTTCTTCTACTTCCTGGGGTGCCACGGCATCACGATCGGTTTCCACCGGTACTTCACCCATGGCTCGTTCAAGGCGAAGCGGCCCCTGCGGATCGCGCTGGCGATCATGGGGTCGCTGGCGGTCGAGGGGCCGCTGGTGCGCTGGGTGGCCGACCATCGCAAGCACCACAAGTTCTCCGACGCGGAGGGTGACCCGCACTCGCCCTGGCGGTTCGGGGACACGGTCCCGGCGTTGATCAAGGGCCTGTGGTGGGCGCACATCGCCTGGATGTTCGACGAGGAGCAGACCCCGCAGGAGAAGTACGCGCCGGATCTGATCAAGGACCCGGCGCTCCGGGCGATCTCCCGCCAGTTCGTGCTGTGGACGGTCGTGTCCCTGGCGCTTCCGCCGCTGGTCGGCGGGCTGGTGACGATGTCCTGGTGGGGCGCGTTCACCGCGTTCTTCTGGGGTTCGCTCGTCCGGGTGGCGCTGTTGCACCATGTGACGTGGTCGATCAACTCGATCTGCCACGCGGTGGGCAAGCGGCCGTTCAAGTCGCGGGACCGTTCGGGCAACGTGTGGTGGCTGGCGGTGCTGTCGTGCGGGGAGTCCTGGCACAACCTGCACCATGCCGACCCGACGTCGGCGCGGCACGGTGTGATGCGCGGCCAGATCGACTCCTCCGCGCGGTTCATCCGCTGGTTCGAACTGCTCGGCTGGGCGTACGACGTGCGCTGGCCGTCACGCTCGCGTATCGATTCGCGGCGCAACGACGGTGAAGGAGACTCCCGGCTCCGGAAGGAAGCGGCCGAGGCGGCATGATTGACGCCGTGGCGACCGACTCCAGCAGCACTCCGGGCAACGACAAGCAGCGGCGGACCCGCCGGACCCGTATGACCGGCGCCGAGCGTCGCCAGCAGCTGCTGGAGATCGGTCGCACCCTTTTCGCGGCGAAGGGTTTCGAGGGCACGTCGGTGGAGGAGATCGCGGCGAAGGCCGGGGTGTCCAAGCCGGTGGTGTACGAGCACTTCGGCGGCAAGGAGGGGCTGTACGCGGTGGTGGTCGACCGCGAGATGCGGCGGCTGCTGGACATGGTGACCGGCTCGCTGACCGCCGGGCATCCGCGTGAGCTGTGCGAGCAGGCGGCCTTCGCGCTCCTGGACTACATCGAGGAGTACACGGACGGCTTCCGCATCCTGGTCCGCGACTCCCCCATCCCCCAGTCCACGGGGTCCTTCGCCTCCCTCATCTCGGACATCGCCACCCAGGTGGAGGACATCCTGGGGCGCGAGTTCAAGTCCCGCGGCTTCGATCCGAAGCTGGCCCCGCTGTACGCCCAGGCGCTGGTCGGCATGGTCGCGCTGACCGGCCAGTGGTGGCTGGACGTGCGCCGCCCGAAGAAGGCGGAGGTCGCGGCGCACCTGGTGAACCTGGCCTGGCACGGGCTGGACGGCCTGGAGCAGAAGCCGCGGCTGATAGGGCACCGGAAGGCCTAGGCGGTGTCCGGGGTGGGCTCCAGGAACTCCAGTCGGTTGTCGGCCGGGTCCGCGGAGAAGAAGCGCCGGTGGCCCGGCAGGTCGTCGTCCCAGGTGACCGGTGCTCCGTGGGCGGTGAGCCGGGCCGCGTAGGCCTCGATGCCGGTGACCCGCAGTCCCGGGTGGGCCTGCCCGGCAGGCCGGAAGTCCTCCTCGGCGCCCAGGTGCAGGTGGACCGGCCCCGCCCGGAACCAGCAGCCGCCGCGCGCGGCGAGCACCGGCGGCTTGGGGATCTCCGTCATGCCGAGGACGCCGGCGTAGTAGGCCCGCATGGTGTCCTCGGAACCGGGCGGGATGGCGAGCTGGACGTGGTCGAGCGCGGCGAGCATGCCTCACTCCCCCTTCTTCACGGCGACCGCGAACAGCCGGCGGAAGGGCAGGACCGTGCCGTACGGGGCGCTCGGGTAGGCCGCGCGGAGCAGGTCGCGGTACTCGGTGACGAAGGCGTCGCGGGCCTCGGGGTCGTCGGCGAGTGCGGTCAGGGCGGGGCGCAGGCCGGTGCCCTTGACCCAGTCGAGGACGGGGTCCTCGCCGGTCAGGACGTGGAGGTACGTCGTCTGCCAGACGTCGGTCGCGCAGCCGAGGCGGGCGAGGCGGTCCAGGTAGGCGCCGGGGGTGTGCACGGAGTCCTCGGGGCGCAGGACGTCGCCGAGGAGGGGCTTCCAGCGCGGGGTGGCGGCGAGTTCGCGCATCAGGGCGTGCAGCGGGGCGTCGATGTTGTCGGGGACCTGGAAGGCGAGGGTGCCGCCCGGCGTGAGGCCCGCGATCCAGTCGGCGAAGCGGTCGGCGTGGCCCGGCACCCAGTGCAGGGTGGCGTTGGAGACGATCAGGTCGTACGGCTCCCCCGGCGTCCAGGTGCGGACGTCGGCGTGGGCGAAGTCGAGCCGGCCGCCGCCGGCCGTGGGGCCCTCGTGGTCGACGTGCGCCTTGTCGAGCATCTCGGGCGAGTTGTCGTAGCCGGTGATGTGGGCGGTGGGCCAGCGTCCGGCGAGCAGGGTGGTGACGTTGCCGGGGCCGCAGCCGAGGTCTGCGACGCGGGGCCGGTGGGAGGGGAGGTCCGGGACGCGGGCGAGGAGGTCGGCGAAGGGGCGGGCGCGGTGGCCGGCGTGGCGGAGGTACTGGGCGGGATCCCAGGTGGGTGTCGTCATGCCGTTCACTCTCCCGAGAGAACTGTCTTGATGTCAAGAGACTCGACATCAAGAGACTTCATGTCGACACAACCACTACACTGATCTCCATGGAGGACGAGGTCGATCGGCTGGTCGCAGCGTGGCGCCGGGAGCGCCCGGACCTCGACGTGGAGCCGCTCGAGGTACTCAGCCGGGTGAGCCGGCTGGCCCGGCACCTGGACCGCGCGCGCCGGCTCGCTTTCGCCGAACATCAGCTTGAGCCCTGGGAGTTCGACGTGCTGACCGCGCTGCGGCGCGCGGGGACCCCCTATCAGCTCTCTCCCGGGCAACTGCTGACACAGACCCTGGTCACCTCGGGCACGATGACCAACCGGATCGACCGGCTCGCCAAGAAGGGCCTGGTGGAGCGGCTGCCCGACCCGAGCGACCGGCGGGGCGTGCTGGTCCGGCTGACCGACACCGGCCGGGACCGCGCGGACCAGGCACTGGCGGGCCTGCTGGAGCAGGAGCGGGCGATCCTCGCCGAGCTCTCCCGCGCCCAGCGCGCCGAACTCGCCAGCCTGCTACGCCAGTTGACCGCCCCGTTCGACAACATCCCCGGTTAGTTCGGCCGGCCCCACTCCCGCCCTGCGGGCGAGGGCGACGGCGGCGAGCGTCGAGTGGACGCCCAGCTTGCCGAGGACGTTCTGCATGTGGGTGCGCACGGTGTGCGGGGAGAGGAACAGCCGCTCGGCCACGGCCTTGCGGCCGAGCCCCGCGACCATGCACCGCAGCACTTCCCGTTCCCTCGGGGTCAGCGACTCCACCAGCCGCTCGCTCTCGGTGCGGTGCTTGCGGGCGGCCGTCATTTCCTTGAGGACGCCGGTGAGCAGGGCGGGCGGCAGATGCGTCTCGTCGCGCAGCACACCCCGGATCACCGTCAGCAGCCGGGACAGCGAGCAGTCCTTCGCGACCCAGCCGGAGGCGCCGGCCTGCAGGGCGAGGGCGGCCCGCCGCGGATCGTCCTTCTCGGCGAGGACCACCGTCCGCACCCCGGGCTGCGCCGAGCGCACGCCCGCGACCAGCGAGAGCCCGTCGACCAGCCCCTCCTCGTCGCCGTCGTGCACGGGCACGGCCGGGCGCACGCCGGGCAGCGCGCCGCCCAGATCGGCGTCCACGAGGAGGACGTCGTAACGGCGGCCCTCGGCGGCCGCGCGCTCCAGACAGCGCAGCGCTGCCGGGCCGCTGCCCGCGGCGAAGACGTCGACGTCGGGCTCGGCGGCCAGCGCGGCCGCGAGCGACTCGGCGAAGATACGGTGGTCGTCGACGACCAGCACTCGGATGCGAACCACGAAGCCCCCTTCCCCGGGCTCCGCGTGGAGCAGGGGATAACCAAGGTCCGGAGAAACGACGACCCGCTCGGATCCGACACCCGCGGTGAGAGACGCCGACCGCACGGCCGCCGCCGTTGCGGACACTGCTACCCCCACCACGGGCGCCGTACCCGTCTGTCTCGCCCCCTGATCAGCACCGGCCCCCACCGGCGCTGCTCCACAGAGTACGGATGCGGGCACGCGGCGGAAGTCGATTTGCAGAACTGGCCGTCCGGCACGTTTATGGTGTGCCGCATGTTTCGTATTGAGGCGGAAGTCGACAGAGGCCGACGTGATCTGCTCCGCTCCCGGCTGCGGGACACCAACACGGCGGCGTCCCCGGTCCTTTCGGCCCTGCGGGGCACGCCCGGCGAGCGCGAGGTCCCGCTGCACGTGTGGGCACTGGACGAATCGGGGGACCTGGCCGCCGGCCTGGTCGGCCACACCTGGGCGACCTGGCTGCACGTCACCTACCTGTGGGTCGACGCCCGCCACCGCGGCGCGGGCCTCGGCTCCCGCCTGCTGTCCCGCGCCGAACACATCGCCCGCACCGACCGCGCCTGCGCCACCGCCCGCCTGGAGACCTGGGACTTCCAGGCCCCCGGCTTCTACCGGAAGCAGGGCTACGACGTGGTGTGCGTGATCCCCGACTATCCCCCGGGCCTCACGGAGTACACCCTGACGAAACGGCTCGCCTGACGCCGGGTCACCTCGGGTGCGGCGGAGGCGGATACGCCGGGCGGGGCGGGATCCGCGGCCGGGGCGGCCCCACCGGCGGAGGCGGCTGCGGTTCCATCGAGCGCCGGGGCCGGGGCGCGGGCGGCCGGTGGACGAGGGGCGGTGGCGGACCGGGCGGAGGTGGCGGAGCAGGCGGCGGTTCGTCGTCCGCCAGTACCGGCCCACCGGCCCGCAACCGCTCGATGGTCCGCTCGGCCCGGCGCCGGGCCCGGGGATCGTCGTCGCGCCGGAAGAACAGACGCACGGTGACAGGAGCCGGAAGGCCGAACACTCGGCCGGGGCCCCGGGTCCGCTCGGTGCGGATCAGCTCGTAGCCCAGCGCGTACGCGATCGGCACGGCCCGCTCCCGCAAGGACGCCCCACCACTGATCTCGACCCGCCCCCGCCCGTCGAGGCGCGACCGGATCTCGTCATCGTCCATCAGTGGTCCCCGTAGCGCGGCAGCCGCTTGGGAAAGTCGCTCGGCCCTTTGCACCCGGCCAGCGCGTAGGCATGTTGGGTGAGTTGATAGGCGAAGTCGGTCAGGTCCTGGCGCCGGGCCGTTCCCGAGGCCCTGCTCTTCCCGGTCACACCGGCCTCCGCCACCAGGGCACGGGGCCCGGACGTCTCCTCCGCGTCCTTCGGCTCGCAGGGCACGTACACGGAGGCGACGCCGCCGTCGTCGTCGAGCTGTGCCAGCCCCGCCACGCGGCCCGCCGAGGTCCGCACGACGCGGGTGCCCCCGTCACTGCCGTAACCCCGCTCCCAGTCGTCCTTCGACGACTCCCGCAGGTTCACGCTCCCCGACAGGATCGAGTCACCGCTGGTGGAGACACGGCAGCCGAACATGAAGTCGGTCCCCCTGCCGCGGTGATCCGACCATTCGTCCGCCGCCCGCGCCCGCGGAAGGGTCCGGATGACGACGTCCCGCTGGACCGAGCCTTCGCACACCTTGTCCGGGAGTAGGTACAGCCCCTTCACGAAGAACACGAAGAGACCGCCGCACACCAGCACGAGGATGACCGTGGCCGCGAAGAACCCTCTTACGGAGTGGGTCTTCCACCAGCGGCCAGAACCTCTCTCAGCCATACTTCACCTTCGAACGGTTCAGGTAGTAGTCGGCGTCTTTCCAGCCGTCGTTGACGGCCTGCCCCACCGAGTCGTCAATCTCGTCCTTTGGCAGATTCACGTGATGGCGGGCCAAGGCGTCGTCGACCGACCAGATCGTCTGCTGACCGACCGAGTTCCGCATCGCGAACAGGTCCTTGCTGGAGTAGTACAGCCCCTCGTCCTCGGCACCGCTCGCCTGCTGCCCGTCGATCAGGCGGTCGATGGCCGCACCGGCGACGGCTCCGGCCCCACCGCCCACCACGGACCCCATGAGCTCGCCGCCCAGATGTTCGGGAACCTTGAGGCCGGTGAAGGCGATGTTGACCCAGTTCTTGGCGAAGTCCCCCTTGGCCTTCAAGGCGTCGTTGTAGTCCTTCTCACCCTGGATGGACTGACCGACTTCCGAGTTCGCCGCCGAGTGCCCGACGATCCCCTCGATGATTCCGGCGTTTCTGCCGATGTCATTGAGAACCTGCTTCTGGTCGCCGTCGAAGTGACCGGGGTGCGACAGGTGCTCCTCCAGGAGGCTTCCGGTGTAGATACTCTCCCCGTAGATGATCCCGGCACGTCCGGCGGGATCCGCGGAGGTGGCCGAAAGGAAGCGCGTGACATCCGTGACGTTGAGTCCTCCGGGGGAATCACTGTTCGTGAGGAAGACGGTGTCGCTCTCCGGCCCCTTGAAGGCGCAGCTGATCTCCGGCATGTAGGCCGCGGCCATGTCCCCGAAGCTTTCGCCCAGCCCCTTGCCCACCAGGTTCGCGCCCCCGTTGGGGTCAGCCACCGCCTGCATGATGTTCGCCATGATCTTGACCTGGGCCTTGCTGTGCGGCGGGGCCGAGGCAGTGGTGTCGCCGGCCGCGACCCCGGTGACAGCACTCTCCAGAGCCCGCCCCAAGGACTCGCCCCGGTCCGTGTACACCGTGGTGCCGAGCATGTGGTCCAGGTCGGCCTTGGACTCGAAGGCGTGCTCCGCTGCCTCGGGGTTGTGGGAGAGGCCTTCGAAGAGCCCCTCCAGCGGGTCCCTGCCGTTGCCGTCACCGAAGACGAGGTCCAGCGCGTCGTAGCCCTTGACCCACCGATCGTCGGTGTTCGAGTCCCCAGCCGCCTTGTCCTCCTTGAACAGCTCCTTGCGGTAGTCGTCCAGGAACTCGGTGTCGAACTGTCCCTTGCGCATGAGGCTGCTGATGACCTGAGAGCCGAGACCACCAACGGGACTGAACGAGTTCGCGGCGCGGAAGTTCGTGTTGCGCTCGTCGACGAGGTCCTTCTTCCAGTCCCGCATGGCGTCCGAGTCCGAGAACGACGCAGTAGCCAGGGTGAGGCCCAGGTTGGACTGCAGTTCCTTCATCGTGTTGAGCTCCGAGCCCCTGGCGCCGGCGTGGGCGAAGCTCATCTCGGTCCAGAACTGCAGAGTTCCCTTGGCGCCCAGACCTGTCGCGAACTTCTCCGCGAACAAGGGGTCATCGTGGTACTTCGCCATCGTGCGGTTGAAGGACTCGATGTCATCGAGGGACATCTCGGCCGGCTTCTTCGCCATCTTCGCCAGCTTCTTGGCGGCTTCGACGGCTTTGGCAGCCTGGTCACGGTCCGCGTAGGAGGCGTCGGTGAAACCGTACTTGGCCTGGTCGACCAGAAGCTTCAGCGCCTCCGCGGCACTGGTGTCGCTCTGCGTCGCCATGGTCAGGATGCCCTCGATCTCCTTGCAGAAGGCGTCCACCACCTTCTGGTCCGTCACTCCGGTCTTGCCGCTCGGGTCGGACGCCCAGTCGGGCCGGGTGTTTCCCGTTACGGAGAAGGTGCCGTCACCCGTATCGACGACCGTCAGGTTCTGCTCAGCGGCTCGCCTGATGGCGTCGTTCAGCTGAGTGCGGTAACCGATGAGTTCACCGCGTGTATCGCTGAGGATCTTGGTGATGGAGTCGGCCTGAGTGTGCGCGTCGGCGAACTCCGCGGCTGTCCTGGTGATGAACTCGCGGCTGACAGTGGCGTTCATCCCCTGCCAGTTGGCCTTGTCTGCCTTGGTCTTGAGGTTGTTCTCTGCGTCCTTCTGCAGGCCGGCGAGTTTCTTCGTCATCTGCTCCCAGTCGGTGACCGCCTCACCGAGCTTGGCGAAGTTGCCGTGACGCAGTGTGTCGAGGTCCATCGACTTCAGTGGCCCTTCCTGTCGTCGAAGCCCTCGTCCAGCGCGGCGATACCACTGACCGCTCCGGTGATGTAGGACTCGTCGGCCGCGTGCTGGTTCCTGGTGTAACGCAGGTGGTTGGAGATGTGAGCGCATGCGTCCAGAAGCGTTCTGGTCTGCTCGCTCCACCGCCGCGTCACATGCTCCAGCGCGCCGCCCAGGACGAAGCCGTCGCCCTTGAGCCCACCCGATGCCGCCTCGGAGGCGGCACGGGCATGCCCGCTGTAGGTGGTGAAGTCGTCGAACAGGTCATGCGCCGCCTTGCCCACGGCCTCGAGATCCTGGTGCTCCGCCACAAGATCTCCCGCGGTGCTGCCGCCGCCTCCCTGATCAGCCGGATACTGATTGAGCTGCATCCGTGTGGAATGCCGATCGGCCGCCTGGGCCTTCAGCTGCTCCCACTCCTCCCACGCCATGTCTGGTCTCCCCGTTTTTTCCCTGCGCCTCGCCGAATGGTGTGACAGCCGTGCACATTACTGGGGCCCAAGTCCATGGAGCGGTGGCGCACTTCGATGCTGAGCGTCCGTGGCCGAAAGTCAGCCGCTACGGCTCCTGCGGCAGCCTCCTGCAGTCCGGGCGCCGGTGTCGGCCCGCGCCTGCCGCCGGCGTCACCCCGGCGTCACGGCCTCGCCCACCGCCCGGTGCACAGCCCGGGCCAGGCGGGCGCCCCACAGGGAGCGAGGGCCGGCGAAGGGGTGGAGGTCCTCGCCGGGGGCGGGGGTGCGGGAGGCCACGCAGACGGCGTCCGTGGGGGTGCCGGAGCAGTCGTGGCCGGCGTCGAGCAGGGCCTGGACCTTGGCTTCGGTGGCGGTCGCGACCGCGTTGACCAAGGCGGCGTCGGTCAGCGCCACAGGGAGGACGGCGACGATGTTGATGGTGCCCGGCTGCGCGGGCAGCGCGGTGCCCTCCGCCGGGGCCGCGGCCCAGCCGCGCACGCTGATGCCGGCCGTGACGACCGCTTCCGCCCCGCAGTCCTCCGCACGGCCGTGGCGGGAGACGTCGGCCGCCGTCATCAGCCCGACGCCCGGTCCGGTCGCGCCCGCCGCGGCGGCCAGCTCGGCCAGGTGCCGGTCCGGGTCGGTACGCCGGTAGCCGTGCGCCACCTGGGCGTTGAGGACCCAGCCGCGCTCCCCGATGCCACCGCCGAGCACGGCGCTGCTGATCATCCGCCACCCCGGGCCCGCCCGCCAGAGCAGCGCGTGCAGCCTCTCACCGTCCTCGAAGCGGGTCAGCAGCCGCACGGTGTGCGGTCCGGTGGTCGTGCTGGACGGGGGCAGGACGGCGGTCACCGGTTCTTCGCTCCTCGGGGTGAGAACCGGCCGATCGTATCCGGGCCGGTCCCGTCACCCCGCCCGGCCGTCAGCCCAGCCGGCGCGCCCCCGGCGAAGGCACCGCCTCGAAGACCCGCGGGGCCGTGAAGCCGGCCGCGGCGAAGGCCTCCTGCACCGCCTTCGTCACCGTGTCCACGTCCGCCGCCTCCGCCAGGACGATCGCGGAGCCGCCGAAGCCGCCGCCGGTCATCCGGGCGCCCAGGGCGCCCACGGTCAGGGCCGTGTCGACGACCAGGTCCAGCTCCGGGCAGGAGATGCGGAAGTCGTCGCGCAGGGAGGTGTGGCCCTCGGTGAGGACCGGGCCGATGGAGCGGGTCTCGCCGGAGCGCAGCAGACCGACGGTCCGCTCGACCCGCTCGTCCTCGGTCACCACGTGCCGGACCAGGCGGATCACCTCCTCGTCGGCACCGAGGCGGGCGAGGGCGGAGTCCAGGTCGGCGTAGGGGATGTCGCGCAGGGCGTCGACGCCGAGCAGGGCGGCGCCCTTCTCACAGCCGGCCCGGCGCTTGCCGTACTCGCCGCCGCTGTGGGCGTGCTTGACCTGGGTGTCGACCACCAGCAGGCGCAGGCCCTCGGCGGCCAGGTCGAAGGGGATCTGCCGCTGGGAGAGGTCGCGGGTGTCGAGGAACAGGGCGTGGCCCTGCTCGCAGCAGGCCGAGGCCGTCTGGTCCATGATCCCGGTGGGCGCGCCGACGTAGACGTTCTCGGCGCGCTGGCACAGGCGGGCCAGCTGCCAACGCTGCAGGCCCAGGTCGTACAGGTCGTTCAGGGCCAGGGCGACGACGACCTCGAGGGCGGCGGAGGAGGACAGGCCGGCGCCGGTGGGGACCGTCGAGGCGAGGTGGATGTCGGCGCCGGTGACCGGGTGGCCGGCCTCGCGCAGCGCCCAGACGACACCCGCCGGGTACGCCGTCCAGTTCTGGTCGCTCTGCGGTGCGAGCGCGTCCAGCGTCAGCTCGACGGCCTCGCCCCCGATGTCCGCCGAGTGCAGGCGCAGCACGCCGTCGGTACGGCGGGAGACCGCGGCCGTGGCCTGGTGCGGCAGGGCGAACGGCATCACGAAGCCGTCGTTGTAGTCGGTGTGCTCGCCGATGAGGTTGACCCGGCCGGGTGCCGCCCACACCCCTTCCGGGGCGGCGCCGTACAGCTCGGTGAAACGCCCGGTGACCTGCTGTGCCCCCACTACCGCTCCCTCGAGATGTGCTGTGCGAACTCCCAGGCGTCCGCGACGATCCCCGCGAGGTCCGCGCGGGACGGGTTCCAGCCCAGCTTCTCGCGGGCCGTGTCCGCCGAGGCCACCAGGACCGCCGGGTCGCCGCCGCGGCGCGGCGCGACGACCTCGGGGATCGGCTGTCCGGTGACCTTGCGGACGGTCTCGACGACCTCGCGGACGGAGAAGCCGCTGCCGTTGCCGAGGTTGCAGATCAGGTGCTCGCCCGGCCGGGCGGCGCCGAGGGCCAGCAGATGGGCCTCGGCTAGGTCCGCGACGTGGATGTAGTCGCGGACGCAGGTGCCGTCCGGGGTCGGGTAGTCGTCGCCGTAGACGGAGATCGCCTCGCGGCGGCCCTGGGCGACCTGGAGGACCAGCGGGATCAGGTGCGACTCGGGGTCGTGGCGTTCGCCGTGGGTGCCGTAGGCGCCGGCCACGTTGAAGTACCGCAGGGAGACCGCGGCCAGGCCGTGGGCGTTCGCCTCGCTGGTGATCATGTGGTCGACGGCCAGCTTGGTGGCCCCGTAGGGGTTGGTCGGCCTCGTCGGGGCGGTCTCCACGATCGGGACCTGCTCCGGCTCGCCGTAGGTGGCCGCCGTGGAGGAGAAGACCAGCTTGCGGACGCCCGCCTCGCGCATCGCGCCGAGCAGGGCCAGGCTGCCGGCGACGTTGTTGTCCCAGTACTTCTCCGGCTTCACCACCGACTCGCCGACCTGCGAGGAGGCGGCGAAGTGCAGCACGCCTTCGTAGGAGGGGTCGAGCCACTTCGCGGCGTCCCGGATGTCGCCCTCGACGAACGCGGCACCGGCGGGCACGCCCTCGCGGAAGCCGGTGGAGAGGTTGTCGAGGACGGTGACCTCGTGGCCCGCCTCCAGCAGGTGCTGGGCCACGACACTGCCGACGTACCCCGCCCCACCCGTCACCAGGTACTTCATGAACTCGCTACCTCTCGCAGTCGCTCGGCCGCGGCTTCCGGCGGCACGTCGTTGATGAACACGTTCATGCCGGACTCGGAACCCGCGAGAAACTTCAGCTTGCCGGAAGTGCGGCGGACGGTGAAAAGCTCGAGGTGCAGCGCGAAGTCGTCCCGCGTCACGCCGTCGAACTCCTCCAGCGTGCCGAACGGGGCCTGGTGCCAGGCCGCGATGTAGGGCGTCGGAGGCTCACCCTCGCCGAAGATACGGTCGAAGCGCCGCAAGAGTTCCAGATAGATCTGGGGGAATTCTGTGCGTGCCGCCTCGTCGAGGGCGAGCAGATCGGGCACGCGCCGCTTGGGGTACAGGTGGACCTCGTACGGCCAGTGCGCCGCGTAGGGCACGAAGGCCGCCCAGTGTTCACCCTCAAGGACGACCCGCTCGCCGGCGAGTTCCCGGGTCAGGACGTCGTCGAACAGGTTCTGTCCGCCGGTGGCCTCCTTGTGGGCGGCGAGCGAGCGGAGCATCAGCGCGGTGCGGGGCGTGGTGAAGGGGTAGGCGTAGATCTGTCCGTGCGGGTGCTGAAGGGTCACGCCGATCTCGGCACCCCGGTTCTCGAAACAGAACACCTGCTCGACGGAGGGCAGATGCGACAGCTCGGAGGTGCGGTCCGTCCAGGCGTCCAGGACCAGCCGCGCCTGGTCCTCGGTGAGGCCGGCGAAGGAGGCGTCGTGGTCGGAGGTGAAGCAGACCACCTCGCAGCGGCCGGAGTCGCCGGCGAGCGAGGGGAAGCGGTTCTCGAAGACGACCACGTCGTACGAGGAGTCGGGGATCTCGCTGAGCCGCTCGCCCCGGGTCGGACACAGGGGGCACTGGTCGGCCGGCGGGTGGTAGGTGCGGCCCTGGCGGTGCGAGGCGACGGCGACCGAGTCGCCGAGCAGCGGGTCGCGGCGGATCTCGGAGGTGGTGACCGTGGCGTCCAGCGGGCGGCGGTCGGCGGCGTCCCGCACGGTGTCGTCCCGGAGGTCGTAATAGATCAGTTCACGACCGTCGGCCAGCCGGGTCGAGGTCTTCTTCACGCCGGACTCCTTCTCGTCCCGGACCCAATCACTCAACACAATCAAACATAACAGATCACAACCCGACAACACCTCGTACGATCACAATCAAACAAAGAACACCATCGGAAGTGTTCAATTGCTGAACACAGAGGCGTAGGTTCCGCTCTGGATCAGTTCGCGCGACGAAGCGAGTTCTCATGCAAACCCCCACATACGCCCCCACCTATCTGGCGGCGGAGCTACGGCTCCCCACCAACTGGCTGGACTACTCGATCCTGGCGATCTACTTCATCGTCGTTCTCGGCATCGGCTTCGCGGCCCGCCGGTCCGTCAAGACCACCCTCGACTTCTTCCTCTCCGGACGCTCGCTGCCCGCCTGGATCACCGGCCTCGCCTTCATCTCGGCGAACCTGGCGGCCACCGAGATCCTGGGCATGGCCGCCAACAGCGCCCAGTACGGCGCCTACACCGTGCACTGGTACTGGATCGGCGCCATCCCCGCCATGGTCTTCCTGGGCCTGGTGATGATGCCCTTCTACTACGGCAGCAAGGTCCGCTCGGTCCCCGAGTTCCTGCTGCTGCGCTTCGACCGGGCCGCCCACCTGCTCAGTTCGATCCTGTTCGCCTTCGCCGCCATCCTGATCGCGGGTGTCAACCTCTACGCCCTCGCGATCGTGGTGGAGGCCCTGCTCGGCTGGCCGCAGTGGGTCGCCATCGTGGTCGCCGGCGCCTTCGTGCTCGCGTACATCACGCTCGGCGGTCTGTCCTCGGCGATCTACAACGAGGTGCTCCAGTTCTTCGTGATCCTGGCCGCCCTCATCCCGATCACCGTCCTCGGCCTGAAGAAGGTCGGCGGCTGGGGCGGACTGACCGACAAGCTCACCGCCACGCACGGGCAGAACTTCACCACCGCCTGGGGCGGCACCGGCATCGGCAGCACCAACCCGCTGGGCGCCAACTGGCTGACCATCGTGCTCGGCCTCGGCTTCGTGCTCTCCTTCGGCTACTGGACCACCAACTTCGCCGAGGTGCAGCGCGCCCTGTCCGCGAAGAACCTCTCGGCGGGACAGCGCACGCCGCTGATCGCCGCCTACCCGAAGATCTTCATCGTCTTCCTGGTGATGATCCCCGGCCTCGTCGCCGCCGCGATCGTCCCGAACTTCGGCACCTCGGGCTCCGGCTACCAGTACAACGACGCCATCCCCTACCTGATGCAGGAACTGCTGCCCAACGGCGTGCTCGGCATCGCGGTCACCGGTCTGCTGGCCGCCTTCATGGCGGGCATGGCGGCGAACGTGTCGTCGTTCAACACGGTGTTCACCACCGACATCTGGGAGAAGTACGTGGTGCCGGGCCGTGAGGACCAGTACTACGTCCGCTTCGGCCGCCTGATCACCGTCGTCGGTGTCTGCGCCTCCGTCGGCACGGCGTTCCTGGCGTCCTCGTTCTCGAACATCATGTCCTACCTGCAGACGCTGTTCTCCTTCTTCAACGTGCCGATGTTCGTCGTCTTCATCGTCGGCATGTTCTGGAAGCGCGCGTCCGCCAAGTCCGGCTTCTGGGGGCTGCTCGCCGGCACCGTGACCGCGATGGTCAACTACTTCGTCTTCTACAAGAAGGGCATCATCTCCCTTCCCTCCGACCAGGGCGCGAACTTCGTCTCCGCGATCGCGGGCTTCGTCGCCGGTGCGATCGTCATGTTCGCCGTGTCCCTGTTCACCAAGCCGAAGCCGGCGCAGGAGCTGCAGGGCCTGGTCTACGGCACCCGCTCCCCCGGCATGGCCGAGCCGCCCGCCCCGGGTGACGACGCCTGGTACCGCAAGCCGGCCCTGCTGGGCTGGGGCGCGGTCGTGATCGCCGCCGCCTGCTACATCCCGTTCTCGTTCTGACGCGGGAGGACCGAGGAAATCATGAGCGAACAGCCTGGACAGCCCGACCACCCCGGCCGGCACCACCACTACACCGAGGACGACCTCTCGCGTGACGTCGCCGACCTCGAGACCAAGTCGGCGACCGCCGCCCGCATCTTCGACCTGCGCCGCATCATCGGCGGCCTGTTCGTCCTCTACGGCGTCATCGTCACGATCGTCGGCATCACCGATTCGCAGTCCGCCATCGACAAGGCCCAGGGCGTCAACATCAACCTGTGGACCGGGATCGGCATGCTGCTGCTGGGCATCTTCTTCCTGGCCTGGCTGAAGCTGCGGCCCACTCCCCCGCCGCTTCCTCCGGAGGGTCTGCCGGAGGAGAAGGAGACGGCGTAATCGCCGTACCCGGCCGCGGGCGCGTGGGGACTGGTCGCGCAGTCCCCACGTGCCCCTGGGAGACGAACCCCGCCCATGCACCGGGTGCCTAAGCGGGGCCCGCGTTCATGTACGGGCCCGCCCGGTCCAGCAGGCCGGTGCGGGCGGCCAGGGCCGCCGCCTCCAGGCGGGAGCCCACGCCCAGCTTCATCAGTACCCGCTGGACATGCGTGCGCGCGGTGCTCGGCGCGATGCCCATGCCGGCCGCGATCACCCGGGTGTCCTCCCCGTCGGCGACCCGGACCAGCACCTCCACCTCGCGGGGCGTCAGCATCTCCAGCAGGCGCTGCCCCTCGTCGTCCGGCTGGGCCGCCGGGTTCAGCAGCTCACCGAAGGCCCCTTGCAGGAGCTGCGGCGCCACTGCCGCCTCGCCCGCCCGCGCCTTCATGATCGCCCGCTCGACGCCCTCGATGCGCTCGTCGTGCCGTACGTAACCCGAGGCCCCCGCCGCGAACGCGGCCGCGATGCCCCGCGGTGACGGCACCGGGCCCAGCACCAGGACCGCCACCTGCGGCCGCTCCCGCTTGATCTTCGCCACCGGGTCGAAGGCCCCCGGCTCGGCCGGCGCCGCCGTGCCCAGCAGGCACACCTCGGGCGCCCGCGAGATCACCAGATCCGCCGCGCCCGCGGCCGGCGCCGCCGCCGCGAGCACCCGGTGCCCGCGCAGCTTCAGTGCCGACGCCAGCGCCTCCGCGAGCAGGCGATGGTCGTCGACGACCATGAGCCGCACTCCCATAGAGCAACCCCCCAGCCCTCCCCCATGGATGCCCCACTATGGACGCCCACCGGTCCACCACGACAGAGGGCCCCCCGGCACCCCGCCCTTCATGCCCCCGGAAGCTACACGCTTGTTCGACGTCGCGCTGCCCCTACGCAGGAGAAGTGCCCCGGATAGTGAAATCCGGGGCACTCCCTGGTAATACCTCGCATTCGCCCCGGCGCACCTGCCGCGTCCCGGGGCGGACGGTCAGCCGCCCGCGCCGAACGCGAGCAGCAGGTACTCCTTGCCGTACGTGGACTTGTGCGCGTACACGGCCGACATGTAGAGCCGGCCATGCCCGTACCGGATCTCCGCGTACTCCGGCAGCATCGTGGTCTCGGCCCGCCGCACGCTCTCGGTGGACGGGTTCTCCAGCAGCGTGGTCGCCTTGAACGACGGGCCGCCGAGGGTGACGACCTGGCCGCCCTTGTTGTACGGCGGGTGCTTGTAGGCGATCAGGTTGCCGCCGTCCATGCGCAGCGGGGAGAGCGTGTAGCCGTCGCCGGCCTCGGCGCGCTGGCCGGTCTGCTTGCCGGTGGCCAGGTCGAAGACGACGATCTCGTTGGTCTTGCTGTAGTCGCCGTCGCCGTCGTGCTCCTCGGTCGGCACGTACAGCCTGCCGTTGCCGGCGACGACCTCCCGGCAGTCCTCGACGCGGGTGATGCTGTCGCAGCGGCCGGAGTAGGTGTCGGAGGGCGCGGAGATCCGGGTGAGCAGCTTGCCGGTCTTGCTGTCGATGGAGAAGTAGTCCGAGATGCCGCTGCCGTCGTCGGCGCTGTCACCGACGTCGGCGGCCACCACCAGCGGGTCGGTGGAGACGACGCCGGCGTACTCGATGCCCGCGGTCATCCTGTAGTCGGAGATGACCTTCCCGGACGTCGGGTCGATGGTCTGGATGTGCAACTGGCGCTCGCCGTAGCTGCCGCACTTGCGCACCGCGACCAGCTTGGGGCCACCGCCGTACCCGGCGTCCTCGCAGGTGTCCTCCGGCTTGGGCTGCCAGAGCACCTTGCCGGTGCCGATGTCGAACGCGGCGCCGCCGTTGCTGCTGCCGACCGCGACGGTGTGCTGGGAGACCGTCACGTTCTGCAGGTTGGCCGTGTAGTCACCGTTCTTGACCGTCTTGGTCCAGAGCTTGGTGCCCTTGTCGAGGTCGATGGCGGCGACCTGGCTGCAGCCCTCGCTGGAGCCCTTCTTGGGCATCTTCGGCTGGAAGACGACCGCGGTCTTGTTGTCCTCGGTGACGTACTTGCTGGCCGTGCACACCGGGCCGGGCAGCTTGATGGTCCACATCTTCGTGCCCGCGGCGGGGTTGTAGCCGACGATCTCGGCGACGCCGCTCTTGGCGTACACCGAGTCGGTCAGCCAGGAGCCCGAGGTGACGACGGTGTCCTTCGTCTGGGGCATGTCGACCTGGAAGAGCACCTTGGACGCGGGGTCCGACGGCACCTTCTCCTCGCCGCCGGAGGACGTGCCGCCGGTGGTGTCGTCCTTGCCGTTCGTACCGCCCTTGCCGCCGCTGGAGCTGGCGGTCTCGTCCTTCTTGCCGTCGCCGCCGGAGGACTTGGCGTACAGGATGCCGCCGCCGACGATCAGCGCGATGGCGACGACCGCGGCGACGATGATGACGAGGGCGGTGTTGTTCCGGCCGCCGCCGGGCTGCCCGGGCTGCGCCGGCATCGGCACGGTCGGTCCGCCCGGGTAGCCGTAACCCGGCTGCTGGGCGTACGGGCCCATGGGCTGGGCCGGCTGCGCGTACGGGTTCGGCTGCGCGCCGGGGTAGCCGTAGCCGGGCTGCGGCTGGGGCGGCTGGGGTGCCTGGGGGAAGCCGTAACCCGGCTGCGGGGCGTGCGGGTAGCCGTAGCCGGGCTGGGGCTGGGGCGGCTGCGGGGCCTGGGGTGCCGGGGGCTGCTGCGGGTAGCCGTAGCCGGGCTCCGGGCCCTTCTGCAGGCTGGGCGGCGTCTGGGGCGCCGGCGGAGTCGCGGGGCCCTGTGGGGTGGCGGGGGTCTCCGGGGTGGCCGGAGTCTCCGGGGCGGCGGGCGGCTGGTCCTGGGGCGGACCGAAACCACCCTGCTGCGGGGGCTGGCTCGGCGGCGGCGGGGGCGGCTGGGTCATGACGGGGGTACCTCGGTGAAGCTGTCGGGGCCTGGCGGCGAGGGGACGGTGGGAGAAGGGCCGGGACTCACTTGCCGAAGGCCATCATCAGCTTCTCCTTCGAGTCGTCGTTGCCGGACAGCCGGGTGGTGGAGATGTAGAAGCGCCCGTCGGTCCAGCTCACGGCACCGTTGTAGAAGCCGTTCTCGATCTGGGCCGTGCCCGCCGGGTTCTGCAGCAGCTTGGCCGTCGGGTGCGAACCGCCGGTGGTGGGCACGGACACGATCTGGCCGCCCGCGTCGTAGGACGGGTCCACGTAGGCGATGAGCTTGCCGTTCTCCACCGTCAGCGGGGACATCGACTCGTCCGCCGGCGACTTCACGCGCCACTTCTCCTTGCCGTCGGCCAGGCCGATGGCGACGATCTCGTTGGCGCCGCTGGTGGCGCTGGTGGGCAGGTAGAGCGTGTCGGAGTCGACGGCGACGCCCTGGCAGCCCTGCAGATCGCGTTCGAGGATCGCCCAGCCGCACTGCGGGACGAACTTCTCGTTCACCTTGACCTCGGAACGGAACTTGCCGTCCTTGGTGAAGGTGGAGATGTTCCAGGCCTTCTTGCTCTCGTTGGTCAGATAGACCACGAGCGGGTCCAGCGAATAGGTCCGCCCGACCCGCCAGCCCTTCTTGACCGGCTGCGTCCACCTGACCTTGCCGGTGGCCGGGTCGAGTTCCTGGATCTCCTCGTGCGCGTTGCTGCCGCCGGCGTTGCAGGAGGCCACCTGGACCAGCCGGTCCGTGCCGCCCGCGAACGCGGTCGGGAAGCAGGCGTCGCCGTACTTCTTCTTGTCGTACAGCTTCTTGCCGCTGTCGAGGTCGTACGCCGTGCCCGACTGCGAGCGGCCCACCATCAGCGTCTTGTCGCTGACGCTCAGCTCGACGCTGATCGCGCTGTCGAACAGCGCGCCGTCGGCGACCTCGGTGCTCCAGCCCTTCTTGCCGGTGGCCAGGTCGACCTGCTGGAGCTGGTTGCACTTGGCGCGGTCGCTGACGCCGCTCATGTATGCCACGACGATCTTGTCGTCGGCCGACTTCTGCGGGGTGACCGAGCAGATCTTCTGCGGGAAGGTGACCGGGTCCCAGGTGGGGTTGCCGTCACCGACGTTGTAGGCGAAGAGCTGCTTGTACGCCGCCTTCACCGCGGTCTTGTCCGTGATCCACATGCCGGGCGCGTCGGCGCCGGAGCCGGGGGCGTCGGGTGCCGTCTTGTACCAGAGCACCTTCGCCTCGCCGGGCTTGCGGCCCTCGTTGAGGTTCTCCGGGTCCGCGCCGCCGTCACCGCTGCCGTCGCCGGGGTTGACCGGGGCGTCGGAGGCGCCCTTCTTGCCGTCGTCGCTCTGCTGGGCGACCGGCTTCCTCCCGCCGTCGTCACCGCCGCTGGTGACGGCGTAGACGGTGCCGCCGATGACCAGCAGCGCGGCCGCGGCGGCGCCGACGATCAGCGCGGTCTTCTTCTTGCCGGCGGGCGGCTGCGGACCGCCGTAGGGTGCACCGCCGGGGGCACCGGGGTACTGGGGCGGCTGCTGCGGGTAGCCGTAGCCGGGCTGCGGGGCGTACGGGCCGGGCTGCTGGGGCTGCCCGTAGGGGCCGGGGGTGCCGGGCGGCGGCGCGCCGTAGGGGCCCGGCTGGGCGTAGGGGCCGGGCTGTTGGGGGTAGCCGTAGCCGGGCTGGGGCTGAGGAGGCTGGGCCGGTGCCTGCGGCGGCTGGGCCGGCGGGGGCGGCGACTGCGGTGCGCCGAATCCACCGCCTTGCGGCGGCTGGTCCTGCGGTGCTCCGAAGCCGCCCTGCGGCGGTTGGTTGGGCGGCTGAGTCATCAGCGCTCTTCCCCCTCGTTCACTGATTTTTAGCCACGCCCCGAGGTTCGCTCACGGACCCAGGTCGTACTCATACGGTTCTCAGACGGCTCTTTCTATCACCCGGCACCGACAGCGCAGGGGCCTGGATCCACGCCTGTTCCCAAGGGAGAACCGGGCTGTGATGGCGCCGTTACGCGCCTTCACGCCCTCTTCACGCGGCGCACGCGACAGCGGCGCGCGCGGCGCTTTCACGCCGCGCGCGCCGAAGAGGTGCGCCTGCCCGCCGGTTACGCGTCGTCGGCCAGTTCCAGCCAGCGCAGCTCCAGTTCCTCGCGCTCGCCCGCCAGGTCGCGCAACTGGGCGTCCAGTTCGGCGACCTTGGCGAAGTCGGTGGCGTGCTCGGCGATCCGCGCGTGCAGCTTGGACTCCTTCTCGGAGACCTTGTCCAACTGCCGCTCGATCTTCTGGAGTTCCTTCTTGGCCGCGCGCTGGTCGGCGGCGCTCTTCTCCTGGGCGGCCGGCTTGGGCGCCGCTGCGGCGGCCTGGGCGGCGACCGCCTCCTCCATGCGCAGGCGCCGTTCCAGGTACTCGTCGATACCGCGCGGCAGCATCCGCAGGGCGCCGTCGCCGAGGAGCGCGAACACCCGGTCCGTGGTGCGCTCGACGAAGAACCGGTCGTGGGAGATGACGACCATCGAGCCGGGCCAGCCGTCGAGGACGTCCTCGAGCTGGGTGAGGGTCTCGATGTCGAGGTCGTTGGTGGGCTCGTCGAGGAAGAGGACGTTCGGCTCGTCCATGAGCAGGCGCAGCAGCTGAAGACGCCGCCGCTCACCGCCCGACAGGTCCCCGACCGGCGTCCACTGCTTCTCCTTGCCGAAGCCGAAGGTCTCGCAGAGCTGACCCGCGGTCATCTCGCGCCCCTTGCCGAGGTCGACGCGCTCACGGACCTGCTGCACGGCCTCCAGGACCCGCCAGGTGGGGTCGAGTTCGTCGACCTCCTGGGAGAGGTAGGCGAGCTTGACGGTCCGGCCGACGGCGATGCGCCCGCCGGCTGGCTGGGTCTCGCCCTCGGTGCGCGCGGCCTCCGCCATGGCCCGCAGCAGCGAGGTCTTCCCGGCGCCGTTGACGCCGACCAGGCCGATGCGGTCACCGGGGCCGAGCTGCCAGGTGACGTGCTTGAGCAGCACCTTGGGGCCGGCCTGCACGGTGATGTCCTCGAGGTCGAAGACGGTCCTGCCCAGCCGCGAGGAGGCGAACTTCATCAGTTCGCTGCTGTCCCGGGGCGGCGGCACGTCCGCGATCAGCTCGTTGGCGGCCTCCACGCGGAAGCGCGGCTTGGAGGTGCGGGCGGGCGCTCCGCGACGGAGCCAGGCCAGCTCCTTGCGGATCAGGTTCTGCCGCTTGACCTCCTCGGTGGCGGCGATCCGCTCGCGCTCCGCGCGCGCGAAGACGTAATCGGAGTAGCCGCCCTGGTACTCGTACACGTCGCCGCGCTGCACGTCCCACATGCGGGTGCAGACCTGGTCCAGGAACCAGCGGTCGTGGGTGACGCAGACCAGCGCCGAGCGCCGGTCGCGCAGGTGCCGGGCGAGCCAGGAGATGCCCTCGACGTCGAGGTGGTTGGTGGGCTCGTCGAGGACGAGGAGGTCCTGTTCCTCGATGAGCAGCTTGGCGAGCGCGATGCGGCGCCGCTCGCCACCGGAGAGCGGTCCGATGACGGTGTCCAGCCCCTTGGGGAAGCCCGCCAGGTCGAGCCCGCCGAACAGCCCGGTCAGCACGTCCCGCACCTTGGCGTTGCCGGCCCACTCGTGGTCGGCCATGTCGCCGATGACCTCGTGGCGGACGGTGGCGGCCGGATCGAGGGAGTCGTGCTGGGTGAGCACCCCGAGCCGCAGCCCGCCGGAGTGGGTCACGCGTCCGGTGTCGGCATCCTCCACCTTGGCCAGCATCCGGATGAGGGTGGTCTTGCCGTCGCCGTTGCGCCCGACGACCCCGATCCGGTCCCCTTCGGACACACCGAGCGAGACGCCGTCCAGCAGGGCACGGGTGCCGTACACCTTGCTGACGTTCTCGACATTGACCAGGTTGACGGCCATTTCACTCCTGTGCGCGGGACGGTGACGACACGCGGCTGCGCCGCCCGTCAGCCTTCTAGCCTAGGGCCTGTCGGGATGGTGGCGGCGGCGCGTCTCAGAGCACCGTCGCCCCGGGCACCGGTCCCGCCGCCGTCCGTACCGTCCGGCACGTGCCGGACGCGCGCAGGGCCTCGGCGGCCTGCTGCGCGGAGTCGGCGTCGCGGGTGAGGAACGCCGTCGTCGGGCCCGAGCCGGAGACCAGCGTGGCCAGTGCGCCGGCGCCGCTGCCTGCCCGCAGGGTGTCGGCCAGCTCCGGGAAGAGCGACAGGGCGGCCGGCTGGAGGTCGTTGGTGAGCGAGGCGGCCAGGGCCTCGGTGTCGCCCTTGGCCAGTGCCTCCAGCAGCTCCGGCCTGGCCACCGGCTCCGGGACCTCGCGTCCTTCCGCGAGCCGGTCGAACTCGCGGAACACCGCCGGCGTCGACAGCCCCCGCCCGGCCATCGCGAACACCCAGTGGAAGGTGCCGCCGGTCTCCAGGACCGTCAGCCGTTCGCCGCGCCCGGTGCCGAGGGCGGCGCCCCCGACCAGGCTGAACGGCACGTCGCTGCCCAGCTCGGCGCAGATCGCGAGCAGCTCGGCGCGCGAGGCGCCGGTGCCCCACAGCGTGTCGCAGGCGAGCAGCGCGCCCGCGCCGTCCGCGCTGCCGCCCGCCATGCCGCCGGCGACCGGGATGTCCTTGGCGATGTGGATGTGCACTGCCGGCTCGATGCCCCGGCGCCCGGCGAGCGCCACCGCCGCGCGCGCGGCGAGGTTGGTGCGGTCCAGCGGGACCTGGCCGGCGTCCGGCCCCTCGCAGGTGACGCGGAGCTCGTCGGCCGGGGTGACGGTGACCTCGTCGTACAGGCCGACCGCGAGGAAGACGTTGGCGAGGTCGTGGAATCCGTCGGGGCGGGCGGCGCCCACCCCGAGCTGGACGTTCACCTTCGCGGGGACGCGGACGGTGACGTTCACGTGCCGGACTCCTCGTTCGGGGCCGTGGGGGCCGTCCCCCGCGCCGGCGCGGCCTCGGCGATCCGCGCGAACTCCTCCACCGTCAGCGACTCGCCCCGCGCCTGCGGCGAGACCCCGGCCGCGACCAGGGCGGCCTCGGCGGCCGCCGCGGAGCCCGCCCAGCCGGCGAGTGCGGCCCGCAGGGTCTTGCGGCGCTGCGCGAAAGCCGCGTCGACGACCGCGAAGACCTCCTTCTTGGACGCCGTCGTCCTGATCGGATCGGTCCGCCGGACCAGCGACACCAGTCCGCTGTCGACGTTCGGCGCGGGCCAGAAGACGTTCCGCCCGATGGCACCGGCCCGCTTGACCTCGGCGTACCAGTTGGCCTTCACGGAGGGCACGCCGTACACCTTGGAGCCGGGCGCGGCGGCCAGCCGGTCGGCGACCTCGGCCTGCACCATCACCAGGGTCCGCTCGATGCCGGGGAAGGTGTCGAGCATGTGCAGCAGCACGGGGACGGCGACGTTGTACGGCAGGTTCGCCACCAGGGCCGTCGGGGCGGGGCCGGGCAGCTCGGTGACGTGCATGGCGTCGGAGTGGACGAGGGCGAACCGGTCGGCGCGCTCCGGCATGCGGGCGGCGATGGTCGCGGGGAGGGCCGCGGCGAGCACGTCGTCGATCTCGACGGCGGTGACCCGGTCGGCGGCCTCCAGCAGCGCGAGGGTGAGGGAGCCGAGCCCCGGGCCGACCTCGACGACCACGTCGTCGGGGCGGACCCCGGCGGTGCGGACGATACGGCGGACCGTGTTGGCGTCGATCACGAAGTTCTGGCCGCGCTGCTTGGTGGGACGGACACCGAGCGCGGCCGCGAGCTCGCGGATGTCGGCGGGGCCGAGGAGGGAGTCGGAGGTGGGGCTGGTCACGCGACAAGGGTACGGGGCCGCCGGGGCCCCCTCGCCCGGCTCCCCGTTCTCACCGGCGGTGCAGCCGTGGGCCGCAGTGCGGCCAGGGGCTGGCGCCGCGGCGCACGTACAGCTTCTTCGCGCGGTTCGTCTGCTCCGCCGCCGGCGCGTCCTGCGGGCGCCCGCTGCCGCCGAGGCTGCGCCAGGTGCTCGTGTCGAACTGGTAGAGCCCGCCGTACGTGCCCGAGGGGTCGACCGCGTTGGGCCGGCCGCCGGACTCGCAGGCGGCGAGGGCGCGCCAGTTCAGGCCGTCGCCGCCCCGGCCGGCGGCCGGGCGGGCCTTGGTGCCCACCTTCACCACCTGGGTGCGGGGCCGGCGCAGCACCTCCGAGGACTCCCGGCGCGCCTTCTCCCGCACGCCGTTGACGGTGCGCAGGTAGTAGGTGACCTGCCGCAGGCCCGGCCGCCCGGGCCGTTCGACGACCTCGGTGCCCTTGAAGAGGGAACGGTCCTTCACCCGCTTCACGTGGAACGGGATCCGCTCCTCGCGCACCTCGCGGAAGCCGTGCACCCGCAGCACGGTCACCGTCTGACCGTCGCGCGGGAAGCTGTCGGGCGGGACCGAGGTGGTGTCCTGGCCGCGCAGGACGATGCCGGCCTCCTCGACGGCCTCGCGGACGGTGGCCGCGTTGGTGCGGATGGTGCGGGAGCGGCCGTCCGCCATGACCGTGACGGCGCGCTCGGTGCGCACGTCCAGGTCGAGTCCGGCGCGTCCGATGCTCCGGGAGCGCGAGGACGACAGGTACGCGCCCTCGGCCCGCACCCCCAGTTCGCGCAGCGCCCCGTCCACGGTGGGGGACGTCGTCCACACCTGGCGCTCCTGGCCGTCCAGCCTGAGCCGTACCGGGCGCCCGTAGCGCACCGCGACCTCGTCGCCGCTGGCGAGTGAGGTGCCGGGGGCGGGCGCGATCATGTCGTGCCCGCCCACCCGCAGGCCCTCCTCGGCGAGCAGCCCGGAGACGTCGTCGGCGAAGGTGTGCAGGGTGCGCTGCCGGCCGTCGACGCTCAGCTCGACCGCCTTGTCCTCGGCGACGAAGGCGGTGGTGCCGCCGGCGAGGAACGCGACGACCAGTGCCTGCGGCAGCAGCCGGCGCACCGCGGAGTCCGAACGCTCACCGAAACGCCTCCGGCGCCGGCGGGCGGCCCGCCGGCCGCCCGTCGCGGGCGCCTCGGGCTCCCGGTGCGCCGCTTCGGCCTCGTCACTCACCGTCACGGACAGGGTCGGCGTCCGGGACGGCGGCGGCTCGCTGACGAAGTACGCCTCGGCCTCGTAGGCGGGCCGGTAGGTGTCCTTGTTCACGCCGGAGGGCAGCGTCTCCGCCGTGTGGACGGAGACGTCAGGGCCGTAGGGGCCGTACGTCTCGTGCTGCGATCTGCTCACGCCGACACGCTCCAGAGGGGCCAGAGGGGTCCGGTTCGGGCCCACAGAACCTAGCGGAGCGTTCGTCACTCTCCAAAGCGACGCGACTACGTAAAGTTGCACTTCCGAACGTACACGCGGTTGTCCGGGTGATCAGTATCCGAACGCGCGAGCGGTGTTCGCACCCAGGGCCGTGGCCATCGCGGCCTCGTCGATCCCGCGCACGGCGGCCATCGCGCGCACGGTGACGGGGACGAGATACGGGGCGTTGGGCCGGCCCCGGTACGGCGCCGGGGTCAGGAAGGGGGCGTCGGTCTCCACGAGGACCAGTTCCAGCGGGGCGACGGCGAGGGCGTCGCGCAGGTTCTGGGCGTTCTTGAAGGTGACGTTGCCGGCGAACGACATGAAGTAGCCCTCGCGGGCGCAGATCTCCGCCATCTCGGCGTCGCCGGAGTAGCAGTGGAAGACGGTGCGCTCGGGGGCGCCCTCCTCCCGCAGCACGCGCAGGACGTCGGCGTGGGCGTCCCGGTCGTGGATGACGAGGGCCTTGCCGTGCCGCTTGGCGATCTCGATGTGGGCGCGGAAGGACCGCTCCTGCGCCTCCTTGCCCTCCGGCCCGGTGCGGAAGTGGTCGAGCCCCGTCTCGCCGACGCCCTTGACCTGGGGCAGCGCCGCGAGCCGGTCGATCTCTACGAGCGCCTCGTCCAGCGCGGCGTCACCGCCCGGTTCGCGGGCGCCCTGCCGGGACCAGTCTCCCCCAGGATCGCCGTGGACGATGCGCGGGGCCTCGTTGGGGTGCAGCGCGACGGTGGCGTGGACGCCGTCGTGCGCCGCGGCGGTCTCCGCGGCCCACTGGGAGCCCTTGATGTCGCAGCCGACCTGGACGACCGTCGTCACACCCACCGACGCGGCCTTGGCGAGGCCCTCCTCGACCGTGCCCGACTGCATGTCGAGGTGGGTGTGGGAGTCGGCCACGGGCACCCGCAGCGGCGGCGGGAGCGGCGGAGCCGCGTTCTTGTCGGCGTTCGAAGGCATGCCCCGATCCTACGAAAGGGGCATGCCCGGGCGGCCGGCGCCGTCGGCTCAGCTCGCCCTGCGCTGGAAGGGGTGGAGGAGGTCGGACAGATGCCAGTGGTGCGGCTCGGCGGTCTGCCCCGGCACCTGGGGCGCCTCGACGGGACCCGCCGGGGGCACCCGGCGGGTCCCGGTCACGCCGCGCACCGAGGAGACCTGTCCGGCGCGCATGATCCGCACGACATGGCCGTCGCAGTTGTGGCAGGCGGGGCGGCTCAGCGGGGACGGCACGACCCGGCCCTCGGCCACGTACATCACGTACTCCTGGCCGTCACCGTCCAGGTGGTGCTCTATCTCGTACGACTGCTCCCAGCCGAACCCGCACCTCATACAGGCGAAGGCGTACGACTCGTGAACGACGGCGGTGGCGGTGCCGCGAAGGCCTGTCCGTCCTGCGATGTCACTCATGCCAGCTCCGGTTGTCCGCTGGACAAGCACCCCGGCGAGGGTTCCCCCTGCGATCCCGGGGTGCGGGACGGGTGCGTCCCTGCGACCAGTGGACGCCCTCACCGGCGCGAGCGCATCAGGCCTGTCGAGTGTTGGAGGCGTTTTGGACTCTCCTTGCCGAAACGGGCCCGGACGGGCACTTCGGGCTTTGCCTTGCGTGCCACCCCTTTGCCCCGCGTTGGGGCGCGCGCTCAGCGGAGAAGAGACCTGCTCAGAGCGCGAGTGCGCCCCGGTCCGACCGGTGGACGGACGGCTCTTCCCGCCGCCCCCCGCGAGCCGGGCCCGCCCCTCTTCACCTGGACGGCCCCGTCCTCACCTGGACGGCCCCGTCCTCCCCTAGACGGCCCCGCCCTTCTTCGCGGCGACCACCGCGTCGAACACCACCCTCTTGGGCAGCCCGGCCTCCACCGCCACCGCCGCGATCGCCTCCTTGCGCCGTTCCCCGGCCTCCTCACGGATGCGCACCCGCCGGACCAGCTCCCCGGCGTCGAGTTCCTCGGGGCCGGTCTCGGCGGCGCCCTCCACGACGACGGTGATCTCCCCGCGGACGCCTTCGGCGGCCCACTCGGCCAGCTCGGCGAGCGGGCCGCGCCGCACCTCCTCGTAGGTCTTGGTCAGCTCGCGGCAGACGGCGGCCCGCCGGTCCGCGCCGAACACCTCGGCCATCGCGGCGAGGGTGTCGTCGAGCCGGTGCGGGGCCTCGAAGTAGACGAGCGTGCGCCGCTCCCCGGCCACCTCGCGCAGCCGGGACAGCCGCTCGCCCGCCTTGCGCGGCAGGAAGCCCTCGAAGCAGAACCGGTCGACGGGCAGCCCGGACAGGGCGAGGGCGGTGAGCACGGCGGACGGCCCGGGCACGGCGGTGACCTTGATGTCCTCCTCCACCGCGGCGGCGACCAGCCGGTATCCCGGGTCGGAGACCGACGGCATGCCCGCGTCCGTCACCAGCAGCACGCGCGCGCCGCCGAGCAGTTCCTGGACCAGCTCGGGCGTGCGGGCGGACTCGTTGCCCTCGAAGTACGACACGACGCGGCCCTTGGGCGTGACACCCAGCGCCTGGGTGAGCCGGCGCAGCCGCCGGGTGTCCTCGGCGGCCACGAGGTCGGCGCCGGCCAGCTCCTCGGCCAGCCGGGGCGGCGCGTCCGCGATGTCGCCGATGGGGGTACCTGCGAGGACAAGGGTTCCAGTCACGCACCCATCCTCGCAGGGACCGCGGGGCGGCCGGGAAGGCGACCGTGTCCCGACCGGTACCGGCATGCACGGGACTCACACAGAACGTTTCCCTACGATGGCGCGGTGACCAGTACCGCGTCCTCCATGGACCTCCGGCCGGGCCAGGCACCGCACGACCAGCGGCCGACGTGGCAGCAGCGGCTGCGCCGATTCGGGTACGCGCCGGCGGGGGACGCGCCCGCGGGCGACGTGCGTGACCGGCTGGTTCCGCCGTACAACGAGCCGAGCCCGCGCCTGTGGCAGGTGCTGGGCGTGCCGCCGGTCCTGGCCGAGCGGCTCACCCGCTGGTCGGGCTGGGGCGGTCCGCTGCTGGTGACGCTGATGGCGGGCGTGATGCGGTTCTGGCACCTGGGCAGCCCGCGTGCGGTGATATTCGACGAGACGTACTACGCCAAGGACGCCTGGGCGCTCGTCCACCGCGGGTTCGAGGTCAACTGGGACAAGAACGCCAACGACGCGGTGCTGCAGACGCACGGGCACCTCGCGATCCCCACGGACGCGGCGTACGTCGTGCACCCGCCGGTCGGCAAGTACGTCATCGGCCTGGGCGAGCTGGTGTTCGGGTTCGACCCGTTCGGCTGGCGGTTCATGACGGCCCTGCTGGGGACGCTCTCCGTGCTGCTGCTGTGCCGGATCGGGCGCCGGATGTTCCGTTCGACGTTCCTCGGCTGCCTGGCGGGCGCGCTGATGGCGGTGGACGGCCTGCACTTCGTGATGAGCCGTACGTCACTGCTGGACGGCGTGCTGATGTTCTTCGTGGTGGCCGCGTTCGGCTGTCTGGTCGTCGACCGGGACAGATCCCGCGCGAGGCTGGCCGCCGCCCTCCCGGCCGACGCGGACGGCCGGGTCCGCCCGGACGCGGACGTGGCCGACACCCTCCGTCTCGGCTGGCGGCCCTGGCGCTGGGGCGCGGGGCTGATGCTGGGCCTGGCCATCGGCACGAAGTGGAACGGCCTGTACATCCTGGCCGCGTTCTGCGTGCTGGCGGTGCTGTGGGACGTCGGCGCCCGCAAGGTGGCCGGCGCCCACCACCCGTATCTGGCGGCGCTGAGGCACGACACGGGCATCACGTTCCTCGCGACGGTGCCGGTGGCGATCGGCGTCTACCTGCTCTCCTGGCTCGGCTGGATCCTCTCCCCGACCGACGGCACCGGCGGCTACTTCCGCAACTGGGCGGCGACCGACGGCAGGGGCGGCCACTGGACCTTCCTGCCGGACTGGCTACGCAGCCTGTGGCACTACGAGCACGAGGTCTACAAGTTCCACGTCGGCCTGTCGACGCCGCACACCTACCAGTCCAACCCGTGGAGCTGGCTGGTCCTGGGCCGCCCGGTCTCGTACTTCTACGAGTCGCCCTCCCCCGGCGCCGACGGCTGCCCGGCCGACGCGGGCGAGAAGTGCGCCCGCGAGGTACTCGCCATCGGCACGCCCGTCCTGTGGTGGGCGGGCATCGTCGCCCTCCTGTACGTCCTCTGGCGCTGGGCGTTCCGCCGCGACTGGCGGGCCGGCGCGATCGCCTGCGGCATCGCGGCCGGTTACCTGCCCTGGTTCATGTACCAGGAGCGGACGATCTTCCTCTTCTACGCGGTCGTCTTCCTCCCCTTCCTCTGCCTGGCCCTGGCCATGCTCATCGGCGCCGTCATCGGCCCCCCGGGCTCGACGGACACCCGCCGCCTGATCGGCGCCTCGTCGGCGGGCGTACTGGTGCTGCTGATCGCCTGGAACTTCATCTACTTCTGGCCGCTGTACACGGGGACGGCGATTCCGATCGACGACTGGAGATCGCGGATGTGGCTGGACACCTGGGTCTAGCTGGGCGTACGCGCCAGGACGGCCCGGCATTCTGCCGGGCCGTCCTGGTCGCCGTCACCCCGCGTCTGCCCCTTGGGAGGGTGTACGCGGCAGGCCGTTGAACCGGTCGGCGACGATCATCGCCACGTCGTCCGCCAGGTCTCCGCCGGTGTGGCGGGTCAACGCCTGGTGCAGTCGCTCCAGGAACTCCGGTGGGGTGGGGCCGGCGCCTATCCCCTCCATGGCCTCTGGCAGGGCGAAGAATTCGCCGTCGCGATCGCGCGCCTCGATCACACCGTCGGTGTACAACAACAGACGGTCCCCCGGGAGGAACGCATAGCTCTCAGGCTTCTCGGGGAGGCCGGTGATGAGGTCTTCGAGACCGAGCGGCGGCGTCTCCAAGCTCGGCGCCAGGGGTGCGGCCCTGCCCTGGTGCAGCAGCAGCGGTGGTGGATGCCCACGGTTGACCAGCTGCACCATGGGCTGGTCCGGCACCTGGGCGATGAGCGCCGTGGTGAACCCTTCCAGCAGAACCTCCGGCCCATACGCACCGGGCACGGAGATCTCCCGTCGCAGGGCAGCGGCGCAGCGGTTCATGACCTCCACCAGGTCCTCCTCATAGTGCACGGCTTCCCGGAACGCGCCCAGCGCCACCGCGACGGCTCGCACCGCGGACAGTCCCTTGCCCCGCACGTCCCCGACGATCATCCGAACTCCGTAGCGCGTCTGCACGGCCTCGTACAGATCACCGCCCACCCGTGCCCCGGTCCCGGCCGCGAGACACAGGCTGCCGGCCCGCAGCGGGCCCAGGCGCGCGGGCACGGCCCGCAGTACGACCTCCTGGGCCGCCACCGCGATACGGCGGACCTGGTCGAGCTCTCTCTGCCTGCGCTCCTGCATGGCGCGGCTGGTGATGAACCCGGCCACGGAGACCAAGGCCAGAGCCAGGAAGTTGCTGTAGACCTGCAGGGTGCCCCACGCCCCGTTGAAGGTCGCGGTGGTGACACTGATCGCCAGCGCGAGGGCCGCCGCCGCGGTGGTGCCCTTGGGCCCCAACGTCACTGCTGCCAGGGCGGGGACCGCGGTGAGAAAGGGGCCTGTGTAGATGAAGTGCGCAGGCGTGAGCTCGATGACCAGCACGGCCAGCGCGATCAAGAAGGGCACACACTGCATCAGCGTGAAGAGGGCCCGGTGATGACCGCCTGCTCCCGGCCACGCGAGTGAGCGCAAGAGCGACTTCATGCACCAAGCCTGCCTCGCTGGAAACCAGGGCTCCACCCGGCCGACGGCCCCTGGACGGCCCGGAAGCCGGCCGGGCCCATTCACAGACCGCGCAGTAGGTGGCGTTCGACCTGCGGGCACCTCCGGGGGCCGCGGCAGCATGCCGTGCCCCCCGGACCGTCACCGCGGCCCTCGCGTCTCCTCGGTGCCGGCGTCGTCCGTCGCGGGGAGGCGGCGGCCGCGGGACTCGGCTACGCGTAGCGCGTCGGCCAGGCATTCCGAGAGCCGGATCGCGGTGTAGCGGACCTCGACGTTCGGGGACAGGGGGTCGTCCAGGACCTTCCGGGCCGCTACGAGCACGTCCAGGCCATCGGCCAGCTGCAGATCCTCCGTCTCGTCGGCAAGCCGCGAGAGGTAACCGCCTTCACCGGCGGTGGCGAGGAAACAGGGCTTGCCCTCCGGTGACGACCAGGGGAGCAGCCTGAGCTTGGTGCGGGGGTCCATCAGGCCGCCGTCCTCTCCGCGCCGATCACATGCTGGTCGAGGTCGATGCCGAAGTCTGCGGCGAGGACGAGGGTGCGGCGGCGGTGCCGCCGGCGTGCCCTCTCCTGCTCGGGGGCCGTGAGATAGGGGCGGACGAGCCGGGACTCGGAGCCGTCCAGGGGGAGGTGGAGGCAGTACGGGGAACGGTGGATGGGGAGGCCGAGGGACTCGGTAGGGTGCCTGGCCGGGGAACGGTGAGGGCGGAGGCCGCCGGCTCGGTGGGCTCCGGTGCCCGGGCCGAGGAGAAGGGCCGGCCAATGGGCGAGGCGGCGGATAAGGTCGTGCATGTCGGCGCTCCTGAGTAAGCGTTGGCCACGCCCCGGGAGGTCTAGCCACCTCGCCGGGGTTCTGTCATTGCTGACGATAGCGGAACTGCGTCCCCCCGCACCCCACAACGTCCTACCGCGTTCCGACGCGGTGCGCAGCGTCCTACTACTGCGCGGCGCGTCGCAGTGCTCCCCCGTTGAGCCATGACTGAGCTGCCGCGCTACGAGTACGTGAAGCTTGCGGATGCCATCGCCGCCGAGATCGCCTCCGGCAAACTGCCGCAGGGCGCGGCGCTGCCCGGTGAGCGTGCGATGACCGAGCTGTACAGCGTGAGCATCGGCACCGTGCGGCGGGCCGTCGTCGAGCTGCGCAAGCGCGGCCTGGTCGCGACCCTGCCCGCGAAGGGGACGTACGTCATCGGGACCCCTGAGCCGACCACCGACTGAGAGCGCCATCGCCCCCGATATTCCGTTTCGGGCCCAGCCCCATCCCCCTACCGTGACCCCGTGACGACTCAAGTGATCGTGCTCAACGGTGGATCCAGTTCGGGGAAGTCCGGGATCGTCCGGTGTCTTCAGGCGGTGTTGCCCGGGGCGTGGCTGGCGTTCGGGACGGACACGTTCGTCGACGCGTTGCCGGCGGCCATGCGGGCCGGGGACGGGGGGATCGAGTTCGGGGCGGACGGTGAGGTGGTCGTCGGCGCGGAGTTCCGGGAACTGGAGGCCGCGTGGATCGACGGCGTCGCCGCGATGGTGCGGGCGGGGGCCCGGGTCGTCGTGGACGAGGTGTTCCTCGGCGGGGCGCGGTCCCAGGGCCGGTGGCGGAAGGCGCTGGACGGGCTCGGGGTGTTGTGGGTGGGGGTGCGGTGTGATGCCGCCGTCGCCGCGGGGCGTGAGGTCGCGCGGGGTGACCGGGTCACCGGAATGGCCGCTTCCCAGGCGGAGCTTGTGCATCAGGGGGTCGACTACGACCTCGAAGTGGACACCACGCACGCCGAGTCGATGGGGTGTGCACGGATCATTGCCGCACATGTCGGCTGATCGACCGGACAGAGACGTCTCTCTTCGGACAACAATCGGCAACACCGGCCACAACTGTCCCGCAACCGCTTACAGTTCCGCTGCGACCTGCTTTTGAACGCGTTCAGGAATGTCCCGGGCGCAGCAGGTCCCCACGGGGAGTACGGGGAGAGGGAGCGCCTGATGCGCAGCGGAGTGAAGGCCGGGGTCATAGGCGGCGTGTGCGCGGTGATGCTGGGCGGCGCCGGCTACGGCGCCTACAACATCCTGTCCGCGCTGAACGGCGACGGGGGGACGGGGGGCGCGGCCGCCGTCCGGACGGGGCCGCCCAGCCGGGACGAAGTGAAGGACACCACGGGGAGGTTCTTCGCCGCGTGGCAGAAGGGGGACGCCGCCGCGGCCGCTTCGTACACCAACTTTCCCGAGTCGGCGAGGGACTTGCTGACGGCGTACCGGAGCGACGCGCACCTCACCAAGGTGCACATCACGCCGGGCGCGGCCACCGGCACGACCGTACCCTTCACGGTCAGGACAACGGTGTCGTACGGAGGGAAGTCCCGGCAGCTCAGCTATGAGTCCACGCTGACCGTGGTGCGCGGCGAGACCTCGCACCGCGCCCTGGTCGACTGGCAGCCCTCCGTCGTGCACCCGCGGCTGCGCAAGGGCGACACCCTTGCGACCGGCGAGTCCGCGGCGCCCGAGATCGAGGCCGTGGACCGCGACGGGCAGGTGCTGTCGAAGGAGAAGTACCCCTCGCTCGGCCCGGTCCTGGACGAGCTGCGCAAGCGGTACGGCGACACGACGGACGGCAAGCCCGGCGTGGAGCTGGTCATTCGCCACCAGGGCGCCGGCGAGGAGAGCCCGGCCGACACCACCCTGCTCACCCTCGCCAAGGGCAGGCCGGGCAAGCTGCGCACCACGCTCAGCGCGAGCGCTCAGGCGGCCGCGGAGACGGCCGTGCGGAAGTACGCGGACGCGTCCGTCGTGGCCGTGAAGCCCAGCACCGGCGAGGTCCTGGCCGTCGCCAACCACCGGGAGGACGGCTTCGACGCGGCCCTGCTCGGCGAGCGCCCGCCCGGCTCCACCATGAAGATCGTCAGCGCGGCGACCCTCATCGACACCGGGCTGACCAGCGCGAACGGCAAGGCTCCCTGCCCGCCGACCGCCGTCTGGCAGAGCCAGACCTTCCACAACCTCAAGAACATGCCCCCGAACGAGAACGCCACCCTCTCGGAGAGCTTCGCCCGCTCCTGCAACACGGCGTTCGTGAAGTTCGCCGACGACCTCGGGGTCGACGCCCTCACCAAGGAGGCGCAGGACCGGTTCGGGATCGGGCGCAACGACTGGAAGATCGGCGTGCCGTCCTTCGACGGCCGGGTGCCCGCCTCCGGTGGACCGGACACGGCGGCCAATCTGATCGGCCAGGGCCAGGTGCAGATGAGCCCGCTGAACATGGCCTCCGTCACGGCGACCGCGATGACCGGCGCCTTCCGGCAGCCGGTGATCGTGCCGCTGGCCCTGGACCACCGCGAGCCGGCCCGCGCGCGCGGGCTGTCGCAGGGCACCGTCCAGCAGTTGCGCGCGATGATGAACCGCACCGCCACCAGCGGCACCGCCGCCACCGTCATGTCCGGGCTCGGCGGGAGCATCGGCGCGAAGACGGGTTCGGCCGAGTCCGACGGGCAGGCGAAGTCGGACAGTTGGTTCGCCGGGTACCGCAACGACATGGCCGCCGCCGCGATGGTCCAGGACGGCGGGCACGGCGTCGACGCGGCCGGGCCGATTGTCGCAGGCGTGCTACGGACCGCGGGCTGACGTCACCCACGCAGCCGGGGACTTTAGGCTGGTCGGCGTCGTTGGGGTGTGCGGGCCGTGAGAACGCTGGTAAGGCGCGGAGGAACTGAGGCTGTGGGCAAGAGAAGGCGCGTCGCCGAGCGGCGGAAGAACAGACCGGTGATGCTCGGCGGGATGATCGCCGTGGTCGTCGGCGGTGCCGGCCTCGGTGCCTACACGCTGTACGGCGGCGGGGCGGCGGCCGACGACCGGCCGTCCGGCCCGACCGTCAAGACGGGCCCGCTCAGCGCCGCCGAGGTGCGCACGGCCTCCACCCGCTTCCTCACCGCCTGGCAGCACGGCAGGGTGACCGAGGCGGCGGCCGCCACCGACGACCCGTCCGCCGCGGCGGAACTGCTCACCGGTGCCACCAAGGACGCGCACCTGAAGGACGTCACGCTCACCGCCGGCCGGGCCGCCGGCGCCAGGGTGCCGTTCTCCGTCAAGGCGACGGTGTCGTACAAGAGCACCGGCAAGCCGCTCGGCTACGACAGTTCGCTCACGGTCGTGCGGCGCAGGAGCGACGGCGCCCCGCTGGTCGGCTGGCACTCCTCGGTCGTCCACCCGGACCTGAAGGACGGCGACTCGCTCGTCACCGGCGAGTCCGGCACCCCGCCGGTGACGGCGCTGGACCGCGACGGCGAGAAGCTGACGGCCGCGAAGTACCCGTCGCTGGGCACCGTGCTGGACGGCCTGCGCGAGAAGTACGGCAAGACGGCGGGCGGCAAGGCGGGCGTGGAGCTGCGCGTGGTGCGCGGCAAGGCGTCCAAGGCGGCCAAGCTGTCCGACAAGACGCTGCTGGAGCTGAGCCAGGGCACGCCGGGGACCGTGCGCACGACGCTCAGCCCGGCCCTGCAGGCGACGGCCGAGCAGCAGGTCGGCAAGCGGGACCGCGCCTCGGTGGTGGTCGTACGGCCCTCGACCGGGGAGATCCTCGCGGTCGCCAACAGCGGGCACGGCTTCAACACCGCCTTCCAGGGCTCGCTGGCGCCCGGCTCCACGATGAAGGTCATCACCTCGTCGCTGCTGATCGACAAGGGCCTGGCGTCGGTGGACAAGAAGCACCCGTGCCCGAAGACGTTCACCTACGGCGGCTGGAAGTTCCACAACGACGACGACTTCACGATCAAGGACGGCACGTTCAAGGCGAGCTTCGCCCGCTCCTGCAACACCGCCTTCATCAGCCAGGCGAAGAAGCTGGAGAACGACGACCTGACCAAGCAGGCCCAGCAGGTCTTCGGCCTGTCCATGAACAACTGGGCGATCGGCGTGCCGACCTTCGACGGCGCGGTCCCGGTGCAGTCGGCGGCGCAGATGGCGGCGTCGCTGATCGGGCAGGGCGGGGTGCGCATGAACCCGCTGAACATGGCCTCGGTCGCCGCGACGGTGAGGTCGGGCACCTTCCACCAGCCCTATCTGGTCTCCCCCGACGTCGACCACCGCAAGCTGGCCACCGCGTCCCGCACCCTGTCGGGCGGCACGCTGTCGCAGCTGCGGGAGCTGATGCGGTACACGGCCGCCTACGGCACCGCCGCCGAGGCCATGTCCGGCCTCGGTCCGGACTACGGCGCGAAGACCGGTTCGGCGGAGGTCGACGGGCAGAAGAAGCCCAACGGCTGGTTCACCGCCTACCGGGGCGACCTCGCGGCCGCGGGCGTGGTCCAGGCGGGCGGTCACGGCGGTGACACGGCCGGGCCGATCGTCGCGACGCTGCTGAAGCAGGGGAGCTGACCGCCGCCGTCACCGGCTCGGCTCAGCTCACCACCGGTTCTGCCTTGTAGGTGCGGCGCAGGAAGCTGACCAGCGCCTTCGACTCGAACTGCACCACCGAGACACCGCCGTCGGAGTGGAACTCCACGACGGCCTGGACGCGTCCGCAGGGCCACACCCGGACGTCGCCGCTGGTGGCCGGGGCGGTCAGTCCCCGTTCGAGCAGGGCGCGGGAGCAGGTCCACTCATGCGCGCCGGGCAGGTCGATGTGCACCGATCGCGGATCGCTGTCGGGGTCGTAGCGCAATACGACGGGTACGGCCCCGGGATCCTCCTCGTCCGTGACGATATGGGCGCGTGCGTACTGTTCGACTACAGACATCGGGCCGCCCTTTCACGCTCAGTCACCTCAGCGAAAGCTGCGCATCCGCTTCTTCTCTAATGTCCCATATTTTCCGTTTTGCACCTCCGCGAGACGGAAACGACGTCTCTCTTGCAAACCCTTCGCAACAAGGCCCTAGACTCGTACGGTGCACGTACCTGACGGATTCATCAACGCCCCTGTCTCCGCCGTCACCGGGGTGGTCGCCGCCGGCGCCATCGCGGTGAGCCTGCGGGGCGCCCGCCGTGAACTCGACGAGCGCACCGCTCCGCTGGCCGGTCTGGTGGCCGCGTTCATCTTCGCCGTACAGATGCTCAACTTCCCCGTGGCGGCCGGAACAAGCGGCCATCTGCTGGGCGGTGCGCTCGCCGCGATACTCGTCGGCCCCTTCACGGGGGTGCTCTGCGTGTCGGTGGTGCTGCTCATGCAGGGTGTGCTGTTCGCCGACGGCGGGCTCACCGCGCTCGGGGTGAACATCACCGACATGGCGATCGTCACCACGGTCGTGTCCTACGCCGTCTTCCGCGGGCTGCTCGCCGTGCTGCCCCGCAAGCGGCGCTCGGTGACCGTCGCCTCCTTCGTCGCCGCGCTGGTCTCGGTGCCTGCCGCCGCCGTCGCCTTCACGCTCATGTACGCGGTCGGCGGCACCACCGACGTCTCCATCGGCAAGGTGGCGACCGCGATGATCGGTGTCCACGTGCTGATCGGCATCGGTGAGGCCGTGATCACCGCCCTCACCGTGGGCGCCGTGGTCGCCGTACGCCCGGACCTGGTGCACGGCGCGCGCGGGCTGCGGCAGCGTCTGCGGCTGCGGGTGAACGGCGAGCTGGTGGACGCCCCCGCGCCGGCCGCCCCCGTGGCGGCACGCACCTCCCGGCGCACCCTGTGGCTGACCGGTCTGGTCACCTCCCTGGTCCTCGCCGGGTTCGTGAGCTTCTACGCCTCCGCGAACCCCGACGGCCTGGAGAAGGTCGCGCACGACCAGGGCATCGACAAGAAGACCGGCAAGCACGCCTCGTCCGACTCCCCGCTCGCCGACTACGGCGTCGAGGACGTCTCCGACGCCCGGCTGTCCGGCGGTCTCGCGGGCGTGATCGGCGTCGGCGTCACCGTCGTCGCCGGCAGCACGGTGTTCTGGGCGGTGCGCAGGCGCCGCGACTCCGACGTCTCCCCCGCCTCCACCGCGAGCACGGGCGCCTGACGTGGGAGCGGGACACGCGCACCGGCTCTACCGGCACGGGCACTCGCCCGTGCACGCCCTGCCGCCGCACACCAAACTGGCGGCCGCCTTCGCGTTCGTGATCGTCGTGGTGTCGACCCCGCGGGAGGCGATGTGGGCGTTCGCGGTCTACGCCGTGCTGCTCGCCCTCGTCGCACGCCTGGCGCGCGTGCCGTCCGGTTTCCTGCTGAAGCGGCTGCTGATCGAGGTGCCGTTCGTGGCCTTCGCGGTGCTCATGCCGTTCGTGGCGGAGGGCGAGCGGGTGCAGGTGCTCGGCCTGTCGCTGAGCGTCAACGGGCTGTGGGGCGCCTGGAACGTGCTCGCCAAGGGCACCCTCGGCGTCGCCGCCTCCGTGCTGCTCGCCGCCACCACCGAGCTGCGCGAACTGCTCCTCGGACTGCAGCGGCTGAAGCTGCCGCCGCTGCTCGTGCAGATCGCCTCCTTCATGATCCGCTACGGCGACGTCATCACCGACGAGATGCGCCGGATGCGGATCGCCCGTGAGTCGCGCGGCTTCGAGGCGCGGGGCGTACGGCACTGGGGAGTGCTCGCCAAGTCGGCGGGCGCGCTGTTCATCCGCTCCTACGAGCGCGGGGAGCGGGTGCACCTGGCCATGGTCAGCCGGGGGTACGCCGGCTCGATGCCGGTCATCGACGAGGTGACCGCGTCCCGGGCCGAGTGGCGTCACGCCCTCACCCTCCCCTGCGCCGCCCTCGTCGTCTGTCTGCTGGGATGGGTCCTGTGACTGCACCTGCCTCTCTGGAGGTCTCCGGCCTCGCCTTCGCCTACCCCGACGGCCACCAGGCCCTGTTCGGCGTGGACTTCTCCATCGCGCGCGGCGAACGGGTCGCGCTGCTCGGCCCGAACGGCGCCGGCAAGACCACCCTCGTGCTGCATCTGAACGGCATCCTGGGCGGCGGCACCGGCACCGTGACCGTGGCCGGGATGCCGGTCGGCAAGCGGCACATGGCCGAGATCCGGCAGAAGGTCGGCATCGTCTTCCAGGACCCGGACGACCAGCTCTTCATGCCGACGGTGCGGGAGGACGTGGCGTTCGGCCCGGCGGCCGCCGGGATCAGGGGCGCCGCGCTGGAGGAGCGGGTGCGCACGTCCCTGGACCTGGTCGGGATGGGGGACTTCGCCGACCGGCCGCCGCACCACCTGTCGTTCGGGCAGCGCCGCCGGGTCGCGGTCGCGACCGTGCTCGCGATGGAGCCGGAGATCCTGGTCCTGGACGAGCCGTCGTCCAACCTGGATCCGGCCTCCCGCCGGGAACTCGCCGACATCCTGCGCTCGTTGGACGTCACCGTCCTGATGGTCACGCACGACCTGCCCTACGCCCTGGAGCTGTGCCCGCGCTCGCTGGTCCTCAGCGAGGGCGTCATCGCGGCGGACGGCCCGACCGGCGAACTGCTCTGCGACGACGCCCTGATGCGGGCGCACCGGCTGGAGCTGCCGTTCGGCTTCGACCCGAGGTCCGTGACAATGGGCGCGTGACCTCTCGGTACGGTCGGTCGGCGGCAACGTCGATGTAACGATTCCGCAGGGCCGGTCCCGCCGAGGAATCGCAGGCCCGCGGACCCCGTTGCACCCACTGTCGCAGGCGATCGGAAGGGACGGCGGACGTGGACGTGCACGGCATTGTGGCCGAGGGCTTCGAGCCGGTCAGGCAGGCGTTCGCCGCCAACTTCGAGCTGCTCGGGGAGCGGGGCGCGGCCGTCGCCGTGTACCGGGACGGCAAGAAGGTCGTCGACCTCTGGGGCGGCACCAGGGACGTGGACGGCACCGCCCCCTGGGTGCCCGGCACCGCGCAGATCGTGCGCTCGGCGACCAAGGGCGTCGCCGCCGCCGCGCTCCTGCTGCTGCACCAGCGCGGCGAGCTGGACCTGGACGCCCCGGTCGGCACGTACTGGCCGGAGTACAAGGAGGCCGGCAAGGAGCGCACCCTCGTCCGGCACCTGCTCGCGCACCGGGCCGGGGTGCCGGTGCTGGACCGCCCGCTGACCCCCGCGGAGGCGGCCGACCCCGACCTCGGCGCGGCGGCCGTCGCCGCCCAGGCCCCGGTCTGGGAGCCGGGCACCGACCACGGCTACCACGCACAGACCTACAGCTGGCTCACCGGCGAGCTGGTCCGGCGGATCACCGGGCGGCCGGTCGGCACCTGGATCGCGGAGGAGATCGCCGCGCCCACCGGCGCGGAACTGTGGCTCGGACTGCCGGAGGCGGAGCAGGCACGCGTGGGCCGGGTCGGTCCCGTGGACGCGCCGCGGGCGTCCGGCACCCTGCGGACCCGTCCCAAGCGGGCCGTGTCCGAGGCCTACGCCGACCCCGAGTCCCTCACCCGCCGCGCCTTCGCCGCGATCACCCCGCTGCCGGACGAGAACGCGCCCGCCTACCGCGCGGCGGCCCTGCCCGCCTCCAACGGCATCGCCACCGCCGACGGCCTGGCCCGCTTCTACGCCGCGCTCATCGGAGAGGTGGACGGCGGCACCCGGCTGTTCACCCCGGCGACCGTGGAACTCGCCCGCGCCGAGCGGTCGGCCGGACCGGACCGGGTCCTCGTGGTGGGCACCCGGTTCGGCCTCGGTCACATGCTGCACGGCAGCGCCTCGCCGCTGCTGTCGCCCGGCTCCTTCGGCCACCCGGGCCGCGGCGGTGCCCTCGCCTTCGCCGACCCGGAGACCGGCGTCGCCTTCGGCTACGTCACCAACGGCTTCCACAAGAGCGTGACGGCGGACCCGAGGGCGCAGGCGCTGGTCCGGGCGGTGCGCGCGGGGCTGGCGGCGCTCGGGTAAGCGGCCGCCCGCGTCACACGTGGATCGGGTGCGAGGTCCGCCCGGACTCCGCGTCGATCTCGCCGTGCGCCTTGGTCAGCAACTGCATCGCCAGTTCGTTCAAAGCGCGGGCGCCCGCGATCTCCTCGCCCACCCGGGGCTGGTTGGAGTCGACGTTGTGCCGGCTGGCGTGGCCGTGCGCCCGTACCTCGCTGCCGTCGGGCAGGCGTACCAGAGCGGCCGCCCGGGTGTGGGTGTCGTCCTCCTTGAACTCCAGCTCGATGTGCCATCCCACTGTGGTGTTCATCATGTCGGCCACCTCCGGAACCAGTGATTCCCGCTGGTTCCAGGGTGCTCTCACACGGGCGGAACGTCACGTGGAGGCCTGGTCGCTGTCCTTGAACTCGCCCCAGCCGTGCCAGCGCTCGACCTCGACGTACGCGCTGACCCGGGGCCGGGAACGCTCCGGGTAGGGCTTGCCGGTGTAGTGCTCGGACAGCCGGTCGATGTCGGCCAGGCCCTCGTCGTCCCGCAGTTCGGCGACCCGCCCGATCAGCGTGACGTGGCTGTACCAGTCGCCGTCGGCGAGGACGGTGAGGCTGATGTGCGGATCGCGGCGCAGGTGGCGCAGCCGGACCCGGCCCTCGTCCAGGTTGAGCAGCACCCGGCCGTCCTCCTGCCACAGGTACCAGGTGGCCGTGGTGACGGGCGCCCCGTCGGAGCGCACGGTGGCCATGACACAGGGGTTGGGGCGGCGCAGCAGTTCCTGGGCCTTGGGCGGCAGCGGGGGTTTCGACACGGTGCTCTCCTCGGTCTCGCTCGGTCTCGCTCGGTCCCGGTGCTGGATCCGGTTCTCAGCCCGCGGGCCTGTCGCCGGAGCTCTCGTCGAAGCTGGCGAAGTAGGCGGCGGCCATGTCCTCGTCGGCGTGGCCCTGGGCGGCGGCGCGGGCGAACCGCTCGGCGGTCGCGGCGGCGACGTCGAGCCGTACCCCGCCCTGCTCGCCGGCCTCGACGATGAGCCGGGCGTCCTTCTCCGCGGTGCCCACGGCGAAGGAGGCGGGCGTCAGCTTCCCGTCCAGCACCAGGCCGGACTTGGCACGCAGGTACCCCATGTCGAGCGGCCCGCCCTCGATCAGGGCGAAGAAGTCCTGCGGGTCCACGTCGAGCGCCTTGGCGAGGGCCAGCGCCTCGCCGGCCGCCGCGGTGACCGCGAGGACCCAGCTGTTGGCGACCAGCTTCAGTCGGCTGGCGCTGCCCGCGGCCCCGTCGTCGCCGGTCCACACGGTCCGGACGCCGACCGCGCCGAAGACGGGCGCGAGCGTCTCCCGGCCCTCCTCCGGCCCGGCGGCCAGCACGGTGAGCTGACCGGCCTCGGCGGGCTGGCGGGTGCCGAGGACGGGGGCGTCGTAGAACACCAGCCCGTGCTCCGCGGCGAATCCGGCCAGGTCGGCGACGAGTCCGGTGCCGGCGGTGGTGCACTGCGCCCATACGGCGCCTGAGCGCAGCGCCGGCGCCGCCTCGCGCATGACGTCCAGGGCGGTGTTGCCGTCGTAGAGCATGGTCAGGACGACGTCGGCGCCCTCGACGGCCTCGGCGGGCGTGCCGGTGACCCGGATCCCGTCGGAGGCCAGCGGCTCGGCCTTCTCCCTGGTGCGGTTCCAGGCCCGGACGCCGAGTCCGGCGCGGGCGATGTTGCGGGCCATCGCGGCACCCATGATGCCGGTGCCCAGAACGGCGACGGTCGGCTTGTCGGTCATGGACGGCTCCCTGTCGTGCGGTTCGTGTCCCCGGGGTTCTTGTCCTCGTGGTCCCACGTCATCTTCCACGGGTCACCACTTCGTGCCGTTCCTTTCCGCCCGGTCCGCCCTACCCGGCGTGCAGCATCAGTCCGATGCCGACGACCAGCAGGCCCGCCGCCGCGATCCGGGGCGCGCCGAACCGTTCCTTGAAGAACACCGCGCCGATGGCGGCGCCGACGATGATCGAGGACTCGCGCAGCGCCGCGATGGGCGCCAGCTCCGCCCGGGTCTGCGCCCACAGCACGAGGGCGTACGCGGACACGGACAGCGCGGCGCCGAACAGGCCGAGGGCCGCGTACGGGCGGAGCTGCCGGACGATGTCGCCCCGCACGCGCGCGTACATGTACGCCGGGATGGCGAGCCCCTGGACCGCCATCAGCCAGGCGATGTAGCCGAGGGGCGTCCCCGAGGCGCGGACGCCCAGGCCGTCGATCACCGTGTACGCGGCGATCGTCAGACCGGTCGCGAGGGCGGCGCCGATCGCGGCCCAGTTGGGCCGGTGCCCGCGCAGCCCCCACAGGCTGACGCCGGTGAGCCCGACGCAGGACACGGCGATCCCGGCCGCCGCCCACGGTCCGGGGACCTCGTGCGCGAACACCGCCGCCAGCACGGTCACCACGAGCGGTGCGGTGCCACGGGCGATCGGGTAGGCCTGGCCGAAGTCGCCGAGCCGGAAGGAGGTCATCAGCAGGGCGTAGTAGGCGATGTGCACGGCCGCCGAGAAGAGCAGGTACGGCCAGGCGGGCCCGGCCGGGAACGGCGCGAACAGCGCCATGACGATCCCGATCAGCAGGCCGCCGCCGGAGATCAGGGTGAACCCGACCAGCTTGTCGGTGATCCGGTGGGCGATGGCGTTCCAGCTCGCGTGCGTGACCGCGGCGCACAGCACCGCCGCGGTGACCAGGGGCGTCACGCGGTCCGCTCGCGCACGTCCACCAGGTCGGCGCCCGCGTGGGCGACGAGCGCCTTCGGCTCGATCGGGAAGACGGTGTGCGGATTCCCGGCCGCCGCCCACACCACGTCGTGCGTGAGCAGCGAGCGGTCGGCGAGGACCCGGGTCCGGGTGCGGTGCCCGAAGGGCGGCACGCCGCCGATGGCGTACCCGGTGGTCTCACGGACCAGGCCGACGCCTGCCCGGGTGACCTGCCGGGCCCCCAGTTCCTCGCGCACCCGTTCCAGGTCCACGCGCGAGGCCCCGTCCATCAGCACCAGGACCGGCACCCCGTCCGCGGCGAAGATCAGTGACTTGCAGATCTGGCTCAGCTCGCACCCGACCGCAGCGGCGGCCTCCGCGGCGGTACGGGTGCCCTCGGGGAAGCGGCGGGCACGGGCGAGCACCTCGTCGAGGCCGAGGGCGCGCAGGGCCTCGGCGAAACGGGGGTGAGCCCCGGATTCTCCGGCGTCAGTGGCGGCTGTCGTCATGACCGGCACGCTAGCGGTGCCTGTACGGGGCACGCGAACGGGTTACCGCCGGGCCGGTCGCCCGGCCCGGCGGCGGACAGGAAGAGGCCGGTGAGGGCAGCCCCGTCCCCACGGATCCCTCACCGGCCGGTCTTCTCACAAGCGGTACGTCAGGCGCGTACCAGCTCCTTCTCCGCGTCGGGGTCCCGGCGGTCCGCGTCGGTGCGCAGTCCGTCACCCTCGACGTCCACGTTGGGCAGCGCCCGGTCCAGCCACCTCGGCAGCCACCAGGCCCGCTTGCCGAGCAGCGCGAGCACCGCCGGGACGATGGCCATGCGGACGATGAAGGCGTCGAAGAAGACGGCGACGGCGAGACCGAAGCCGATCATCTTCACCATCGACTCGCTGGAGCCGATGAAGCCGGAGAAGACGGCGATCATGATGACGGCGGCGGCCGTGACCACGCGCGCCCCGTGCTTGAACCCGGTGACGACGGCCTGCTGGGGCTTCTCCCCGTGGACGTACGCCTCGCGCATCCGGGTCACGAGGAACACCTCGTAGTCCATGGCCAGTCCGAAGACCACGCCGACCATGAAGATCGGCATCATCGACATGACCGGGCCGGTCTCCTCCACGTTCATCAGGCCCGACAGCCAGCCCCACTGGAAGACCGCGACCACGGCACCGAGGGCGGCCATCACGCTGAGCAGGAAGCCGAGGGCCGCCTTCAGCGGGACCAGGATCGAGCGGAAGACCACGATCAGCAGCAGGAACGCGAGGCCGACCACGAGGGCGAGGTACGGCAGCAGGGCGTCGTTCAGCTTCTGCGAGACGTCGATGTTCATCGCCGTGGAGCCGGTGACCAGCACCTTCGCGTCGGTCGCGGAGGTGATGTCCGCGCCCTTGTCACGGATGGCGTGCACCAGGTCCTCGGTGGTGGCCGACGACGGCTTGGAGTCCGGGACGACGGTGATCGTCGCGGTGTCGCCCGCCTTGTTGGGCGTGGCCGGGGTGACCGTGACGACGTCCTTCAGGCCCTTGATCTCGTCGCCGACCTTGGTGAAGGCCGCCTTGGGGTGGTCGCTGTCCTTGGCGTCGACCACGACCATCAGGGGGCCGTTGAAGCCGGGGCCGAAGCCCTCGGAGAGGAGGTCGTAGGCGCGGCGCTGGGTGGTGGAGACCGGCTGGGAGCCGTCGTCGGGCAGGCCCAGTTCCAGGGAGGCGGCCGGGATGGCCGCCGCGCCGAGGCCGATCACACCGAGCAGCAGCACGGCGACCGGGCGCCGTACGACGAAGCTCGCCCAGCGGGTGCCCATGTTCGGGCGGCCCGGCTTCTTCGGCGTGCGGCCCCCGCCGAGCAGCTTGCTCTTCTCGCCGGTCGGCTTGATCCTGCGGCCCGCGTAGCCGAGCAGTGCCGGGATCAGGGTGAGCGCGATCAGGACCGCGATGGCGACCGTGCCGGCGGCGGCGACGCCCATCTTGGTCAGCATCGGGATGTTGACCACGGAGAGGCCGACGAGGGCGATGACGACGGTCAGTCCGGCGAAGACCACCGCCGAGCCCGCCGTGCCGACGGCCCGGCCGGCCGCGTCCTCGCGCCCGCGGCCCTCGGCCAGTTCGGCGCGGTAGCGGGAGACGATGAACAGGGCGTAGTCGATGCCGACGGCGAGGCCGATCATCGAGGCCAGGGTGGAGGTGGTCGAGCCCAGGTCCAGGGCACTGGCCAGCGCGGTGATCGTGGAGACGCCGATGGCGACGCCGATGATCGCGGTCAGCAGCGGGAATCCGGCCGCGAGCAGCGAGCCGAAGGTGATGACGAGGACGACCGCGGCGATCGCGATGCCGATGACCTCGCTGGAGCCGGTCTCGGGCGTCGCGGTCAGCGCGTCACCGCCGATCTCGACCGTCAGCCCGGCGTCCCGCGCGTCCTGCCCTGCGTCCTTGAGGGCGTCCTTGGCGGAGTCCTCCAGCTCCATGCCGGAGACCTTGTACTTCACCGAGGCGTAGGCGATGGTGCCGTCCTTGCTGACGGCGTGCCCGGCGTACGGGTCGGCGACGGAGACCACCTCGGAGCCGCTCTGCAGCTCCTTCACCGTCTTGCGGACGGTGGCCTTGTTCGCCTTGTCCGTCATCTTCTCGCCGTCCGGCGCCTTGAAGACGACCCGCGCGGTGGCGCCGTCGGCGCTCATCCCGGGGTAGCGCTGTTCCAGCAGGTCGAAGGCCTTCTGGGCCTCCGTACCGGGGATGGAGAAGGAGGTGCTGCCGGCGGGCGGCGCGGAGGCTGCGCCCACCCCGGCGAGGGTGAGCAGCGCGACCCATATGAGGGCGACGAAGTGCCGTCGCCGGAAGGCGAGCCGGCCGAGTTTGTAGAGGAACGTGGCCACGAGGGCGTACTCCCGGTCAGGTCGTTGGGTTCAGCTGGGCAGGGGCGATCAGCCCGACGACGTGAGCGGTGACGTCAGAAGATGGGCTTGCTGGGGAGAGCGATCAGGGGATGATCAGCGTGATCAGGAGGTGGTGACGCCGAGGGCGGGGAGGACCACGGCGTCGATGTACGAGATGAGGAAGGCCTGGGTGGGCGGCTGGTCGTCGAGCAGCGCCCGGGTGGCGAAACCGCCGACCATCATGTGCAGCAGGAAGTCGAGCGCGGGACAGTCGGGGCGGATCTCGCCCCGGTCGATCGCACGCTGGATCACCTGGTGGAAGCCGGAGATCTCCGGCTCCACGAGCTGGGCCCGGAAGGCCTCGCGCAGATCCGGGTTGTTGTGCATCGCCATGGCGACGCCCCGCATGAGCGCCGAGTTCTGCTCGATGGTGCAGTCGTCCTCGAGCAGCGCCAGCGCGTGCAGGTCGCCCCGGAGCGTGCCCGTGTCGATCTCACCGCTCCGGTCGGGCTTGCCGTGCCGGATGGCCTTGACGACCAGTTCGGCCTTGCCGCCCCACTGGCGGTAGAGCGTGGCCTTGCTGGACCGGGTGCGGGCGGCGACGGCGTCCATGGTGAGGGCGTCGTAACCGACTTCGCGGAGCAGGTCGAGCACGGCCTCGTACAACTCGGCCTCGCGTTCGGGCGTGATCCGACTGCGACGCACGGCGGCGGTCTCAGTCATGTCTCTCACCTTCCCGATGCGGCTGCCCGCTTGGAACGACACGGTTTCGTACACGACGAATGTACCCCGTCCACAAGCGAAACGAAACGGTTTCGTTCGTGTCCTGGGTCACGACTGTCGGATTTCCATAAGGCGGCGCCCCCAAACGGCTCCGGCTCCGCTCCCGCCGCCCCCGGTCCGCTCCGGCCCGCTCCGGTTGCTGGGCCCCCTCCCCCGGAAAAGCATGGGGAGGTGAGCTATCTGCGCCTGCCCCACCTCAACGACGACCTGCTGTGCTTCGTGGCCGAGGACGACCTCTGGCTGACCCCCCTGGACTCCCCGGGCCGGGCCTGGCGGCTGACCGTGGACCGAGCCAAGACCGGGCACCCCCGCTTCTCGCCCGACGGCCGCCACATCGCCTACGCCACCTGGCGCAGCCTCGCGCCCGAGATCCACCTCGTCGGCGTCGACGGCGGACCGGCGCGGCAGCTGACGTACTGGGGCAGCGCCGACACCCGGGTGTGCGGCTGGACCCCCGACGGCGACATCCTCGCCGTCACCTCCCACGGCGAGCCCTTCTCCTACTTCACCTGGGCCTACAAGCTGACCACGGACGGCGCGCCCGGCCGCAAACTGCCCTGGGGACCGGTCTCCGACATCCAGGCCGCCGACATCGACGGCGAGCGCAGAAGCCTGCTGCTCACCGGCACCCCGCCGCACGAACCCGCCTCCTGGAAGCGGTACCGGGGCGGCGCCATGGGCCGGCTCTGGCTGCACGGACAGCGGCTGCTGCCGGACATCGGCGGGCATCTGCACTCGCCCATGTTCGTCGGCGGCCGGATCGCATTCCTCTCCGACCACGAGGGCGTCGGCAACCTCTACTCCTGCGCGTACGACGGTTCCGACCTGCGCCGCCACTCCGACCACGACGCCTTCTACGCCCGGCACGCCTCGAGCGACGGCACCCGGGTGGTCTACCAGTGCGCGGGCGAGCTGTGGCTCGTGGAGGACTTCGCCCCGGACGCCGTACCGCGCAGGCTGGACGTCCGGCTCGGCGGCCCGCGCGCGGGGCGCCGCCGGCACCAGGTGCCGGCCGCCCAGCACGTGGACGGCATCTCCGTGGACGAGACCGGGCGGGCCAGCGCGGTCGTCGTCCGGGGCAGCCTGTACTGGCTCACCCACCGGGACGGCCCGTCCCGCACGATCACGGACACGCCCGGGGTCCGGGTGCGGCTGCCGGAGATGCTCGGCTCCACCGGGCAGGTGGCGTACGTGACGGACGCCGAGGGCGAGGACGCCGTCGAGATCGCCCGGCTCCCCCGTGCCTCCGGCGACCGCGCCACACACCGGCTGGGCCGGGGCGAGCTGGGGCGGGTCCTGGAGATGGTGTCCGACCCGCTGGGCGAACGGCTGGCCGTCGCCTCCCACGACGGACGGCTGCTGCTGATCGACGTCACGGACGACGAGGCGGCCGAGGGAGCGGCAGGGACCGCCGACGAGGGCCCGGCGTGGGCCGGGAACGACTCCGCGGACTCCGCGGACTCCGGGAACTCCGGGAACTCCGGGAACTCCGGGAACTCCGGCGGCGGGGCCGCCGCGGTCCCGGACGGCCGGGTCACCGAGCTGATCCGGTCCGCCAACGGTCCCGTACGCGACCTCGCCTTCTCCCCCGACGGCTCCTGGATCACCTGGTCCCACCCGGGGATCGGCCGCTCGCTGCGGCAGATCAAGCTGGCCCGCATCAAGGACCGGCACGTCGTGGACGTCACCAACGGCCGCTTCGAGGACGAGAACCCCGTCTTCACCCGCGACGGCCGCTACCTCGCCTTCCTGTCCTGGCGCGGCTTCGACCCGGTGTACGACGTCCACACCGGCGACCTGTCCTTCCCGCTGGGCTGCCGCCCGTACCTGGTCCCGCTCTCCTCGGCGACCCCCTCCCCGTTCGCCCTGAACCCCGAGGGCCGACCGGCCGCCGGGGGGCTCGACCCGCTCGAGGACGAGGGCGGCGGCGAGGGCGGCGCGGTGACCGTGGAGGTGGAGGGCCTGGAGAACCGGGTGACCCCGTTCCCGGTCGTCGCCTCCAAGTACTCCGCGCTGTACCCGGTGGCCGGCGGGGGCCTGGTCTGGCTGCGCTGGCCCATCTCCGGGGCGCTCGGCGAGACCTTCGCCAACCCGGCGGACATCAGCGGCCGGCCGACGCTCGAGTACTTCAACATCGCCAAGGCCAAGAAGTCCGAACTGGTCGACCACCTGGACTGGTTCGCGGTGAGCGGGGACGCGACCCGGCTGATGGTGGTCGACGAGGGAGACCTGCGCGCGGTGCCGTCGACCGAGCCCGGCGACGCCGACACGACCGTCTGGATCGACCTGCGCCGCATCGTGCACCACGCCGATCCGCCCGCCGAATGGCGCCAGGCCTACGACGAGGCCGGCCGTCTCATCCGCGCCTACTTCTGGGACCCCGGAATGTGCGGCATCGACTGGGACGGGGTGCTCGACCAGTACCGGCCGCTGGTCGAACAGGTCGCCTCCCCCGACGACTTCGCCGACCTGCTGCGCGAGGTCCTCGGCGAGCTGGGCACCTCGCACGCCTACGTCACCGCCGCCCGCCGCAACGAGGGCCCGCCCCACTACCAGCGCTGGCAGGGCCTGCTCGGCGCCAACCTGGTCGAACGGGACGGCGGTTGGGCGGTCAAGCGCATCCTGCCCGGCGACTCCTCCGACTCCAAGGCCCGCTCGCCGCTGGCCGGCACGGGCATCCGGGAGGGCGCCGTACTGACCCACGTGGACGGCCGCCCCGTCGATCCGGTGACCGGGCCGTACCCGCTGCTCGCGGGCTCGGGCGGGACGACGACCGAGCTGACGTTCACCCCGCCGCCGGGCGAGCCGGGGCGGGCCCGGCGGGTCGCCATCGTGCCGCTCATCGACGAGCGGCCGCTGCGCTACCAGGACTGGGTGGCCAAACGCCGCGAGGTCGTCCGCGAGTTGAGCGGCGGCCGGTGCGGCTACCTGCACATCCCCGACATGGGCGGCTCCGGCTGGGCCCAGTTCAACCGGGACCTGCGCATGGAGGTGTCCCGGCCCGCGCTGATCGTGGACGTGCGCGGCAACGCGGGCGGGCACATCAGCGAACTCGTCATCGAGACCCTGAGCCGTACGATCCTCGGCTGGGACCTGACCCGCAACGCGCAGCCGGTGTCGTACCCCTCGAACGCGCCCCGGGGCCCGATCGTGGCCCTCGCCGACGAGGCGACCTCCTCCGACGGCGACATGATCACCGCCGCCTTCAAGCTGCTCAAGCTGGGTCCGGTCGTCGGCCAGCGCACCTGGGGCGGAGTGGTCGGCATGACCGGCCGGCACCGGCTCGGCGACGGCACGGTGATCACGGTCCCGATGAACGCGGCCTGGTTCGACGCCTACGGCTGGTCCGTGGAGAACCACGGCGTGACCCCGGACCTGGAGATCCTGCGCACCCCGCTCGACTGGGCCGAGGGCCGCCACGCCCAACTCGACGACGCGATCCAACTGGCCCTGGAACTCCTCCAGACCAACCCCGCAGCGGAACCCCCCGACTACTCCGACGTCCCCAACACCCCCCGCCCCACCCTCCCCCCAAGACCCACCACCTAGGGGCGCGGGGAACTTGCGCGAGCTTTCAGGGGCGCGGGGAACTGCGCAAGCCTTCAGGGGCGCGGGGAACTGCGCGACAAGCCCCCACCGCAATCTCTTAAGGGGCGCGGGGAACTGCGCGACAAGCCCCCACCCACCCGCACCGGACGACGCACCCCCGACACCCCGCCCCCGAACACAGCAAGGTGCCCCCCGAAAGATCGGAGGGCACCCCAAGCTGCCGAACCGGCCGAAGCCCGCGCAGCGTTACGCGTCGTAGTCGGCGTCGAAGCGGTCGTCCATCTCCCGCTCCGACTCCTCGGTGTCGCGCATGTTCTGACGGCCCCGCTCAGGCTGCTGGTGGCCACGCTGACCCTGCTGCTGCCCGTGCTGCTGCCCGTGCTGGCCCTGCTGCGGGCCGCGCTGACCCTGACCGGCCTTCTCCCGGGCCTGGCCGACCTTCTCGCGGGCCTGGTCCTGCCGGACGTTGGTCTTCTCGCTGAACTGGTCCTTCATACCCATGTGGGTTCACTCCCGAAGTGGGTGGGGTTTCGGCCCCCGCTGGGGCCTCGACCAGATTCACACGACCCAACACGCTGCGCATGTCGATCAGTTACGCTGCGTAGCCCGGGCCGCCTCATCGGCCTCCCCACCTGCGCCGACGAGCCCGGAGCGCATCCCCTGGAGCCGTGGCGCGAACCGCCGCATCTCCCGCTGGCCCACCGTGCCGATGAGCGCGGGCAGATAGCCGCGCACACCCTGCATGCCGCGCAGCCACCACTGCCCGTACACATGCGCCGAACGCCGCTCGATGCCGGCGACGATCCGGTCCACCGCCGGGCCCAGCGGGTACGTCTTGTTCGACGGCCACGGCAGCCGCTGCCGCAGTTCCCGCATCACGTCGTCCTGGTCGGCGCCGCGCACCATGTCGGTGTCGGTCCAGGACAGGTACCCGACGCCCACCCGGACGCCCTGGTAGCCGACCTCGGCCCGCAGACTGTGCGCGTACGCCTCCACACCCGACTTGGAGGCGCAGTACGCCGACATCATCGGCGCCGGGGTGATCGCGGCGAGCGAGGCGATCTGCAGCAGATAGCCCCGGCTCTCGACCAGCACCGGCAGGAACGCGCGGGCCGTGACCGCCGAACCGATCAGGTTCACCTCGATCACCCGCCGCCAGGCCTCCGGATCGGAGTCGATGAAGGGCCCCCCGGTCGCCACACCGGCGTTGGCGACGACGATGTCGACCTTGCCGAAGCGCGCCTTCACCTCCTGCGCCACCCGGCTCATCGCCTCGTGGTCGGTGACGTCGGCGTACCAGTGCGCGCTCTCGCTGTGCAGCCGCCCGGAGACCTCCTTGAGCGCGTCCTCCTCCAGGCCGACCAGCGCGACCCTGGCACCGCGTGCGGAGAGCTTGCGGGCGAGCAACTCGCCGACGCCGCGCGCCGCTCCGGTGACGACGGCGACCTGTCCTTCGAGGCTGACCCTGCTCATGCGCCCTCCTTGATCTGCTGCACGACGGTGGAACGGGAGACGGGGGCGTCCCCCGTGACGTAGGTGGTGACGAGCTCCCGGATTCTCCCGGTCACCCGCTCCGGGGCCTCGACGGGAGACATGTGGCCGACGCCGGGCAGCTCGGTGAGACCGAGACACCGGGGCAGCGCGGCGACCAGCGCGTGGGCGTGCGCCACGGGCGTCAGCCGGTCGGCGGCGCCGTGTACCACCGCGGTGGGCACGCGCAACTCCCGTACCCCGTGGTCGAGGTCGAGCGCCGCCAGCATGCCCGCCCAGGCGTGACGCACGGTGCGCGGGCAGGCGTGCACGATCCGCGCGCACGCCTCCACCATGTGCGGGGCCGAACCGGCGCCCATGGTGCCGTACTTGAGGACCCGCATCGCCAGCGGCGTGACCGGCCCGAGCGGGGCGCGGGAGCTGAGCACGCGCCCGGTGAGCCAGGTGCGTGCCCGCCCGGCGCGCAGCGGTACCACACGCGCCTCGGCGACCAGCCGGGAGCTGCCGGTGCTGCACAGCAGGACGGCCGCGGCGTGTTCACGGAAGCGGGGACGCGCGGAGGCGGCCATGACCGTCATCCCGCCCATGGAGTGGCCGACGACCAGCGCCTTCTCCCCGGGCGCGAGGGTCTCGGCGAGCACCGCCTCGAGGTCGTCGGCGAGCGCCTCGGTGGTGCAGGCGCGGCTAGCCGGACTGCGCCCGTGCCCCCGCTGGTCGTAGGCGATCACCCGGTGGTCGGCCGCCAGCTCCCGGATCTGCGCCGCCCAGAACGCGGTCGAACAGGTCCAGCCGTGGGAGAGGACGACGGGGGGCGCGTCCTCGGGGCCGTGCACCTCGGCGTGCAGCCGGGCACCGTCGGCGGAGACCACGGTGAGGACGCGGTCCGGCACCGGCGGGGCGTAGGGGCCGGAGGCCACCGCGGTGATCCGGCTCATACGGCGGCCTCGCTCTGCCGTCCCGCCACCGGACCGGCCTCGGCGGCCCGGGCGCCGGGCTGCCGGACGACCTCGTACTCCGCCAGGTCCACCCGCCGGGTCGCGCGCCGGAACTCCGCCGTCGTACCGGGCCAGATGGTGGTGTTGCGGCCGCTCGGGTCGAGGTACCAGCTCGTGCAGCCGCCGGTGTTCCACACGGTCCGCTTCATGCGCTCCTGGACCTTGTGGTTCCAGGCGTCGACGGCGGCGGGCCGCGCGTCCAGGGCGGCGCGGCCGCCGAGCACGTCGAGCTGGCGCAGGTAGTCCGCCATGTAGTTGAGCTGGGACTCGATCATGAGGATCATCGAGGAGTTGCCGAGGCCGGTGTTGGGCCCGATGATCGTCATCCAGTTCGGGAACCCGGCGGCCGAGGCGCCGCGCAGCGCCCGCATGCCGCCCTTCCAGGTCTCGGCGAGCGTGACGCCCTCCGCCCCGACCACCCGCTCGGCGATGGGCATGTCCGTGACGTGGAAGCCCGTGCCGAAGATGATCGCGTCGACCTCCGCCTCGCTGCCGTCGGCCGCGACGACGGTGGAGCCGCGGATCTCGCTGAGCCCGCTCGCGACGACGTCCACATTGGGCCGGGCCAGGGCCGGGTAGTACTCGCTGGACAGCAGGATCCGCTTGCAGCCGATGCGGTAGCCGGGGGTGAGCTTGGCGCGCAGCGCCGGGTCCTTCACCGCGCGGGCCATGTTGCGCTTGGCGAGCCGCTCGACCAGGCCGAGTTCGTCGGGGTGCTTGGTGAACGCCTGCACCTGGAGCTCCCGGATGCCCCACAGCATCCCGCGCCTGAGCCGGGTGGTGAACGGAAGCGCCTGGTGCAGCCGGCGTTCGGCCGCGCTGATGGCGCGGTCCATGCGCGGCATCACCCACGGCGGGGTGCGCTGGAAGAGGGTGAGCCGGCCGACCTGGCGCTGGATGGCGGGCACGATCTGGATGGCGGAGGCGCCGGTGCCGACCATGGCGACCCGTTTGCCGCGCAGATCGTAGTCGTGGTCCCAGCGGGCCGAGTGGAACACCTTGCCGGGGAAGGACTCGAGCCCCGGGATCTCGGGCATCTTCGGGTCGGACAGCGGCCCGGTGGCGGAGACGACCACGTCTGCGGTGAGCGTGCCCCGCGCGGTCTCGATCTCCCACCGCAGCCGCTCGCCGTCCCAGCGCATCAGCTTCACCTCGGCGCCGAAGCGGATGTGCGGGCGCAGCCCGAAGACGTCGGCGACGTGCTCCAGATAGGCGCGGATGTGCTCCTGCCCGGAGAAGGTGCGCGGCCAGTCGGGGTTGGGCGCGAAGGAGAAGGAGTACAGATGGGAGGGCACGTCACAGGCGCACCCGGGGTAGCTGTTGTCCCGCCAGGTGCCGCCGACACTGTCGGCCCGCTCCAGGACGACGAAGTCGGTGATCCCCTCGCGGCGCAGCCGCACCGCGGCCCCCAGTCCGCCGAACCCGGACCCGATCACCGCCACCCGTACATGCTCGTGCTCGGCCATCCCGAAGCCTCCACGCATCGCCTTGGACTCTGCCAGTGAACACTGGCGCAATGGGACTGTAGAGCAGCGGCGTACCGAGCGGTAGGGGGTGAGAAAGGGAAAGTTACCGGCGGTACAACATAGGCTGCGACCGTGACGGACGACGGCGGACACGAGGTCGAGCAGGGCGGCGGGGCACGCGAGTACCGCATGGAGGAACTGGCCCGTCTGGCCGGCATCACCGTGCGCACCCTGCGCTTCTACCGTGAACGCAAGCTGATCCCGCCACCCCGCCGCGAGGGCCGCATCGCCTGGTACGACGACCACCACCTGGCCCGCCTGCGCACCATCGCGGCGCTCCTGGAGCGCGGCCACACCCTCACCGGCATCGCGGAACTCGCGGAGGCCCTCGACCAGGGCCGCGACGTCGCCGACGTCCTCGGCGTGGGCACCCCCACCGAGGAGGAGCCGGTCCGCCTCACCCCCGAGGAACTCGCCGCCCGCTTCGAGGGCGAGGTCACCCCGGAGAACCTGGCCGCCGCCATGGACCTCGGCTATCTGGGCACCGACGGCGACGAGATCGTCCACATCAGCCGCCGCCTGCTGGACGTCTCCTCCGCCCTGGTCCGCGAGGGCATACCCCTGGCGGAGGTCCTGGCGGCCGGCAAACGCGTCCGCGAGCACGCCGACGCCCTCGCCACCCTGTTCACCGACATGATCCTCCGCCACGCCCCCGAGGAGGACCTCCACCGCCTGCGCCCCCTGGCCCGCAGCGTCGTGGAGGCGGAACTCTCCCTGGCCCTGGACCGGCGGATCAGCAAACGGGGCTGAGCGGGCCGCCACAGGCCCCTAGAGGTCGTAGACGGCGGTCACCGGCGCGTGGTCGCTCCACCGCTCGGCGTGCGTGGCCGCGCGCTCGACGAACCCCTTGACCGCCCGGTCCGCGAGCCCCCGCGTGGCCAGGTGGTAGTCGATCCGCCATCCCGTGTCGTTGTCGAAGGCCCGCCCCCGGTACGACCACCACGAGTACGGGCCCTCCACGTCCGGGTGCAGGGCGCGTACGACGTCCACGTAGCCGCCGTCCTCGGCGGTGAGGACCCGGGTGAGCCAGTCCCGCTCCTCGGGGAGGAAGCCGGAGTTCTTGGTGTTGCCGCGCCAGTTCTTCAGGTCGGCCCGCTGGTGGGCGATGTTCCAGTCGCCGCAGACCACCACGTGGCGCCCGTCGGCGGCGGCCCGCTCCCGCAGCCCCTTGAGGTGGACCAGGAACTCGTCCATGAAGCGGAACTTCTCGTCCTGGCGCTCGGTGCCGACCTCGCCGGAGGGGAGGTAGAGGGAGGCGACGGTGACACCGGGCAGGTCGGCCTCCACGTACCGCCCGCCGCCGTCGAACTCGGCCGAGCCGAAGCCGATGCGGACGCGGTCGGGTTCGCGGCGGGTGTACAGCGAGACGCCCGCGCGCCCCTTCGCGGCGGCCGGGGCGTGCACGACGTGCCAGCCGTCGGGCTGCCGGACCTCCTCGGGAAGCTGGTGCGGCTCGGCGCGCACCTCCTGCAGACAGACGACGTCCGCGGAGGTCTGGGCGAGCCACTCCACGAAGCCCTTCTTGGCGGCGGCCCGCAGTCCGTTCACGTTCACCGAGGTCACCGTCAGCAAAACACTCTCCTCGACCTCTTGGCCGACCTCGGTCTGGACACGTTCACCGAGGTCACAGTCAGCACCAGGGCACGATACCGGCACACTGGTCGAGGTCAGTTTTCCCCTATGCATAGAAGTACGATGCCCAGCATGAATATACGCCGCGTTCGTTTCGACCACCCCGACGCCGTCAAGCTCAACGACGTCGTCCAGGAGGAGTACCACCTGCGCTATGGCGACGGCGGCGACGCCACGGTGCTCGACGCCACCGACTTCGACCCGCCCCGCGGCGCGTACCTGATCGCGTACGACGAGCGCGACCGGCCGGTCGCCACCGGCGGCTGGCGCAGTCAGGACAGCAACGGCGAGGGCAACGAGGACGGCGACGCCGAGCTCAAGCGCATGTTCGTCGTCGAGGAGATGCGCGGTGTCGGCCTCGCCCGCCGCATTCTCGCGGCCCTGGAGGAGGACGCCCGCATGGCCGGACGCGTCCGCATGGTCCTGGAGACCGGCACCAAGCAGCCGGAGGCCATCGCCCTGTACGCGTCGAGCGGTTACGAGCCCTGCGCCAAGTTCGGCTACTACCGCCACCACGAGGAGAGCCTCTGCTACGCGAAGCGGCTGTGAACGCGATGAAGCCCCAGTCGGCTTTCGCCGACTGGGGCTTCATGATGCGTGGACCTGAGGGGATTTGAACCCCTGGCCCCCTCGATGCGAACGAGGTGCGCTACCGGACTGCGCCACAGGCCCTTGCAACGAGTGAAACTCTAGCATCCCCGTCGGGGTGCTTGGAAATCCGTTCCCTGACTGGTCAGAGGCGGACTTCCGGGGGCGTGGCCGCTGTCACTCGTTGGCCGCGCGCGGACGGTCGCCGTCCTCGTACTGGTCGAAGAGCGGGGTGCGTCCGCGCTCGCGCGTCCGGCGTGCGGAAGCCGTGCCGGAGGCCGCCCCGCGCGAGCGGGACCGGGCGGGCGGGACGGAGTCACCGCGGCCGTCGGCCGGCTCGCGCTCGGCGGCCGCCCGGTCCGCCTCGGCGTCCGGCGCGTGGCCGTCCTGCTCCGGCACCAGGGGGCCCGAGCGCGCCGAGCTCCAGGTGTCGGGCGCGCCGAGGTCGACGTCGGCGGTGGCCCTGGGCGCCACCGGTGCGGTCACGTAGGTGGGCAGTGGCACCGGTACCGGGTCCCAGCTGTCCCCGTGGCCGGGCCGGCGCTGCCGCTCGCGCTGCTGGTCGACCCATTCGGCGTGGTCGGTCTGCTCGACGAGGGCGCGGCGGTCGGCGGCGAGCACGGACATGCCGGTGTCGGTTCCGGTCGCCGGCTCCTCGTCCGGTTCGCCGGCGGCCGGGTCCGCGTCCAGGGGCGCGTGCCGGCGCGGCTGGCGCTCGCGCAGGCTGCGGGCGGCGTCCTCGGCGCGGCGGCGGTCCATCTGGTACGTGAAGCGGCGGTGCTCCTGCGTACGCAGGTACGCGATGTAGCCGCTGAGCATGAGGGCGGGCACGCCGGGCGCCCAGAGGAAGGCGAGGCCGCCGACGGCGGCGACGATGGCACCGGCGGTGAAGGCGATGAAGAGCATCACGGTGGTGCGCCGACGGCGCGCGAGCACCTTCGAGCGCCGGGCACGCGCCGCGGCCGCCTGTGCCGCGGCCGTGTTCCGCGGGGCGGGCACCCGTGCCTGTGCGGGCACGGGGACGGAGCCGGTCGCGGACGCGGACTTCGGCGCGGGCGACGATTTGGGCGTGGCGGGGGGCGACTTGGGCGCCGGGGTGCCGGGCCGGTCGCGCTCGGGTTCCGCCCGGTCCGCCGGCTCCGGTTCGACGTCGGCGCGTACCTGACGGCGGGTCGGAGGCATGGCGAAGGACCGGACGTCCACCGAGTCGGTGGCGGCGTCCGGGTCACCGGCGTCCGGCTCCCCCTCCTCGGCGGAGCGCGCCCGCAGGTCCTTGGCGTACCGGCGCTCCATACCCGCCCGTCCGGACAGCAGCCGGATGGCGGTGCTGAAGCGTTCCGTCGGACGGGCCTCGTTCAGCTCGTCCTGCCTACGGAGCCACATCGGCACCAAGTAGGCGGCCCAGGCCCCGACGATGACTGCGTAGATGAGGCCGCTGCTGCTCACGTCTCACACGGTAGAGGGGTTTGCGTGGGGCCATCCGCCAATTGGGCCGGTGTGTCGCACGATCTGGCTGATATTTCGAGCTTTTTTTGCGACCGGTGTGATCAGTGGACCGTGAGAAGTCGCGAATTGAATGCCTCGAGGCGACCCCCGGGCGATCAATTTCGAACATGTATTCAATTTCAGGGTCAGGCGGGATTCCTCGGGGTGTTCTCCCGCCGTCCCCGCTCGGATCGTGCCCGCTGCCAGCGCGCGAGCAGGCCGTCGGGCACCTCCTCCGCCGTGAGCGCGTAGACGAGGTGGTCGCGCCAGGCCCCGTCGATGTGCAGATAACGCGGCCGCAGCCCCTCCTCGCGGAATCCGAGTTTCTCCACGACCCGGCGGCTGGGCCGGTTCTCGGGGCGAATGCAGACCTCGACGCGGTGCAGACCGACGGTGCGGAAACAGTGGTCGACCGCGAGCGCGACCGCCGTGGGCATCACCCCGCGTCCGGCCACCCCCTCGTCCACCCAGTAGCCGACGTGACCCGAGCACATCGACCCCCAGGTGATCCCGGCGACCGTCAGCTGCCCGACGAGCTGTCCCTGGTACTCGATGACGAACGGCAGCATCCGGCCCGCGTTGGCCTCGGACCTGAGGTGCCGGACCATCTGCCGGTAGGTCGGCCGGTGGGTGATCGGACCGCTGGGGGTGGGCGGCGGGATGGTCGCCTCCCAGGGGCGCAGCCAGTCGCGGTTGCGCCGGTTGACCTCGCGCCAGACCCGCTGGTCGCGCAGCTTTATCGGCCGGAGGACGACATCGCCGTCCGCCAGCACGACGGGCCAGGACGGGCTATTCAGCTCGCACCCCCACTGCCGGCACCGGGTCTGGGGTGGTCACCGCCGCGGATCTGGTCGACGGCGTGGACCAGCAGCGGCTCCAGGACGGCGAGCCCGTCCCGCACCCCGCCGCTGGAACCCGGCAGATTGACGATCAGCGTCCCCTGCGCCACTCCGGCCAGTCCGCGGGAGAGCGCGGCGGTGGACACCTTCTCCCGTCCGAACGCCCGGATGGCCTCGGCGATGCCCGGCACCTCGCGGTCGATCACCTGACGGGTCGCCTCGGGTGTGCGGTCGGTGGGCGAGATGCCGGTGCCGCCGGTGGTGACGACCACGTCGTAACCGGCCGCCACGGCCTCCCGCAGCGCCGCCGCCACCGGGTCCCCGTCGGGCACGACCCGCGGGCCGTCCACGGCGAAGCCGAAGCCCGCGAGGCCCTCGGCGATCAGCGGGCCGCCCTTGTCCTCGTAGACCCCGGCGGCGGCGCGGTTGGAGGCGGTGACGACCAGCGCGCGGTACGGCCCGGCGCTCATGCCCGGCTCCAGTCGCCCGACTTGCCGCCCGTCTTCTCCTCGACCCGTACGTCCGTGATGACCGCTCCCTTGTCGACCGCCTTGACCATGTCGATCACGGTGAGCGCGGCGACCGTCACCGCGGTGAGGGCCTCCATCTCGACGCCCGTGCGGTCCGTCGTCCTGACGGTGGCCTCGATCCGCACGGCGTCGTCCGCGACCGACAGGTCCAGTTTCACACCGGACACCGACAACGGGTGGCACAGCGGGATCAGGTCCGGGGTGCGCTTGGCGCCCATGATGCCCGCGATGCGCGCGGTGGCCAGGGCGTCGCCCTTGGGGACGCCCTCTCCGCGCAGCAGCTCGACCACCCGGGGTGACACCAGGACCCGGCCGCTCGCGCGCGCGGTGCGGGCGGTCACGTCCTTGCCGGACACATCGACCATGCGGGCCGCGCCCGCCGCGTCGATGTGCGTCAGTCGGTCCTGTGCGGCGGCTCCGGGGGTGTCCCCCCGGGAAGGCTCAGTCATGCTGTGTGGCGCTCCCGGTCCGGGCCCGTCGCGGTGCGGTGCACGGGCCTGCTGTGCGCGACACGGTACCGCCAAGCCGGGCCGGGCACCGGGCCAGGCCCCTGGGGGGGCGCTCAGCCGAGCAGCACGACCTCCAGCTCGGTGCCCGGCTCGACGGACTCCACGTCCTCGGGGACGACGATCAGCGCGTCGGCATGCGCCAGCGCCGCGACCAGATGGGAGCCGGCGCCGCCCACCGGGCGCACCGTGCCGTCGGCGTAGCTGCCGCGCAGGAACTGCCGTCGCCCCTTGGGCGAGCGCAGCGGCCCGTCCGCGGTCAGGGTGGCCCTGACGCGGGGCCGGTGGACGTCCTCGAGACCCATCAGGGTGCGGATGGCGGGCCGGACGAACAGCTCGAAGGAGACGTACGAGGACACCGGGTTGCCGGGCAGGGCCAGCAGGGGGATGTGGTCGGGGCCGATGGAGCCGAAGCCCTGGGGCTTGCCGGGCTGCATGGCGAGCTTGCGGAACTCCACCCCGCTGCCCGGCTCGTCCGCGTCCCCGGCGTAGGACAGCGCCTCCTTGACGACGTCGTACGCGCCGACGCTCACCCCGCCCGTGGTGACCACCAGGTCGGCGCGGACGAGCTGGTCCTCGATGGTGGACCGGAGGGTGTCGGCGTCGTCGGCGACGGCGCCCACCCGGTAGGCGATGGCGCCCGCGTCCCGGGCGGCCGCGGTGAGGGCGAAGCTGTTGGAGTCGTAGATCTGGCCGTTCGCCAGCGCCTCGCCGGGCTGGACGAGTTCGCTGCCCGTGGACAGCACGACCACGCGCGGGCGCGGGCGCACCCGTACCGTGCCCCGGCCGACCGCGGCGAGCAGCGCGAGCTGCGGCGGGCCGAGGACCGTCCCTGCCTCCAGGGCCAGGTCGCCGGCCTTCACGTCGCTTCCCTTGGCCCGCACGTGCGCGCGTGCCTCGGCGGGGCGGTGCACGCGCACCTGCCCCTCGCCGCCCTCCGGTGCCAGACTCCGCGCCCGCATCCCGGTGACGGGCCCCTCACCGAGCCCGCCGTCGGTCCACTCGACGGGCACGACGGCCTCGGCGCCGGGCGGCAGCGGCGCCCCGGTCATGATGCGGACGGCCTGGCCGGGCCCGACCCGCACCGGCTGGCCCGGACCCGCGGCGACGTCCCCGACGACCTCGAGGACGGCCGGGAACTCCTCGGTGGCGCCCGCGACATCCGCGACCCGTACCGCGTACCCGTCCATGGAGCTGTTGTCGAACGGCGGCAGGGAGACCGGCACCGTGATGTCCTCGACCAGGACGCAGCCCTGGGCGTCGAGCAGTTGCAGCTCGATGGGTTCGAGGGGGCGGACGCTGCCGAGGACGTCCTCCAGGTGGTCGTCCACCGACCACAGGTCGTCCGGGCCGGCGGGGCGGGTCGCGGCGCTGCTCAACGTTGCTGCATCTCCTCGGCTACGTAACTGCGGAGCCAGGTCCGGAAGTCCGGGCCCAGATCCTCACGTTCGCACGCCAGTCTGACAATGGCACGCAGGTAGTCGCCACGGTCGCCGGTGTCGTAGCGGCGGCCCTTGAAGACGACGCCGTGCACCGGGCCGCCGACCTTCTCGTCCTCGGTGAGCTGCTGGAGGGCGTCGGTGAGCTGGATCTCGCCGCCGCGGCCGGGCTCGGTCTTGCGGAGTATGTCGAAGACGTGCGGGTCGAGGACGTAACGGCCGATGACCGCGTAGTGGGAGGGGGCGTCGGCCGGGTCCGGCTTCTCGACCAGCCCGGTCACCTTGACCACGTCACTGTCGGGGGTGCCCTCCACGGCCGCGCAGCCGTAGAGGTGGATCTGCTCGGGCGCGACCTCCATGAGCGCGATCACGCTGCCGCCGTGCTGCTCCTGGATCTCGATCATGCGCTGGAGCAGCGGGTCGCGGGGGTCGATCAGGTCGTCGCCGAGGAGCACGGCGAAGGGCTCCTGGCCGACGTGCGGGGCCGCGCACAGAACGGCGTGGCCGAGGCCCCTGGGGTCGCCCTGGCGCACGTAGTGCATGGTGGCCAGGTCGCTGGACTCCTGCACCTTCGCGAGCCGCTCGGCGTCGCCTTTCTTCCCGAGCGCCGATTCGAGCTCGTAGTTGCGGTCGAAGTGGTCCTCGAGGGGACGCTTGTTGCGTCCGGTGATCATGAGGACGTCGTCGAGCCCCGCCGACACGGCCTCCTCGACCACGTACTGGATCGCCGGCTTGTCCACGACCGGCAGCATCTCCTTGGGAGTGGCCTTGGTGGCCGGCAGGAACCGGGTGCCGAGGCCTGCTGCGGGAATGACAGCCTTGCTGATCCTGGGGTGCGACTGAGTCATGTCCGCAACCTTATCCGGTGCCTTTGTAAGGAATCCGTGGCTCCGGTTCAATTGGCACTCATATGAGCACATTGAGAAAGGGGTGCGGAACGACCAGTGGTACACGACGGACGCACGGCCGAGCCTGACAAGCGGACATTGCGGCGGGAGTTCCTCGCGGTGAGGAACAGGTTGACGGAGGATGTCGTCCGGGCGGCGGGCGAAGCGCTGGCCGGGCGCGCGCTGGAGCTGCCCGAACTGGCGGGTGCGCGCACGGTGGCGGCCTATGTCTCCGTCGGCACGGAGCCCGGCACGCTCGCCCTGCTGGACGCCCTGCGCGCGCGAGGCGTGCGCGTCCTGCTCCCCGCCCTCCTGCCCGACAACGATCTGGACTGGGGGGAGTACACCGGTCCGGACTCCCTCGCGCGAATTCAACATGGCGGAAAAATGGCCCTGTTCGAGCCCTCCGGCGAGCGTCTCGGCCCGGCCGCCGTGACCGGCGCGGACGCCGTGCTGCTGCCCGGGCTCGCGGTGGACGCGCGCGGGATGCGCCTGGGGCGCGGCGGCGGGTCGTACGACCGGGTGCTCGCGCGTCTGGAGCGCGCGGGTGCGGGGCCCGCGCTGGTGGTGCTGCTGTACGACACGGAGGTCGTCGACCGGGTCCCGGCGCAGGCCCACGACCGGCCGGTGCACGCGGTGGTGACGCCGTCGGGCGTGCGCCGCTTCACGGGCGCCTGAGCGGGCCCGCATACGCCGGACGGCCCTCCCCCCGCGCGGGGGGGGCCGTCCGGCGGGTGTGGGGGAGCGGCGCACACATCGGGAGAGCGG